>CAZPTD010000227.1:0-7716 GCA_964588915.1 uncultured Neomegalonema sp. | reverse complement strand
TAGAGCATCTTCTCGAAGTGCGGGACGAGCCACGCCTGGTCGGTCGCGATGAACGGGCGGCCCGGCCCTGTGGTGCTGGCGCTGCCCGAGGACATGCTGCGCGAGACCGCCGACGTCGCCGCCGGACCGCGCATCGAGGCGGTCGAAAGCGCGCCGACGCCGGCGCAGGTCGCGCGCCTCGCCGAGATGCTGAACCGGGCCGAGCGGCCGATGCTCGTCCTCGGCGGCGGGCGTTGGACGCCGCGCGCGCGCGAGCTCGCGCACGGGTTCGCGGAGCGGTTCGACCTGCCGGTCGGCGCCAGCTTCCGGCGCCAGCATCTCTTCGACCCGGAGCATCCGAACTACGCCGGCGATATCGGCCTCGGCGCCAATCCGGCGCTGGTGAAACGGCTCGAGGAGACCGATCTCTTCATCCTCTTGGGCGCCCGCTTCTCCGAGAACCCGAGCCAAGGCTTCACCGTGCTCGGCATCCCGAAACCGGCGCAGCCGATGGTCCATGTCCATCCCGGGCCCGAGGAGATCGGCCGGATCTACGCGCCCGATCTCGGAATTTGCGCCGCGCCCGAAGCGTTCCTCGACGCCGTCGCCGGTCTCGAGCCGCGGAGGCCGGCTTCGGGACGCGCCGCGGAGGCGCACGCCGCCTATCGCGCCTGGACCGATCGGCCCGAGCGCGCGGACGCCGCCGCGTTCGAGGGCGTCGAGACGGGCGCCGTCATCCGGCATCTGCGCGAGGCGCTGCCCGAGGACGCCATCCTGACCAACGGCGCCGGCAACTACGCCGTCTGGCTCCATCGCTTCTACCGCTATCGCCGCTTCGGAACCCATGTCGCGCCGACCTCCGGCTCGATGGGCTACGGATTGCCGGCGGCGATCGCGGCGAAGCTGCGCCATCCCGAGCGCGAGGTCGTCTGCCTCGCCGGCGACGGCTGCTTCCAGATGACCGGCATGGAGTTCGGCGCCGCCGTCCAGTTCGGCGCGGCCGTCGTCGTCCTCGTGATCGACAACGGCTCCTACGGCACGATCCGCATGCATCAAGAGCGCGACTATCCGGGCCGCGTCTCGGCCACCGCGCTCGTCAATCCCGACTTCGCCGCCCTCGCCCGCGCCTATGGCGCGCATGGCGAGACGGTGACCGAGACCGCGGCGTTCCCGGACGCTTTCGCGCGCGCGCGCGCCGCAACGGGACCAGCGCTCCTGCATGTCAAGACCGATGTCGAGGCGATCACGCCCGCAGCGACCTTGAGCGCGCTCCGCGCCGGCCGGAAAGGATAGCCCATGGACAAGATCGCGGTGCTCGGCCTCGGCAAGGTCGGCGCGCTCGCCGCCGAGCTTCTCCACGAGGCCGGTTTCGAGGTCGTCGGCGTCGACCGCGCCGAGCCGCATGTCGCTCGTTCCTTCGCCTTCGAGGCGCTCGACGTCGCCGACGCGGACGCGCTCGACGCGCTTTTCGGCCGCGTCGACGCCGCGCTCTCCTGCCTGCCCTATCAGCTCAATGTCGGCGTCGCCGCCGCGGCGCATAAGGCCGGGATCCACTATTTCGACCTCACCGAGGACGTGCCGACGACCAAGGCGATCATCGAGCTCGCCGAGAACTCGAAGGGCTTGATGGCGCCGCAATGCGGGCTGGCGCCCGGCTTCGTCGGCATCGTCGGCGCGGCGCAGATCGCGCAGTTCGACCGCTGCCGCTCCTGCCGGATGCGCGTCGGCGCGCTGCCGCAGAATCCGACCGGCCTGATGGGCTACTCGTTCAACTGGTCGCCCGAAGGCGTCGTGAACGAGTATCTCAACGACTGCGAGGTGATCGAGGACGGCCAACGCAAATGGGTCTCGCCGATGGAGTGGCGCGAGACGGTGTATATCGGCGGCGTGAAATTGGAGGCCTTCACCACCTCGGGCGGGCTCGGCACGATGTGCGACACCTATCTCGGGCGGGTCGAGAACATCGACTACAAGTCGCTGCGCTATCCCGGCCATATGGATCTGATGAACTTCTTCTTCCACGAGCTCCTGATGCGCGAGCGCCGCGAGGAGGCCGGCGAGATCCTGGTCCACGCCAAGCCGCCGGTGAACGACGACGTCGTCTATGTCCATGTCGCGGCCGAGGGCTGGATCGACGAGCGGCTGTCGCGCGAGGAGTTCGTGCGCGCCTACAAGCCGATCGAGATCGCCGGCGCGCCGCGCACGGCGATCGCCTGGACGACGTCCGCCTCCGTCGTCGCGGTGATCGAGATGGTCCGGAGCGGCGCGCTGCCGCGGGTCGGCTTTCTCCGCCAGGAAGACGTGCCGCTCGACGCCTTTCTCGCGACCCGCACGGGCGCGCTTTACGCGGCCGGCTGAACCGCGGCGGCGGCGCGCTCAGAAATACATCCGGAAGCGTTCCCGGATCCGGCGGTCGATCTCCGGATCGATCGTCGGCGGCGCCGCGGCGAGGATCGCCTCCTTGCGCGCGACCGCGCGGTCGAGGAGGTCCGGCCGGCCGCGCTCGTCCCACTCCTTCGGGCTCGTGCGATCCGCGAGGCGCGGATAGACGTACTCCGTCTCCATCATCCGCAAGGTCTCGGGATGGCCGAGATAATGGCCGGGTCCTTCGAGGCAGACCGAGCGGATCGTCTCGAGGCCGACCGTGTCCTCGCTCACCTCGATCCCGCGCACGCAGCGGAGCGCCTGGCCGATGAGATCGTCGCCGAGCACCAGCGACTCGAGCGAGAAGCCGAGCAGCGAGGCGTGCATGCCCGCCGACTCGTAGACGAGATTGAGGCCCGCGAGCCCGGCCATGACGAGAGAGGTCGCCTGCTCCCAGCCCGCCTGCATGACCGGCAGCTTGCTGTCGGCGCTGCCGGCCGCGGCGGCGCCGGGCAGCCCGTAATAGCGGTGCATCTGCGCGCAGCCCGCGGTCAGCAGCGCCTGCTCGCCCGAGCCGCCGCTCATCGCGCCGGTGCGCAGATCGGAGACGAAGGGCCAGGTGCCGAAGATCGCCGGATGGCCGGGCGCGATCGCGTTCACATAGACGACGCCGGCGAGGCATTCGGCGACCGCCTGGACGATCGCCGCGGCGAGCGGCGCCGGCGCGGTGGCGCCGGCCTGGCCGGCGGAGAGCAGCAGGATCGGCATGCCGGCGCGGACGCAGGCCTCCATCGTCACGCAGCTCTCGGCCGCGAAGGTGAAGGGCGGCACCACGAAGCAGTTCGAGTTGGAGACGAAGGGCCGCTCGCGCCAGGCGTCCTCGCCGCCCGCGATCATGTGCAGAAGCTCGAAACCGTCCGCGACATGCGCCGGGTCGGAGAAGCTGACGCCGACATGCTTCGACGTGCCGGCGCAGCAAGCGTAGAGCGTGTTGAGATCCATCTCCTTCGGGTCTTCGACGTCGCGGCAGACCATCGGACGCTGGAAGAAGTGAATGTTGTCGAGCGCTTGGGCGAGTTGCGCCGCCTGATGGAGGTCGCGCGCCGTCGACGGGCGATAGCTCCGCGTCGCCAGGTCGACCACGTTGACCGCCGCGCCCGCCGTGCCGTAATGGACGCGCGTCTCGGAGAGCAAGAGATCGCGCTCGGGATCGCGCGCGCAGAGCGTGACGTCGCGCGCCGCCTTCGCGAGCATGTCCTCGACGAGCGCAGGCGGAAAGCGGATCCGGCCGTCCTCGCCGCGCACGGCGCCGGCGCCGGTCAGGATCTCGACGCCCGAGGGCGGCGCGTTGCAGAGGCCGACCGACTCGAGCGCCTCGAGCGCGGCGGCGTGGATGCGCAGCACGCCCTCCTCGGTGAGCGGCCGGTAGGCGCCGCCTCTGAGCCCGGGCCGAACCGGACGCCGATCCGCCGCCAGCGGCGCCGATCTCTGGGCGATCCGTCCCGCCCTGCCGCCGCTCTTCCGAGCCCGTCTGGCCTCTGTCTCCATGGCGCGTCTCCGCCGCGCGGCGGCCGCGCCGCGCCTATCGGAACGCACGCTCAAGGAGTTCGCGGACTCCGTCAATATGAAAATTCGTCGAAAATTTTCATGCGCAATTTCAATCGAGAGCGAACTTCGCCTCGAGGCGCGAGATCCGGCCCTCGCGGCGCAACCCGCTCAGATCTTGTCGAGCGACTGTCTCGCCTCTTCGATCTTGAGATCGACGATTCTGTTCACCGACTGGAGCGCCGCGTCCTCGTCCGCCTCTGCGACCGCCGTCGCGACCGCGGCGCCGTTCGAGAGAAGATCGAGCAGCAAAGGCCGCGAGTGGAAATGCGCGTAGCAGAAGCGCCGCTCCAGCCCGTATGACAAGCGAAACGCCGAAGACGCGAACTCGTTTCGCGCCGCATCGATCAGCGTCGTGAGGAGCTTGGCGCAGAATTCGAGCGTCGCCTCGCGGTCCTTCTCGGGGTCGACGTCCGACATCTCCGTCGCGAGGCGCTCGAGCGCCGCGCGCTGCTGCGCCGAGGCGCGTCGCACCGCCTGGCCGACGATGAACCTCAGAAGGTTGCGCTGGTGCTCGAGAAGCCGCAGTTGCTTCGCAACGTCGATTTCCGAGATGATGATGCCGCGTTGCGGCAGGATGACGACCAAGCCCTCGCGCGCCAGCTCGCGCAGCGCCTCGCGCACCGGCGTTCGGCCGATGGACAGCGACGCCGCGAGCATCTTTTCCGAAACGACCTCGCCCGGCCGCAACTGCAGCCGAACGATACGCCGTTCGAGCTCCTGATAAGCGAGCTGTGTTTGCGTATCTGTTCTCGAGCCGATCACCGAGTTGAAGTTTTCCGGCATCGGCCGTTCTCCCCGAATACGCGCCTACATCCCGTTTTTTCGAACCGCAAGTCGAAGATAGCCTCCAAAGAGTTGGATGCATACGCGATGCGCATCCCACAGCGCGGTCCAGCGCAGAGATCGCGCCGTTACGTCGACATACGCGCCGGCGATCTCTCGCATCCGCCTTCGGCGCGCGCTGAACGTCATTGCGCGAATCTCGATGAATGACCCGCGACAACTGTCATACAATTGAGATGTCAGTTGCGTTTTTGTTGGGAGAAGCTTTGCCGCACCGCAATGTTCACCTAACACATCGCTCGACACCTCGGCGAACGCGCTTATCAACTATAAAGGTAGGATGGCAAGCTTTCGATACGCGGCGCGGGCCTCGTTCGGCCCGAAATTCGTTGGAGATGCAACGTTTCGCACGCGCGCCGCTGTTAATAACCGCTATCTTTCAGAAACTTGGCGATCTCCGTCGCCGTGGCCTCGGGCCTTTCGACGCAGGGCAGATGGCCGGCGCCCTGGATCTCGACCGCACGGGCCGCGCGCGTCATCTCGGCGAGTGCGCGGTTGACGTCCGGAGGCGTGGAGATGTCGGCGTCGCCCCACAAGCAGAGGGTCGGCGCGGCGATCGCCCGCGCGGCGGTCTCGAAATCCGCGTCGCGAATGGCCTCGCAGCAGCGCGCATAGCCTTCGGCGCTCGTCGCCGAGACGAGCGCGCGCCAGGGCAAGACATGCGCCGGATCCGCATGATAGTCGGCGGTGAACCAGCGCTCCACGATCGCCGCCGCCATCGAGCCGACGCCGCCGTCGCGGACCTTGGCGATCCGCTCGTTCCAGAGCTCCGCCGTTCCGATGCGCGCGCCGGTGTCGAGCAGCGCAAGGGCGCGCAGGCGCTCGCCGGCCGGCGCCGCGATCGCCTGGCCGACCAGGCCGCCGATCGAGACGCCGACGAAGGCGAAGGCGCCGAGGCCGACATGGTCGGCGATCTCGAGCGCGTCCGAAGCGAGATCCTCGATGCCGAAGGGCGCCTGCGGCGGTTCGGAAAGGCCGTGGCCGCGCTTGTCGAAGCGCACGAACCGGTAGCCCGCGGGCATATGGTCGAGCATCGCGTCCCAGAGACGCAGATCGGCGCCGAGCGAGTTGCAGAAGAGAATCGCCGGGCCGTCCTCCGGACCGTCGACCCGGTAGTGCAGCGCCCCGGCGCGCTCCGACATCAAGACGCGCATCTCGTCTCCTCCTCGATCGAGCCCGCCTGGCCCTCGCGGCTAAACCTCGCTCACTTTCGGCTCGACCGCCAGCGCCGCGGCGAAGGCCTCCAGCCGACGCTCGACCTCCTCGCCGCCGAAGATCGCGTCGGCGCGCGTCGTCTTCAGCGTCAAGGCGGATTTCGAGCGCTCGAGACGGAGCCGCGGCAGAACCCCGGGCGCCGCGCCGGCGACCGCGGCGCCGAGGCGCATCCCGCGGCCGAGCGCCTCGGCGCGGGCGAGGCTCTCCGGGGCGATCATGCCGAGCGCCGGCTCCATCCGAGCCGCCTTGCGGCCGCCCTTGTAGCGATGCAGAAGCGCGGCGCTCAGGAAGACGCGGCCCTGATGATCGACGCCGCCGAACGCGTTGCGCGTGACGAGCTCGAGCGCGGTCACCGCCCGGTAGTCGGGATGCGTGCGCCAACCGGCGTCGGCCAGCAGACAGGCGGCGTGGGCGAGCCGCGTCTCCGTCTCCGAGAAACCCGTCAGCACCGGCTTCAGCCATTGAAAGAGCTCCGCGCCGAAGCCGGGCGTCCGCGCCTGGAGGCTCTCGATCTGCGCCGCGGCGTCGAGGAGCGGATCCGCGGCGCGAAGCTCCGGCGCGAGTCGCCGCCAATAGGCGCCCTCGCGGAGCCCGAAAGCGGAGATGGCGAGGCGCTTCGGCCGCGCCTTGTCGAGAAGCCGCGAGAGAACGAGGCACGCCGCCGGCGTGACGCGCGCGCGCCGCTCGGAGACGCCCGAGATCTGTCGGAGCTCCGCCGGCTTCGTTCGGGCGAGCCACTCCGCCGCCTCGCGCGCTTCGGCGAGCGGCAGGCTGTAGCCCTGCAAGACGCGCAGCGGATGGCCGCGCAGCTCCATCCAGGCGCTGGCGAAGGCGCGAAAGGACCCGCCGAGGGCGTAGAGCGTCTCGGGCCGATCCTTCGCGAGCCCGAGCGCCGCGACGGCGGCGTCGAGCTCGTCGTCGATCCGCGCCGTCACTTTCGACGCGTCCCGATCGGCGAGCTGAGAGAGCACGCGCAGGGCGCCGAGCCGGGTCGTCACGCCTTCGCCGACCGGGTCCGGCGCCGTCGCGTCGAGACGCACGAGCTCGAGCGAGGCGCCGCCGAGATCCGCCGCGAGCCCCGCGGCCGCCGGGTCGCCGAGCAGCACGCCCTGCGCCGACAGCCGGGCCTCGTCGCGACCGCTCACGATCTCGATCTCGATCCCGCTCGTCTCCGAGGCGACTCGCGCGAACTCCTCGCCGTCCTCCGCGTCGCGCAGCGCCGCCGTCCCGACGGCGATCACCTCGTCGACGCGCATCCGCTCGGCGAGAACGGCGAATCGCGCCAGCGCGGCGAGCGCCAGGCGCTTGCCTTCCTCGGAGAGCCGTCCGGTCGTCTCGATCTCCTCGCCGAGCCCGCACAGCGACTTTTCGTTGAAAAGGACGGCCGGAATGCGCGTCTCGGCGAGAAAAACGACCATGCGGACCGAATTCGACCCGACATCGACCACCGCGATCCTCTGCGCGCGGCCGCCGCCGCCGAAGAGCCCTGAAACCTTCCCGAACATGTCCGCTCCCGCCAGACCGCCCACCCTTCGGCGCCAGCGCAAGCATATGCCTCAATCCGCGGGAGAGTCCGACGCTTTGAGCCGCGAAATCGCGACGGCGCGACCGTCGGACGCGCCGTGTTGGAGGACGGCCTCAGGGACCCGCGCTCGAGGCGGACGCGCCCGGCGCCGGCGGCGCCGTCCGGCGGGCGACGCCGCGCCG
>CAZPTD010000226.1:0-7747 GCA_964588915.1 uncultured Neomegalonema sp. | reverse complement strand
CGAGCTTCCTGGTGGCCGATTACGGGCTGGGGGCGGATCTCTCCAAGGCGGTGCCGGAGCTCGAAGAGGAGCTCGCCAAGGCCGGCGGCGGCGGCTGAGCCCGATGAGGCGCGCCGAGCGGACGGCCGCGCGCCGCCGCTCGGCTATTTCTGCAGAAACCCCGGAAACGGGATGCGCTTCTTCGGCGCATCGACCCGCCAACCCTGCCGGCGCTCGTTCTTGAACTTCGCGTCCGCCGAGAGCTTCGCCGAGAGGTTGGTGACCGGGTTCTTGCCGCCGATCTTGACGCCGCGGCCCTCGAGCTCCTTGAGGATCGTGCGGATCGGCATCGGTCGATGCGCCCGCCGGAGGATCTCGGCGACGTGGTCCTTCACCTCCGCCGTCTTCGACTTCGGCGCCGGCCGCGGCGCGACCAGCGAGGCCGGCGCCGGGATCCGCACGCTCAGCGGCCGCTGCGCATGCGTCAGCCGGTAGAGCTTGTCCTCGAGAGCCAGATATTCCTGGAAATCCGAATTGTCCCGCAGCCGCTCGAGGACGGCTTGCCTTTGCTTCAACACGCAGCCGATTTCATCCAACATGGCGTTTCTCGCCTCCCTTCCCGCCCGACGTCCGGGCGCTCGTGAACCGGCGTGGATTTCAATCGGGAAATCGTTAACGACTGGTAAAGCGCTCGGCGGCGCTTGTCGGGCGGGGCGAGCGCCGTGTCGGACGGCCACAGCAGAATCGCGATCGGGCTGATGTTTCGAGCCTTAGGCGAGACGCGCGGGCGGGCTGCGCCCGCTGGCGCTACTCCTCGACAATCTTCTCCGGCGCAAAGCCCCAAAGGCGGCTGGCGAGAAAAGTTCCAGCGGGCACCACGAGGACGGCCGCCGCGAGCGCCGCGGTCTCGCCGATGACGTCGAGCGCGAGCGCCGCGGAGAGAACGACGTTGTTCACCGCGAAGCCGAGCAAAGCGATGAGGCCGTAGCGGCGCAGCGCGCGGAAGAACGGCGCTTCGTTGGCGAAGGTGAACCATTGGTGGCCGCCGAAGCCGACCGCAAAGGCGATCACGAAGCCGATCACATTGGCGAGGAAAGGCTCGACGCCGAGCACGCCGTTCGCGAATGTCGCGACGCCGAGATGCGTCAAGGTCGCGGCGAGGCCGACCAGGCCGAAACGGCCCACGCGCTTCGCTTCCTCGACGCTCTTACTGCGATCCAGACGCGCCATAGACGTTCTCCACGAGGTAGATGGGGCGGCCCTTCACTTCGGTGAACAGCCGGGCGATGTACTCGCCGAGCACGCCGAGCGTGATCAGTTGAACGCCGCCCAGGAACAGCACGGACACCATGATCGACGTCCAGCCCGGAACGTCGCGGCCGTTGACGAGGGTCTCGATGATCAAATAGGCGCCGAACGCGATAGACGCCGCCGCGAACAGGGCGCCGAAATAGGTCCAGACCCGGAGCGGCACGGACGAGAAGCTGACGACGCCGTCGAGCGCGAAGTTCCAGAGCTTCCAGTAGTTGAACTTCGTCGTTCCGGCCGAGCGCGCCGGGCGCACATACGGCACGCCGATCGACGGATAGCCGACCCAGGCGAACAGTCCCTTCATGAACCGGTTGCGCTCCGGCATGCGCTTCAGCGCCTCGATCACCCGCCGGTCGATCAAACGGAAGTCGCCCGCATTCGCCGGAATCTTCACGTCGGCGATCCGGTTGAACACGTTGTAGAACGCCGACGCGCTCGCCCGCTTCTTGCGCGTGTCGGCGCTCCGATCCACCCGGACGCCGTAGACGACGTCGTAGCCTTCCCGCCATTTTTCCAAGAACTCGAGAATCAGTTCCGGCGGATCCTGCAGGTCGGCGTCCATCGGCACGACGACGTCGCCGGCGGCGTAGTCGATCCCGGCGGTCATCGCCGCCTCCTTGCCGAAGTTGCGCGAAAGGTTGACGACCTTAACCCGCGCGTCCGCCGCCGCGATCGCCTTGAGCTTGTCGAGCGTGTCGTCAGGGCTGCCGTCGTTGATAAAGACGAACTCCAAGTTCACGCCCGGCAAGGCCTCGGCGATGGCCGGCATGAACAGATCGATCGCCTCGCTCTCCTTGTAGCAAGGCACGACCAGCGAAACGAGCGGGTCGTTCGTGCGCAGCGTCGCGGTCGGAGCGTCGAAGTCGGCCGAGCGCATCGAGGCGTCAGAGTCCATTTTCACTCTCCATCCAGTTCGCCGGCGTCAATGCGGAAGAGAAGGATCTCGTCTGTTTCCAGAACCATGCCAAATGCGTCGGTCCCCGACTGCACGGCCTGATACACGAAATCGTCCGATACGCCGTCGCCGTGGATCAAGTCCTTGAACACGATGACCCATTCGACGTTGAAACGCCGCGCCAGATCGAGAACATCGTCCGCGGTCCAGTCGATCGCCGTTAGTCGCTCGGGCGGCACGCCGAGGGTCGGGACCCGAAGGACGGTGTAGAGATGTTGCGACTGGTTCGAGAGAAGCGGCGAAGAAATCGAAGCTTCCGCGCTCAGCGCTTCGGCGAGCGTGCGGCCTTCGAGACCCAGCTCGGCGCGCGCCGACGCGTCGAGGGGCTCTTGGAGCGCCGTCGTCATCTGTGGAACGGCTCCGCCGCCGAGCGTCTCCAGCCTCACGGCCGCATTCCACGTCAACAGCCCCAGCAGCGCGACGATCGCGGCGCCTTGGGCCGCGCGCTCCGGAACGCCGCGCCTGGCGGAATCGGTGGGCCAAAGCGCGACGCCGACAATGACGAGAACGGGCGTCAAGACGACGAAATATCGAGCCTCGATGAGATACGCCGTCGTCATGAACGCCAGCGCGTAGACGATCGCCACCGTCAACACGACGCCGCCGGCGGCGACTGCGGCGATCATCGCCCGAGTGTCCGACAATCCGTTCCGATCGCCCGCCTCGCCGCGCCTCTGCGCAAAAAGCCTCGACCTCGCCGCGAGCGCCACGCTGAGGCCGCCGGCGACGACGAGCAGCGCAATCAGCAGCCATCCCAACGAGCCGCTCGCCCCGAGGGCGGCGCCGAGCGCGTAGCGCGTCTGCAGAGCGATGTCCGACAGGACGCCAGGCTCGCCAACCTGGGGCCCGCCGGAAAGCGTTCCGGTCAAATACAGATTGCGAACAATGAGCGGCGCAATGACGACCGAAGCGGCCACGCCCGCCGCCACGGCTTCAAGCAGACCGCGGCGAAGCTCTCCTCGGCGCAGACCGCCGATCAAGAGATAGAGGCAGAGCGAAGCGACGAAGGCGACCCCGATGTAGCGCGTCGCGGTCGCACATCCGAAAAAGAACGCGGCCCCCAGGATCAGCCGCAATCGGCGCGCCCTGTCGTCGACCTCTCCAGCGTCGCAGGACGCCGCCAGCTGTGAGAAGCCGGCCACGAGCATCAGACTGAAGATCGGCTCGGTAGCGCCGCCCATCGCGTTCGACCACGCGGGCCAATAGGCGGCGGCTCCCGCGGCCCAGGCGATGGCGACCCACTCCGAAACCAGGAAGCGCTTGGCGAGACCGTAGAGAAGCAGAACGCCGAGCGCGTGCGCCGCCGCGTTGACGAGCCCCATCGCGGTCACGCCGTCGACCCCGGTCAGAAACGCGACGGCGGCGGCGAGCGCCGGGTAGAGCGGCGGCCAAACCGTCTGCGGCGCCGGCATTCCGAGCGCGACTTGAATGTCGAAGAAGAGAGTTGTCGTTGCGAGCGCGCCTCTTACGCGCAATTGATCGACCGTGCTTAGATACTGAGCTGAGTCCTGCCCAAAAAATTCGACCGAAAACGTTGAAAAAATTGCAAAAAAAACAAGTAGCGCAAATATGTAGGCGGCGATTTCTTGCGGCCTTACCGAGGCGCCGGCGCGATCTCTCATAGTTCTTGCTGGCATGATCTTGATCACGTCACAAATAGCGGCAAGATTCGCCACAGCTCGTCTTGAGAGGATCTGCCCTAGACGCGAGAATAAAGTCAACCGACAAATGTTGAACAGTTATGTTGCGCCGATGCGGCGATGCAGCGATGTGTCGGCGCGTTTCAAATCGAGATTGATGAAACTCCGCCGACCGCCGACCGCCGACCGCCGATCCGGGCCGGCGCCGTCGCGCTGCGCCGCGGCGACGCTCGGCGTTATCGATGCGCGCCCGGAACCCAGAGCACGTCGCGGGCGCCCATCTCGTTGGCGACGCGGCCGGCGACGAAGAACCAGTCGCTCAGACGGTTGAGATACTTCACCGCGTCCTCGTTGACCTCTTCGACGCCGGCGAGCGCCACCGTCAGGCGCTCGGCGCGCCGACAGACCGTTCGGCAGAGATGGAGATGCGCCGCCAGCGCCGTCCCGCCCGGCAGAATGAAGGATTTGAGCGGTTGAAGCCCGGCGTTCCAGGCGTCGATCTCGCGCTCCAGGCGCGCGACCTGACCGGCCGTCATGCGCAAGACCGGATGGCCGGCCTCGCCGTCGCGCGCCATGTTCGGCCGACAGAGATCGGCGCCGAGATCGAAGAGATCGTTCTGAACCCGCGCCAGCGCCGCGTCCATCTCCGCCGCGCCGCCCGCATGTAGCCGCGCCAGGCCGACGGTCGCGTTGACCTCGTCGACCGTGCCGTAGGCGTCGACGCGCGGCGCGTGCTTGGCGATCCGCGTGCCGTCGCCGAGCGCCGTCTCGCCGGCGTCGCCGGTCCGCGTGTAGATCTTGTTGAGCGTGACCATGGCGACCCTCTTGCTGCGGCTTCTCGCTGTCGGCGGCGCGCGTCGGTTCTCAGCTCGCCAGCGCGACGATGCCGAGCATGATCAAGACCGCGAGGCCCTGCAATCCCACCCGCCACTGCATCATGCGGTTGGACCGCCAGCGGTCCACTTCCTTGTCGCCGGCGAGGCTCTTCAACCCGACCACGAGCGAGACGAGCACGCCGACCAGCACGATCGGCAAGAGCACGTAGAGAACGGTCGTCATTGGCGTCTCCTTCTCCGCCGGCCGCGGGCTCAGTACGAGCCGCGGATCAGCACCCGATCGAGCAAGCGCTCCGGCAGAAGCCTTTTCATGACACCTATGGCGCGCGTCGGAAACGTCACTTTATAGGCGACGCGCGGATTGTCGCTCTCCAGCGCGTGGATCAGCTTCTCGACCACCGCCTCGGGCGGCAGCTCGTGCTTGCTCTTGACGACCTCGGCCGAGAGCCGCTCTTCGATCGTCGGATAGACCGCCGCGTGCGCCGAGCCCTCCGGCCGGATCCAGCGCTTGAAGTGATGATAGGCGTTCCGCCGGATCATGGTGTCGATCGGCCCGGGCTGGATCTTGATCACACGGATCCCCGAGCCCGCCATTTCGAGCCGCATCGTGTCCGTCAGCGCCTCGACCGCGTGCTTGGTCGCCTGGTAGGCGCCGCGATATTTGAGGCTGACGAAGCCGAGCACCGACGAGCATTGGACGATCCGGCCGCCGCCCTGCGCGCGCATGGTCGCCGCCGCGCGGCGCGTGAGCGTATGCCAGCCGAAGACGTTGGCCTCGAAGATCGCCCGGAGCGCGTCCGTCGGCAGGTCCTCGATCGCGCCCGGCGAGGCGAAGGCGCCGTTGTTGTAGAGCGCGTCGAGCCGATCGCCGGTCGCCGCCATCACGGCCTCATACGCGGCGTCTATGCTCGGCTCGTCGGCGTAGTCGAGCCGCAGCGCCTCGAAGCCGGCGGCGGCGAGCCGCGCGCGATCCGCGTCCTGCCGGCAGGCGGCGAAGACCCGCCAGCCTCTTGCGCGCAGGTCCCGCGCCGCGGCGAAGCCGATGCCCGAAGAGCAGCCGGTGACGAGGACGCTGCGGCCCCGCCCCGGACCCGAGGCGCCCGGCGCCGATCCGTTCCGTCCGTCGTCCACGCTCGCCTCGACTCCCTCTGCGCTCGCCGCGCCGTCTTCGGCCTCTCGCATTCCGGCGCCCGCTTGGCTATAGACTGCGCTCCGAGGTATCGGCCCCGGCGACGAACGCCAAGGGCCGGAAGGTCGCGGGGATCTTCGGCGGACGGCCCTGCGGCGCGACTGCCGGAAGACGGGGGCTCGAGGGCGATGGCCGCAAACGACAGATATCGGCGCCGGGACGGCTCCGACGATCCTGACCACACCATCCGCAACGCGCTCTACGCTTTCGGATTGGTCGCGCTCACGATCTACGCGCTGCAGGCGGCGTCGGCGCAGCTCATACCGATCGTGCTCGCGGTGCTGATCTGGTTCTTCATCAACGGCGTCGCGCACGCGCTCCGGACGATCCCTCTTGTCCGTCATTTCCTGCCGATGTGGCTCGCCATCGTCCTCAGCTCGGTGATCTTCGGCGGAATGGCGTTCCTCGGCGTGCAGCTCGTGGTCGACAACGTCTCCGAGCTGAGCGAAGGCGTCGGCGACGTCGCGCAGAAGGCGGCGGCGACGGTCGCGGAGTTCGAGGATCTGATCGGGATCTCCTTCAACGTCGACGTGGCGGCGGCGATCCGCGATCTCGATATCGAGCAGCATGTCGACTTCCAGGAGATCGCGACCTTCGTCGGCGACAATCTGAGCTCCACCGTCCTGATCCTGCTCTACGTTCTCTTCCTGCTCCTCGATCAGCCCTTCTACGACGCGAAGATCCGCGCGCTGGCGCCGGATCCGGTCAAGCAGGCGCGGCTTCGCGAGGTGCTGGCGAGCATCGGCGAGAACACGCGCGCCTATGTGTGGATCATGACCGTCGTCAGCATCGGCGTCGGCTTGCTGACCTACGCGATCGGCTCTTACTTCGATCTCGCCGGCGCGGCGTTCTGGGGCTTTCTCGCCTTCGCGCTCAACTACATCCCGACGATCGGCACGTTTCTCGGCGTCCTGGCGCCCGGCGCCTACGCGCTCCTTCAGTTCGAGGACCTCGAGAAGACCTTCGGCTTCATCGTGGCGCTCGGCGTCATCCAGTTCGTGATGGGCAATCTCCTGCTGCCGCGGATCGCCGGCAACCGCCTCAATCTCAGCCAGTTCGTCGTGATCCTGTCGCTGACGGTTTGGGGCGTGCTCTGGGGCGCCGCCGGCCTGTTCCTCGCCGTGCCGATCATGATGGTTCTGGCGATCGTTCTCGCGCAGCTCGACAGCACGCGGCCGCTGGCGATCCTGCTCTCTCAGAACGGCCGGGTCGGCGTCAGCTAGCTAGGGCGCCGTCGGACGTCTCTTACCGGCCTGCGGCCGACCGGGACGGCGGCGGCGGTCGAGAACGACTCGATTGCGCCGCAGCATCGCTTCGCGCAGAAACGTCGCGCAACGCAACGAGAGGGCGGCGACATGAGCGGCGATTTGGGCGGCGACAAACAGGCGGCGGGCGCCTTCTTCGAGGATTTCCGCCTCGGCCAGACCCTGACCCACGCCACGCCGCGCACGCTGACCGACGGCGACCGCGCGCTCTACGGCGCGCTCTACGGCTCGCGCTTCGCGATCTACTCCTCGGACGAGTTCGCCCGCGCCTGCGGCCTGCCCGAGAGCCCTTTGGAAGACCTCGCCGTCTTCCATGTCGGCTTCGGCAAGACCGTCCCGGACGTCTCGCTCAACGCGGTCGCCAATCTCGGCTACGCCGAATGCCGCTTCCTGAAGCCGGTCTATCCGGGCGGCGAGATCCGCACGACCTCCGAGGTGATCGGCCTCAAGCAGAACTCGAACGGCAAGACCGGCGTCGTCTGGGTGCGCACCACCGCGACCGCCGCGGAGGGCGACGAACTGATGAGCTGGGCGCGCTGGGTGATGGTGCGCAAGCGCGCCCTCGCCGCGCC
>CAZPTD010000225.1:0-7809 GCA_964588915.1 uncultured Neomegalonema sp. | reverse complement strand
CCGCCGCCGTGTCGATCGTGGTGCGCGGCCAGAGCGCGTTGACGCCGATCTTGCCCTCGAACTCGGCCGCCCAGCCGAGCGTGAGGATGCTCATGCCGTATTTGGCGAGGCTGTAGGCCGGATGGTTCTTGAACCATTGCGGCGCGAAGTCGAGCGGCGGCGACAGCGTCAGGATCCGCGCGTGATCGGACTCGAGGAGCGCCGGCAGGCAGGCGCGCGTCACCGCGTAGGTTCCGCGCGAGTTGACGCCGGTCATCAGATCGTAGCGCTTCAGCTCCGTCGCGAGCGTGCCGGTGAGCTGGATCGCCGAGGCGTTGTTGACGACGACGTCGATTCCGCCGAAGCGCTCCGCCGTCTCGTGAGCCGCGCGCTCGACCGCAGCGTCGTCGCGGATGTCGACGACGAGCGGCAGCGCCTTGCCGCCCGCCTTCTCGATCTCCTCCGCCGCGCTGTAGATGGTGCCCGGCAGCTTCGGATGCGGCTCCGCCGTCTTGGCGGCGATCGCGACATTGGCGCCCTTCTTCGCGCAAGCGAGCGCGATCGCCAAGCCGATGCCGCGGCTGCCGCCCGACATGAACACCGTCCGTCCCTGTAGTCCGCTCATCGCCGGCCTCGCGCCTCCGCTTCTGTCGCCGGCGCCAGTCTGAGCCCGACCCAGGCGGCGGCGCAAGCAGGACGCCGCGTCACCTGCGGCGCCAGTGATAGGCGCCGTCCGCCTCGAGCCGCCGCTCCGCGCGGCCTTCGGCGACGAGCCGGTTGAGATGCGCCAAGGTCTCGATCGTCGCCAACCCTTCGGAGGAGGCGCCGATCCGGCGGCCGTACATCGCCTCGAAGCAGTCGACGACGCGCCGCGGCGTCTCGAGATCGGCGGCGAGCCGATCGAGCGCCTCCTCGTGCTCGGCGACGATCTCCGCGAGCCGCGTCCGCGCGCCGTAGAAGGGCGCGCCGTGACCCGGCAACACGAGCGCCTCGTCATGGAGCGCCTCGGCGAGATCGCGCGAGCTCGCCAGCCACTCGCCGAGCGGATCGCCCTCGGGCTCGATCGGATAGACGCCGATATTCGGCGAGATCCTCGGCAGGATCTGATCGCCGGCGATCAGGATCTCGTCGCTCTCAGAATAGAGGCAGGCGTGCTCCGGCGCGTGGCCGTGTCCGATGAGCACGCGCCAGCGCCTCGCGCCGATCTCGATCGCGTCGCCCTCCTTGATCCGCCGATAGCCGAGCGGCAGCGGCGCGACGGTGAGCCCGAAGCCGGTCTTCGCTCGGACCTTCGCGCGCTCGATCTGCTCGGCGTCGTAGCCGCAGCGCCGATGGAACAGCTCGACCTCGGGATAGGCCGAGGCCGGCTTGTCGAGCTGAAGCATGCGCGCGTAGAGCCAGGCGGTGCGCGTGGTCCAGAGCGCGGCGCCGAACTCGGTCTGAAACCAGCCGGCGAGGCCGATATGGTCGGGATGGTGATGGGTCGCGATCACGCGCGCGACGGGACGGCCGGCCAGCGGCCCGTCGAGCAGCCGACGCCAGTCGCTCTCGGCGCTCCTGAGGCCGGTGTCGACGACCGTCCAGACCGCCTTCCCGTCGATCTCGTCCTCGAGCGCGAGAACCCCGACGCCGCCGGGCGGAAACGGCACCGGGACGACGACGCGAAAGACGCCGGGCGCCGCCTCGGCGATCGCGCCCGGCGCCGCCTCCTCGAGGACGCGCAGCCCGCGCTCGGCCGACCCGTCCGAGCCGGAGGGCCAATTCTTAACTGATGGCATGCATACTCCACGCGATCGAAGATCAAAGTTGAAGCGACTGAATGCGGCTCGTCGTCAGAATTCTCGCACCGATTGCGGTCGTCGGCGCCATCGCCGTCGCGGCTCTGTCGGATTTGCGCGTACGATACGACGACGCCAAGCAGCAAGCCGATTCAAGCCTTGTCAACACGTCGACGCTGCTGCAAGCCGCCGCGACCGCCAAGATCGCGCATGCGCGGCTTCGGGCTCTGTCGACGGCGGCGGATGGCGCCGACGACCGCGCGCTGCGCCGCGAGAACCGGATGGTGGAGGCGAATCTCGGCCTCATCGAGTCGCTCAGCAGCGGCGCCGCGGCCGCCGAAGTCGCCGAGATCCGCCGCCTTCTCGCCCGGTCGACCGATCAGCGCCAGCTCGACGCCGCGTTCAGCGTGCTCGTCGCCGCCGCCGCGACGGAAGGCGAGCGCGAGCAGCGCGAGCTCTATGAGGAGCTGAAACGACTTCTCGACGACAGCTTCTATTCGGTTCTGGCCGCCACGATCACGGCGATCGCGCTCTACGCGTGGCTCGGCGCCAGCATCACGGTGCCTCTGCGCCGGCTTCTACGCTTCACGGAGGCCATCACCGAAGGCAAGACGCCGCCCGAACTGCGCGCGACGCGGTCGAGATCTGAGCTCGGCCGACTGACCAACACCTTCCAACGGATGGCCCGAGCGCTGAGCGTCGAACGCAGTCGCCTCGAGCGCCTCGCCTACTTCGATCAGGAGACGCATCTGCCGAATCGGGCCGGCTTCACCGAGGAAGTCGAGCAGCGCCTGCGCGACCGCAAGCCGACCGAGCGCGCGCAGCTCGTCGTGATGCGCTTCCCGCGCCTGTCGATGATGGAGGCGCTCTTCGGCAAGGGCTACGGCCGGCTCGCCGAGCGCGCCGTGAAGGATCGGCTGCTCGAGGCGGTGCGCGAGGAAGAGCTCGGAGCGATCGAGAAGCGCGGGCCGGACAGCGCCGTCGCGGTCGTCGCCGGCCGGCTGCGCTTCGACGTCTTCGCCGTCTTCGTGTCGCATGGCGAGTTCGGCGTCGCCGATCGGCTTCTGGGCGCGTATCGCAGACCGGCGCAGGTGGCCGAGCGCATGATCCGCTTCGAGCCGAGCGGCGCGGTGGCCGTCGCGCCGGACGACGGCGCCGACGCCGGCGAGATCATCGACGCGGCCGAGATCGCGCTCGACACCGCGCAGCAAGCGGGCCCGAGCGTTTATTTCGCGCCTGAGCTGCGCGAGAAGGCGATCCGCGACCGCGAGCTCGAGTCGCGGCTGCGCGCGGCGCTCGAGGCCGACGCGATCGAGGCGTTTTTCCAACCCAAGATCGCCTGCCCGACCGGAGCGATCGTCGGCTTCGAGGCGCTCGCGCGCTGGCGCGACGCCGATGGCGGCTGGATCTCGCCGGGCGTCTTCGTGCCGATCGCCGAGCGCACCGGCGCGATCTCGCAGCTCGACTACGCCGTCATGCGCCGCGCCGTCGCCTTCGCCGCTCGGATGCGCGGCGAAGGCTTCGACATCTGCGCGGCGGCGAACATCTCCTCGGCGACGCTCGAAGATCCGCGCCTCGTCGACACCGTGCAGGCCGCGCTGCGCGCGGTCGACGTCGAGCCGACCCATCTCGAGCTCGAGATCACCGAAAGCGCCGCCGTCGCCGATCTGGAGCGCGCGCTGCGGCCGCTCGAGGCGCTCCGATCGAGCGGCGTGCGCGTCGCCATCGACGACTTCGGCACCGGCTATTCGAGCCTCGCCTCGCTCCAGGCGCTGCCGATCGACACGCTGAAGCTCGACCGCTCGTTCCTGCCGAAGGACGAGACCGACGCCGATGCGATCGCGATCACCGAAGCGGTGCTCACGCTGGCGAACAAGCTTCGGCTCTCGACCGTCGCCGAGGGCGTCGAGACCGAGTGGCAAGCGGCCTTCGTCCGCAGCCGCGGCTGCAACATCGCGCAAGGCTTCCTCTTCGGCCGCCCGCTGCCGGCGGCCGATTTCGAGGCGATGCTGCGCGAAGAGGCCGCCGGCCGCGTCGCCGATCGCCGCGACGCCCGCGCCTGAGGCCGCTTTCAGCGCGGCAGACGCACCGCGGCGCGCAGCCCACCGAGAAGCGCGCTCTCGCCGAGGATGACGTCGCCGCCATGGCTGCGGGCGCTGTCCATCGCCAAGGCGAGGCCGAGCCCGACGCCGCCGCCCTTATTGCGGTTGCGCGCCTCGTCGAGCCTTTGGAAGGGCCGAAGCGCCGCCTCGCGCTTGTCGACCGCGATGCCCGGCCCGTCGTCTTCGATGACGAACTCGACGAAGGCGCGGTTGACCACCACCGACAGAGCCGCGGTCTCGCCATGGGCGAAGGCGTTGTCGAGCAGGTTGTTGATGCAGCGCTTGATCGCCCGCGGCCGGATGCTGACCCGCGTCTCGCCCGGCGTCTCGATCAGATGCGAGACCGAGAGCCTGCGGCCGCTCCGCCGCGCCTCGACCGCGACCTCGTCGACGAGCTCGGCCACGTCGGCGACGACGAAGGTCTCGCCCTGATCGCCGCGCGCATAGGCCAGAAACTCCTCGAGGATGTCCGCCATCTCGTCGACGTCGCCGCGCAGCGCCGCGACCTCTTCGCTCTCCTCCATGAGATCGAGCTGCAGCCGCATGCGCGTCAGCGGCGTTCTGAGATCGTGGCTGACGCCCGAAAGCATCCGCGTGCGCTGCTCGATATGCCGCTCGATCCGAGCGCGCGCGTCGAGAAACGCGCTCGAGGCGAGGCGCACCTCGCGCGCGCCCGAGATGTTGAGCTCGACCGACTGGCCGCGGCCGAAGGCGTGCGCCGCCTTGGCGAGCTTCTGGATCGGCCGGATCTGGTTGCGCAGATAGATGAGCGCGACGACGATGAGCAGCGCCGCCGCGGCGCCGGTCCAGGTCAAGAGAAGATGCGGGTTCGACGCGACGACGCGACGCTGCGGCAGGCGGACCGTCATGAGGCCCCAGCGCGTCTGGATCCGGACATCGACGATTTTCACCTCGCGGCGCAACGCGACGAAGATCGGCCGGCGCAGCTCTTCGGCGAGCGTGTCCTCGACCGCCTGGCCGAGCACGTCGAAGAAGAGCGGATCGACCTCGGGCGGAATCTCCTCGCCCGGGTCGAGCTGCGCGTTCAGGCCGAGACCGCCCGAGATCTCCGCGAGGATCCGCCGGGCCTCTTCTTCGGTCTCGGCCGCGTCGACGGCGGAGCGGGCGTAGTGGATCTCGATGGCGACGCCTTCGGTCAGCTGGCGCGCCACGCCGTCGAAATGCCGCTCGATGATCAGCCAGACGATGACCAGCTGCAACGCGACGATGGGCGTTGCGACGATCAGGATCGTCCGCCACAAGAGGCTCTTCGGCAGATAGCGTCTTATAAGCGACATCAGATGTCTCCAGGGCGCCGTCGCGGCGTTCGCCTCCAACATAGGGACCGCGGCGGGCCGCCGAGAGGCCGAAAGCAAAGGACGAGCGAAATGGCCGCGCCGAAAACGATGCTCGAGATGGACGGCGCCCGGGTGCTTCGAATTGTCGCGCCGAATCCGGGCCCGCTCACCCACGAGGGCACGAATGCGTATCTCGTACTCGGCGAGCGCGCGGTCGTCATCGACCCGGGCCCCGAGAGCGCGCCGCATCTCGCCGCCCTCCTCGACGCGCTCGACGGCGCGCGGCTCGACGCGATCCTCGTCACCCATCCGCATCTCGACCACAGCGCCGGCGCGCAAGCTCTGGCCGCCGAGACCGGCGCGCCGATCTTCGGCGCGGGACCGCACGGCGCCGACATCAGCCCGATCATGGCGCGGCTCGCCGAGGAGGAGGGCGGCGCGCTCGGCGGCGGCGAGGGCGCGGATCGCGACTATCGCCCCGACCGGCGGCTACATGACGGCGAAGCGCTGTTCGGCGACGCCGAGGGCCTCGACCTGCGCGCCGTCGCGACGCCCGGCCACACCTCGACGCATCTCGCCTTCGTCCTCGAGGTGGACGGGCAGGATCTCGAGATCGTCTTCACCGGCGACCATGTGATGGGCTGGTCGACGAGCCTCGTCTCGCCGCCCGACGGCGACATGGCGGCCTTCATGCGCAGCCTCGCCCGCCTCGCGGCGCGGCGCGACCGATTGTTCCTGCCGGGCCACGGGCCGACGGTCGACGAGCCGGCCCTGCGCTTGGCGGAGCTGACCGCGCATCGGCGCGCCCGGCGCGCCTCGATCGAGGCGGCGCTCGCGAACGGACCGCGGCGCGCGGACGAGATCAGAGCCGAGGTCTATGCGGAGCTGCCCGACGCGCTGGCGCCGGCGGCGGACCGCAACGTGCTCGCCCATCTGATCGAGCTCCTCGAGGAGGGCGCGGCGGAGCTTCTCGACCCGATTTCGCCGGCGTCGCGCTTCAAGCGGCGCGGCGCGGGCTGAATCGGAGCGGCGCCTGCATCTTTTCGCCGTCGCAGACGTCTACAAAGCGAACCCATCATGGAGGCTCGCATGACCGACCGACTGACGCTCGACTTCCTCTATCTCGATCTCGACGCCTGCCGGCGCTGCCAGGACGCGCGGCGCGCCGTCGAGGCCGCCGTCGCGGCGGCGCGGCCGACGCTCGACGCCCTCGGCGTCGCGCTCGACCTCCGAGAGATCCATGTCGCGTCGCTCGAGCAGGCGCGCGCCGAGAACTTCACGGCCTCGCCGACGATCCGGATCGACGGCGAAGACATCCAGAAGGCGGCGCCGGTCAGCGCCTGCGAGCACTGCGGCGATCTCTGCGGCTGCGCGGACGGCGTCGATTGCCGGGTGTGGGACTGGCGCGGCGTCCGCTCGGAGGCGCCGCCGGCGGGCCTCATCGTCGAGGCGGTTCTCGCCGCCGCGATCGGATCGACTTCCGGCGCCGACGCCGCCGGCGACGCCGCGGCGCTCGGGCGCGCCGACATCGAGAAGTTCTTCGCGGGCCGACCGGCGGCGCGCGATTGCTGCGCCGACGATTGCTGCGCGTGAGCGCGATCTCCGACGCGCGATGGCGAGCGGCGGCCGCGGCGCTCAAGGCCGTCGCGCGCCGCCGCGGCGTCGACGCGGCGGAGGTCGACGACGTCGTTCAATCCGCGCTCGAAAAGGCGCTTCGGCGTCTCGACAGCTTGTCGAACGCCGATCGCTTCGAGCCCTGGTTGAAGCGGATCGCCGCCAACGAGGCGCTCGACCGGCGCCGCGCGCGCCGCCGGCGCGAGGCGGCGCTGACGGCCGCCGCCGAGGCCCACGCCGCCCTGGCCTCGGCGCAGCCCGCGGCGCCCGATCCGGTGATCGGCTTCGCCGACTGCCTCGAGCCGTTTCTGCGCCGCCTGCCGCGCGCCGACGCCGAGATCTTGCGCCGGAAGGACCTCGAAGGGCGCGCCATCGCCGAGATCGCGGCGGAGACGGCGCTGTCGCTTCCGGCCGCGAAATCGCGCGTCCTGCGCGCGCGCCGCCGTTTGGCGGACGCTCTGCGCGCCTGTTGCCCTTCCTCCGGCTGCGATCATCGACCAGGCGGCGATTCCTCTTGCTGCGGCGACGGTCCGACCACCGCCTGATTCCGCTCGAACGCGCCGCTTTTTGATGCAAATTTGCAGCGAACTGCGGCGATTTGTTGCTTTTCATTGCAGCATTGCGTCAATAACGCGAGCGAAAGCGCGGCGTCGCGCTCCGAGACGCATTCGAGGGACGACACGAAAGGTTGCAGAGGAAATGACGACGGAACTCACGCATTTCATCGACGGCGCGCATGTGAAGGGCGCCTCCGGCCGCTTCGGCGACGTGTTCAATCCGGCGACGGGCGAGGCCGAGAAGAAGGTTCCGTTGGCGAGCGCGGCGGAGGCGCGCGCCGCGGTCGAGAACGCCAAGGCGGCGCAGCCGGCCTGGGCGGCGACCAACCCGCAGCGGCGCGCGCGGGTGATGATGAAGTTCGTCGAGCTCCTGCATCGCGACATGGACGCGCTCGCCGAGGCGCTCAGCCGCGAGCACGGCAAGACGCTGCCGGACGCCAAGGGCGACGTGATCCGCGGCCTCGAGGTCGCCGAGTTCTGC
>CAZPTD010000224.1:0-7830 GCA_964588915.1 uncultured Neomegalonema sp. | reverse complement strand
CCCTGGATCCCGGCTCTGCGCGCGTCGCGCTTGGCCGGGACGACAAGGGCGAGGTTGGCGCCATCAGAACCGATCAGACGATAAAGCGCGTTCGAACCTTTCGGAGCCGAAACGCTGGAGCTGAGCGGCGACCGACCCGCGGGCGGAAGCGCAAGCGTTCCACCGAGCTCGTCGAGCGCGCCGTCTCGACCGGCTGAGGAGACGACGCTCGCATCGCCGCGTCATGATCCGGCGATGCGAGGCGCTCGTCCTACGGGCTCCAGAGCGCCGTGTCAGGGTAGAATTGCGACCACGCGAACCAGAACGCTTGATGGCTGCCGAGATCGGCGCCGTCCGCGTCGACGGCTTTGACGCCGCCGGCCTCGAGCGCCAAACGAACGTTCTCGAACACGATCTCCTGACCGTCCAGCAGCGCGGCGAGCGCCGTGCTGCGCTGAAAGGCGACCGGCCTTCCGGACGCGGTCACGACGCCGATGACGTCCTCATGCACCGGCAGGCGCGGGTCGACCGCTCCGATCGGAAAGATCGGTCCGTCGGCGTCCCGTCCGCTGCGGAAATCGAAGTCGCGCCCGAGCGCCAGCGCCTCGACCAGAACGGTCGTCTCCGGATGCTCCCGCCGCCAGGTTCCCCAATCGGTGGTGACGACGCTGACCTGCTCGAGCTCGAGGCCTCTTTCGGCCAACGGTCCGGTCACGGCGCGGCCCGTGAACGTGTCGAACACGGAATAGGTGTTGATGTCGTACATGACCTTGTTCGACCGGATCAGCAGTCCGGACGTGCGCATGACGGGCCGCTCGACGCCGTCGGGCAGCTGGTCCGTGTAGTAGGCCTGCGCCGAGGCGCACAGAGTGCAATAGGGAATCGCGAGGTCGCGCCCGCCGAGCGTGTCGTTGACCATCTCGCGCACTTCCATGATGCGCCGCGGATAGGCTCGATACGCGCCGTTCACCTCGACGCCGAAGACGACGTCGTCGTCCTCGAGCCAGGTCGCCTCTTCGGCGCCGCTCACCTCCGGATTATCGGCGGCGGGAATGCAGTTGCACGGCGTATCGGTCTGATCGTACGGGCGATTGTCGATCAGCACGCCGCCCCACGAGACGAGCCGCCAGTCGATATCGCCCTCGACGAAGATCCTCTCCCAACCCGGCAGGAACCTGGTGAAGATGCTGCGTTTGAACTCGAGATACCCTGGAAAAGACGGCACGTCCCAAGCGATCAGATGGTTCGTCAGCTCATGCTGGAGTTGCGGAGTTTCGAACTCGATTCCCAGCAATTCGGCCCCGGCGCGCGCGAGGTCGAGATGGAACCCCTGGCGCCATGTAAACCGCATCATGTCGCTGATGAGCCAGGCCAGCCTCGGATCTCCGGACTGCGCGATTTCCTGCAGCGCGGTCCGCTGCTCGGGGCCCCAGGCGCCTTGCGCGACGCTCTCGACGAAGACGACGTCGACCGCTCGCCGCAGGTCGTCCGAAAGCGGCCCTTGCGGGATCGCCGGAGGTTGGCCGAATTGCTCGATCACATAGTCGGGGAGCGGCGCCGCTTCTTGCGCGCGCAACGGATCGATCCGGAACAGCGCGAGCGCCGCGAACGTCGCGACGAAAAGAACGCGGGAGATAGATCCAAAAGCAGACGTCATGGGCGAGCCTTCCTCGTCGGTCTCCAACCCTCCGTCGCTCGAGCCGTCCCGGAGTTCGCCTATGTGGAACGCCGCGCCCCGCTCAATTCGCGGCGGTCGAGGGCCTCCGCGTTTCTCGATCGAAATCGGCGGCTCGACCAATCACGATCGCATCAGGGCGCCGCGAACTGAGGGACGACGCGCGCGGATCGGCGCTCACGGGCCCGGGCAGCGCGCCAACGGGCCGACCAGATGGAAATCCCAGCGCAGAGTCAGGACGTCGCCGGACAGCTCCATGCCCAGCAGATAGTCGACGGCGGAGTCTTCGCCGCATTGCGCGCGCGCGCCGGTGAAGAACCCGTCCCCGCGAGGCTCGATCGGAAACCAGTCGAGGCGGCACCAGATCCGCCCGTGTTTCAGCCATTCCGCGTCGATCTCGAACGGCTCCGCCAAGACCGTCCCGCCCGGCTGGATCGGCGCGCGGTCGCATTGCCGCGCCGTGCCCCAGGTCCCGTAGAACACCTCGCGCTCATCGGCGGCGGCGGCGGCGCCGGCGGCGAGAGCCGTGAACAAGATCAAGAAAACGCGGCGCATCCGATCCTGATAGCGACGCTCCGCCGCGTCCGCCAGCCAAGTCGACGTGATCGAGCTGCGAACCGCAAGCTCGTGCCGCAGCGCTTGTCGGCTCATCCCTGAAGAGCGCGGCTCCGCGCGCCGAGCGTCCGCATTCGGCCAGGGCGGCGGTGAAGCCGTCATGAGGCGTCTCTGACGCAGATCAGCGCGCGTCGCCGACCGACGCTTCGAGTTCTCGGCGCAGATCGGCATACATTTCCGCCAGGGGCGACGCGGCGAGACGATCCTCATGCGCAAGCAGCCAGCGCAACGCCTCTCGCGCCCGATCGGGCGCGCGCGCCCATCGGATCGGGACGAAGAGCTCATAGGCGTCCGGATTGGCGTCCAGCCATTGCTCGATCGCGCGGCCCCGTTCGGCGATCGCCGGAGAAGAAAGGATGAATTCGTCCGAGAAATAGGGCACGCCGTCGGCGCCGTCCTGGCTGTAGAGCGCGACGTCCCATAGAATCGCGCCGTCGGCGAGGCGATAGAGCTTGGCCGCGCTGTCCGTGTCGGAGCCTTTGACCACGCGTTGAGGGCGTCCGACAGCGCGCATCAGCGCGGCCTTCGTAATCCCCCAGCGCGGCGACAACCGCGTCAGGCCGTCGGCTTCGAGCGCTTCGCAAAACGCTCGAAACTCGTCGAAGTCCAGCGGATCGTCCGACACTGAGACTGACATGCTTTCGCTCCGGTCGCCGAGGGCGAGACTACCCTGGCGGACCGATCTTCGAAACGCGAGATGTCAGCTCTCGCTCCGACTCGGTCCGCCGCTCGAAGACGCGGGCGGCCGATCTCTGGAGCGACGTCGACGACGAAGGACGCGCCGGCGCCGTGGCGTCGAGGCGCGGCCGCGTGCTAGGCCCTTGTTCATGACCGCGGACAGCATCATCGAAAGCGGCGGCGCGCTGATCGTCGGCGCGGGCGTCGCCGGCCTCTTCGCCGCTCTCAAGCTGGCGCCGCGGCCCGTCACCGTCCTCTCGCCCGAGCCCCTCGGCCACGGCGCCTCCTCGGCCTGGGCCCAGGGCGGCGTCGCCGCCGCCGTCGACCCCGAGGACAGCCCCGAAGCCCACGCCGCGGACACGTTGAAGGCCGGCGCCGGCTCCGTCGATCCGGAGATCGCCCGCCTCGTCGCGACGAGCGCGCCCGGGATCGTCGAGGACCTCGTCCGCCTCGGCGCGCCCTTCGACCGGCTCGAGGGCGGCGGCTTCGCCCTGTCGCGCGAGGCGGCTCATAGCCGCGCCCGCGTCGTGCGCGTCGGCGGCGACAGCGCCGGGCGCGCGATCATGGACGCGCTCATCCGCGCCGCCGCGGCGACGCCGTCGATCCGCGTCGTCGAGGGCGTCATCGCCGTCGATCTCGCCGTCGAGGACGGCAGGGTCCAGGGCGTCGTCTGCCGCCGCGCCGGCGACCGCTACGCCAGCCCGATCCTCTTCCGCGCCGAGGCGACCTTGCTCGCCGCCGGCGGGCTCGGCGGCCTTTACGCCGTCACCACCAACCCGGCCCGCGTCCGCGGCCAGGCGATCGGCATGGCGGCGCGCGCCGGCGCCGCGATCGCCGACGCCGAGTTCGTCCAGTTTCATCCGACCGCGCTCGATGTCGGGCTCGACCCGGCGCCCTTGGCGTCCGAGGCGCTGCGCGGCGAAGGCGCGATCCTCGTCGACCGCGCCGGCCGCCGCTTCATGGCCGAGCTCCATCCGGACGCCGAACTCGCGCCGCGCGACGTCGTCGCCCGGGCCGTCTTCCGCCGGATCCAGGCCGGCGCCGGCGCCTTTCTCGACGCGAGCGCCGCGCTTGGCGACCGCTTCGACGCCGCCTTCCCGACCGTCGCCGCCGCCTGCCGCGCCGCCGGCCTCGACCCGACCTCCGAGCCGATCCCGGTCGCGCCGGCCGCGCATTACCATATGGGCGGCGTCGCCGCCGACCGCGACGCGCGCACGAGCCTGCCCGGCCTCTGGGCGGCCGGCGAAGCCGCGTCGACCGGCCTCCACGGCGCCAATCGCCTCGCCTCGAACGGCCTTCTCGAAGCGCTGGTCTTCGGCGCCCGCGCCGCCGCCGATATCGGAGCGAGCCTCGACCCGACGCCGCGGCGCGCGCGCCCCGCGCTCGATCTCTCGATGGACGCCACCGGCTGGAGCGACGAGGCGCGGCTGCGCAAGCTCGAAGCCGTGAGCGCGCTCCGCCGCGTGATGAGCGATCTCTGCGGCGTCGAGCGCGACGGCGAACGGCTCGGCCGCGCGCTCGGCGAGATCGAGCGGCTCGAACGCGACGCGATCGGCGTCTCGCGCTCCTTCCTCAACATGACCGTGGCGGCGACAATCGTCGTCGCGTCGGCGCTGCGGCGCGAGGAGAGCCGCGGCGGCCATTTCCGCGCCGATTTTCCGGAACCGCGCTCCGATCTCGCCGAGCGCAGCCGCATCGACTGGTCGACCGCGCGCGCCCTCCGAGCCGAATTCGCCGCTTCCGGCGCCGTTTCTCCAAGCGATTGACGCAAACCGCGCCCGGTATAGGGTGACCAAAAAAGAACAGGCCGGCCACCAGCCGGTCGATTGGGGAGACGTTCGAAATGACGTGGTTGACGTCAAATGATCGGCGCGCGGGTTCGGGCCGGCGCGCCCTGTTTCTATCGCTGCTGTTTGCGGTGATTTGCGCGCTCGGCGCCGCCGACATCGCCCAGGCGCAAGTCTGCGCGCCGAACGCGGAGCGCCGGTGCCGCTTGGAGGGCGGCAGCTGGAACGACAAGCTCTGCCAATGCGCCGGATCGCTCGGATTGCAGTGCAACGCCACCGAGCGGCAACGGGCCGGCTGCGACGCCGGCCGAAACGCCGCCTGGAGCGAGGCGCGGTGCGAATGCGTCCGCTGCGGCCGCGGCATGCGGCCGAACACGGCGACGGGCCGCTGCGACCCGGCGATCAGCAGCGGCGGCGGCGGCCGCGTCTGCCCGCCGGAGCCGTGCCGGCAGGGCGCGACCTGGGACTCGACGCGCTGCCGCTGCACGATCTCGCCGGACGCCGTTCCGATGGAGCCGACGATCCCGGACCGCCCGCTGCCGGGCGGCGGCGTCGGACCGCGACCGTCGCCGTTGAAGTAGGCCGACGTCCGTCGCGTCGCTTGAGCCGGCGGCCCGGCGCGGCTACGGATGCGTCGCGCGCCGCGAACCGGCGCGCGATCGCCTGCGCCACGCCGAGAGGGACGCCGATGCCGACGCCGTTGCCGCGATTGATTGTCGAGCCGATCGTCCGCGCGGCGCTCTTGGAGGATCTCGGCCGCGCCGGCGACGTCACCACCGAGGCGGTCATTGCGCCGCAGACGCGCTTCGAGGCGGCGCTGCGGGCGCGTGAGGCCGGCGTCCTCGCCGGGCTCGACTGCGCGCTGATCGCCTTCGATCTGGTCGACGGCGACCTCTCGGTCGAGGCGCTGAAAGCCGACGGCGCCGCGATCGAGCCCGGCGAGACCGCGCTCCGGATCTCGGGCGACGCGCGCGCGATCCTCACCGCCGAGCGCGTCGCGCTCAACTTCGTCGGGCGGCTCTCCGGCGTCGCGTCATTGACCCGGCGGATGGCCGACGCGATCGCGCACACGCCGGCGCGGATCGCCGACACGCGCAAGACGACGCCCGGGCTCCGCGCGCTCGAGAAGCGCGCCGTGCGCCTCGGCGGCGGCGTCAATCACCGCTTCGGCCTCGACGACGCCATCCTGATCAAGGACAACCATGTCGCCGCCGCCGGCGGCGTCGCGGCGGCGCTCCGGCGCGCCAAGGAGGCCGCCGGCCATCTCCTCGCCATCGAGATCGAGGTCGACCGCCTCGATCAGCTCGACGAAGCGCTGGCCGAGGGCGGCGCCCACGCCGTCCTTCTCGACAACATGCCGCCCGAGAGCCTCCGCGAAGCCGTCGCCCGCCGCGACGCCGCGAGCCGAGAGCGCCGGCCCTCTCTCGAGGCCTCGGGCGGCGTCACGCTCGAGACGATCGCGGCCATCGCCGAATCGGGCGTCGACTTCATCTCCTCGGGCGCGCTCACGCACTCGGCGCGCGCGCTCGATCTCGGCCTCGACGTTCAGACATCTTGACGAAAACCTGCCGCCGACCAACTGTTTTCGAGACAGATCCTCGAGACGCCGGCCTTTCGCCGCCATATTCCGGACTTTACGACCGCTTCGTTAAGCAACCTGTTAATCTTTAACTCTAATTTCAGACGGGCCGCGCCGATCGGCAGGCGGACGCTTCGACGCGTCCGCGCCGCGGCGCGCTCGGGCGCTCGCATTCGCGGCGCAGGAGTTGAGGAATGCGTCAGGCCGGCGACGCCAGCCGAGCCGCCGCGGCGAGACGGACGACAGGACGAGCATGATGAAGCCCCAAATGAAACTCTTGTGGATCTTCTCCACCTTTGGCCTCGACGCGCCGGCGCGGCGCTTCGCCTCGATCGTCGGCCGCCTCGGCGACGGCTACGAGCACGTGATCGGATCGATGTCGGGCGATTTCGAGGCCGAGGCGCTCATTCCCGAGGGCGTGGTCTGGCGCCGGCTCGACCTGCCGCGCTCGCGGCGCGGCGGCGTCTCGGTCGCGAATATGTGGTCGTTCCGCAAGATCCTGACCGCCGAGCGTCCGCAGCTCCTGGTCACCTCGAATTGGGAGGCGATCGAGTGGCTGATGATCAACCGCGGTCCGGGCGCGACGCCGCATGTCCATTTCGAGGATCCTTTCGGCCGCGACGAGCGGCTCGACATCCATGACGCGAAGCGCGCCTGGAGCAGACGCCGCGCCCTGCCCGGCCGCAATCGCGCCTATGTCACGTCGTCGCGCGAGATCGAGCGCGCCTTCACCGAGGTCTGGGGCGCGCCGGCCGCGGAGACCCATTTCATCCCTCTCGGCGTCGACCTCGACCTTTTTCCGCAGCGCGACCATGACGCGTCGCGCCGCCCGATCGTGCTCGGCTCCGCCGGCCCGCTGACCGCCGCGCGCCGCTTCGACCGCGTCATTCGCATGACCGCGACGCTGATCGAGCGCGGCCGCGACGTCCGCGCCGTGATCCTCGGCGACGGCGTCGAGAAGAAAGCGCTGGTCACCGAGGCGGAGACGGCCGGCGTCGCCGATCGCGTCCAGTTCGTCGGCGCGATCAGCGGCTGCGCGCGGGTCTTCTCGGAGATCGACGTCTATGTCGCCGCCGGCCAGTCGCAGCGCGACGCCTCCGGCCTCCTCGCCGCGATGGCCTCCGGCGTGCCGATCGTCGGTCTCGACGTCGACGACGTGCGCGACATGGTCGACCCGTCGAACCGGATGTTCATCCGGCCGGCCGACGACGAGAGCGGCATGGCCGCCGCGGCCGAGCTCGTCGTCTCCGACGTCGAGCTCCGCGACCGGATCGGACGCGCCAATCGCGTCAAGGCGGAGAACGAGTACGACCTCGCCGCCATCGCCAAGCGCTATGACGAGGTCTTCCGCCGCGTCGCCGGCGTCTCGAGCTTCCTGGCGCTGCCCGCGCCGACGCGCGACGACGCGCCGAAGAGCGGCGACAGCGACGGCGACGACACGAACGCGAGCGGCGAAGAGAAGCCGGCCGAGCCCCGCCAGGGCGACGACGCGCGCGCCTCGGACGCGCCGGCGCCGC
>CAZPTD010000223.1:0-7836 GCA_964588915.1 uncultured Neomegalonema sp. | reverse complement strand
CGGAGGTCTTCTTGCGGTTGAAATCGCCTTCGAGCCCGTGGCCGACCGCCTCGTGCAGCAGGACGCCGCACCAGGCCGGGCCGAGCGCGACCTCCATCACGCCCGCCGGCGCCTCCTCCGCCTCGAGATTGACGAGCGCCTGGGCGAGCGCCTTCTCGGCGAGCCCTTGCAGCCCCTCCAAGGTGAGCGACGCGCCGTAGCCGCGCCGCCCGCCGCCGCCGGAGTTGCCGGTCTCGCGCCGGCCGTTCTCCTCGACGATCACCGAGACGTTCGCCCGCGTCATCGGCCGGACGTCGCGGATCCGCGCGCCGTCCGGGCGCAGGATCTCGACCTCCTGCAGCCCGCCGGCGAGCGAGGCGGAGACCTGAACGACGCGCGGGTCGCGGGCGCGAAGCCAAGCGTCGAGCTCGCGCAGGAGCGCCGCCTTGGCGGCGAATTCCGCCTCGTCGATCGGGTCGGCGTCGCCATAGGGACGGGCGTTGGTCGGCTGCGGACCGGCGGCGAGCGTTCCGCCGCCGCCTCGGGCGGCGAGCCGTGCCGCCTCGGAAGCGCGCCGGACGGAGGCGGCGCTGATCTCGGGGCTGTGCGCGTAGCCGACGGCTTCGCCGCTGACGACGCGCAGGCCGAAGCCTTCGGAGGCGTCGAAATTGGCGCCGACGAGCCGGCCGTCGTCGAAGGCGAGCGCCTCGGAGCGGCGGCGCTCGAAAAAGAGCTCGCCGTCGTCGGCGCCGGCGCAGGCGTCCGTGAGCGCGGCGCGCGCCGTCTCGGCGTCGAGAGCGTCGCCGAGCGGCGCGAAGGCGGCGCCGGAGCGCGGATCGTCAGACATGGTCTCTCCTCGATCTATCGGGCTTTCCGGGACGACGCCGGGCCCGCTGCAGCGCTGCGCGCTTCGGCGCGCGCGCCTGTCCGGCTCATCGACGATCGCAGTCGCGCGCCGTCGCCCTGACTATGTGCGTTTCTCGACCGTCGATTTTCAACACTTGCGAATCGAATAAGTGTCCGCTTATGTGTCGGCATGATCGAGACCGACGTCTTCAAGGCCCTGAGCGATCCGACGCGCCGCGCGCTCTTCGAGAAGTTGGCGGAGGGCGGCATGAACGCCAGCGCGCTGCGCGAGGGCATGGGCGTCAGTCAGCCCGCCGTCTCGCAGCATCTCGCCGTGCTGCGCGCGGCGCGGCTGGTGCGCGAGGAGCGGCGAGGACGCTTCGTCATATACGAGGTCGATCCCGAGGGTTTGGCGCATGTCGCCCGCTGGCTGCAGAAGTATCGCAGATTCTGGCCGGATCGCGTCGAGGCGCTGAAGGACTTGCTGAAGGACATGGATCAATGAGCGATCGCGCGACCGAGCCGCGAGACGACCGACTGGTGTTCACCTACGATCTCGACGCGCCGCCCGAGAAGGTCTGGCGCGCGATCAGCATCGAAGAATTCAGGGCGCAGTGGCTGCCGACGGACGCGCTGGCCGATCGACAAGAGATCTCGGCGACGCCGGGCCGGGAGATCCGCTACCGGATGCGCGACGACGCGCCGCCCTATCTCGAAAGCGTGGTCACGTTCCGGATCTCGCCCAATCCGGCCGGCGGCGCGCGCCTCGAGATTATCCATGAGATCGCGGACGCGCGCCTCGACCGCGAGACGACGGCCGCGAACGACAACGCCGCGCCGCGGATGCGCGCCGCTTGAGACGGCGCGCGAAGCCGACCGACCGATCGATGGAAGACCGGAGCCCGCCGATGCGCGAAGCGATGCAGCTTGTCCCGATGGTTGTCGAACAGTCGGGCCGCGGCGAGCGCTCGTTCGACATCTATTCCCGCCTCCTGCGCGAGCGGATCATCTTCATCAACGGCGAGGTGAACGACTCCGTCTCGGCGCTCGTCTGCGCGCAGCTGCTGTTTCTCGAGGCCGAGAACCCGAAGAAGCCGATCAGCCTCTACATCAACTCGCCGGGCGGCGTGGTGACCAGCGGCTTCGCCATGTACGACACGATGCGCTACATCAGCGCGCCGGTGCACACGCTCTGCATGGGGACGGCGCGGTCGATGGGGTCCTTTCTTCTGATGGCCGGCGAGCCCGGCCAGCGCGCGGCGCTGCCGAACGCCAACATGCTCGTTCACCAGCCGTCCGGCGGCTTTCAGGGGCAGGCGTCCGACGTCGCCATCCACGCCGAAGAAATCCTGCAGACCAAGCGCCGGATCACGCAGCTCTACGCCGAGCATTGCGGGCGCAGCTTCGAAGAGGTCGAACGCGCGCTCGACCGCGACCGCTTCATGACGGCGGAGCAGGCCGTGGAGTGGGGGTTGATCGACCGCGTTCTGAGCGCGCGGCGTCCGGAGCGCCGGGCGCCGCAGAACGCGGGCGCGCGCGGCGCGGAGAGCTGATTTCGCGCGCCTCGATCGCGGAACGGCGCGGCCGGAGCCGCGGCGATCGTCGACGCCGCGACGGCGTTGCGTCGCTTTGCCGCTCTGAACTGCATGTGCGTCGCAACAGTATTTCATCTAGCAAAAAAGCCGGTTTTGGCGGCGACCGCGCGACAACGCGTCGGACGCCGAGACGGCAACGAACATGCGAGAGCGAACGAGATGATCAAGAGCCTTTTCGGAAATGCGCCGCGGGCGATCGCGGCGGGTCTGGCGGCGGTCCTCGTCTTCTGCGGCGCCGCCTCGGCGCAGGTGATCGGTCTGCCGGAGCCGGAACAGCTCGACCTGCCGCCCGCCTACACGCCGGGCGCCGAGTCGCTGAACTCGCTCCATCATCTGATGTTGATCATCGCCGTCATCATCTCGGCGGTCGTGCTCGCGCTCCTGCTCTGGGTGATCCTGCGCTACAACCGCGCCGCGAACAAAACGCCGGCGCGCTTCACGCACAACACGCTGATCGAGGTGATCTGGACGGTGACGCCGGTCATCATCCTGATCATCATCGCCGTGCCGTCGGTGAAGCTGCTCCTCGATCAGGAAGACCGGACGCAGATCGTGCCCGACATCGTCGTGAAGGCGACGGGCAACCAGTGGTACTGGACGTATGAATATCCCGAGCTCGGCGTCGGCGAGTACGTGTCGTCGATGATCGGCTATGACGAGCCGGTTCTGACGGCGGAGGTCGAGGCCCAGCTCGCCGAGGCCGGCTACACGCGGGACGCTTGGCTCTACGCGGTCGACTATCCGATGGTGGTGCCGGTCGGCCAGAACGTCGTCGTGCGCGTGACCGCGGCCGACGTCATCCACTCCTGGACGGTCCTCGGCTTCGGCGTGAAGGCGGACGGCGTGCCCGGCAAGAACAACCAGACATGGTTCCGGGTCGAGGAGGAAGGCGTTTATTTCGGCCAGTGCTCCGAGATCTGCGGCCGCGGCCACTCCTACATGCCGATCACCGTCATCGCCGTGTCGCAGCCGGAGTTCGACGCCTGGGCGGCCTGCGCGCAAGAGAATGGCGGCGACGCCTGCCCGACGCCGCGGATGACCGACATGATCGCGGCGCGCGACGCGGCGGTCGCCGCCGAGGCCGATGCGGAGGCGCCGGCGATCGATACGGCGCAGGCCGAGAGCGCGCCGCTCGACGCCGAGGCCGGAGAGGAGCGTTGACGGCATGAGCATCGCCGAGCTCGAAACCGCGCGCGAAGACGGCTTCCGCGCCGCGACGGTCGAGCCGACGCTCCGCGACTACTGGAGGCTCTTGAAGCCTCGAGTGATGTCGCTCGTGATCTTCACGGCCTGCGTCGGATTGATCGCCGCGCCGGGCGCGCCGCATCCGTTGATCGCGGCCGCGTCGATCCTCTGCGTCGCGATCGGCGCCGGCGCGAGCGGGGCGCTCAACATGTGGTGGGACGCCGATATCGATCGGGCGATGGCTCGGACGCGCAACCGGCCGGTGCCGTCGGGGCGGGTGTCGCCGTCCGAGGCGAAGGAACTCGGCCTCGGCCTCGCCGTCGTCTCGGTGCTTCTGCTCACGATCTTCGCCAACCCGCTCGCCGGCGGGCTCCTGGCGCTGACGATCGCCTACTACGTCTTCGTCTACACGATGTGGCTGAAGCGGCGGACGGCGCAGAACATCGTGATCGGCGGCGCGGCGGGCGCGTTCCCGCCGATGATCGGCTGGGCGGTCGCGACCGGCGAGCTCGGTCTCGAGCCGCTGTTGATGTTCGCGCTGATCTTCCTCTGGACGCCGCCGCACAGCTGGGCGCTGGCGCTCTTCCGCAACGACGACTACGCCCGCGCCGGCGTGCCGATGTTGCCGACAGCGGCCGGAGAGGCGACCGCGCGGCGCTGGATCCGGATCTATTCGGTGCTGCTCATGGCGCCCGCGGCGGCGCTCGGCTTCTCGTCCGTCGGCGGCGTCGTCTACGGCGCGGTCGCGATCGCCGCGTCGGTCTGGTTCCTGGCCGGCGCCTGGCGCGTCGGCGGCCGCAGCGAAGCGGACGCGGCGGCGGACCGGTACGCGGCGGAGAAGCGGTTCTTCCGCGTCTCGATCCTGTATCTGTTCCTGCTCTTCGCGGCGCTCTTGATCGAGGCCGTGATCGGCGGCGTCTGAGGCGAATTCAAGCGACGAAGCGAGCGAACATGTCCGGTGAACGCGATCACGAAATCTACAAGCGGCGGTTGTCGCGAAACCTGTTGGTCGGCGGGCTTCTCGGCGCGCTGGTGGTTCTGGTCTTCGCCGTCACCATCGTGAAGCTGCGCGAGAACGCGACCAATCCGATGGCGGAGCTCTTCGACGCGCAGCTGCGCTATCGCGACGAGCGGCCGCTCTCCGAGCGAGAAGCGCCGCCTGCGCCGGCCGTGCGCGTCGAGGACGCCGCCGCGGACGATCGTCCAACTGGAGGCGAGGAATGACGGAAGGCGACCGCGAGGATGCGGGCGCGCGCGCGCTCGCGCGCGGCAAGCGCCGCACGTTGATCGGGGCTCTGGCGTTCGTCGGCCTCATGCTCGGCATGGCCTACGCGGCGGTGCCGCTCTATCGGCTGTTCTGCCAGGTGACCGGCTTCGGCGGCACGCCGCTTCGGGCCGAGGCGATGGTCCCGACCGGGGCGGAAGACGCGGCGGGCGCGGCGACCGTCTCTTACGAGGGCGCGGTGGCGAGCGATCGCGAGATCACCGTGTTCTTCGACGCCAATGTGAACGACGGCCTTCCTTGGGACTTCGAGCCGACGGTCGGGCGGATGACCGTCCGGGTCGGCGAGCCGCAGGTGATGTATTACCGCGCGGCGAACCGCAGCGATGAGCCGGTCTCAGGCACGGCGACGTTCAATGTCGAACCCGAGCAGATGGGCGGCTATTTCGTCAAAATCGACTGCTTCTGCTTCCAAGAGCAGGTGTTGCAGCCGGGCGAATCGATCGAGATGCCGGTCTACTATTTCGTCCACGCCGACATCCTCGAGGATGCGGAAATGATCGACCAGCAGACGGTGACGCTCTCCTACACCTTCTTCCGGCGCGACGATTTGGCGTCGTCGGATTGAGATCGGGCGCTTGCCGTCACCGGGCGGTTTGAGCGAATAGATCAAGGGTTCGCTTGGCGTATTGAAAGAACCGGGTCCCGCAGCGCGCGCCTCGGCGACCGAGCCTCGCAGGTGAGGGACGTCGCCGCGATCGGCTGAGACGCGCTCGGGGCGGCGGAGGAGGTTGAGATGGCCGGACAAAAGCAGCACGACTATCATATCGTGAACCCGAGCCCGTGGCCGCTCATCGCCGCGATCGGCGCGTTCACGATGCTGTTCGGCGCCGTCTGCTGGATGAACGGCGAAAGCTCGCCCTACGCCGGTTCGGCTCGAGAAGCGCTCGGCGCGCTCGCCGGCACGCCCTACATCTTCTTCGCCGGCCTCGCGGTCGTGATCTACTCGGCCTACGCCTGGTGGGCCGATGTGGTGAAAGAGGCGCATGCCGGCGACCACACGCCGGTGGTGAAGATCGGCCTTCGCTACGGCATCATTCTTTTCATCATTTCCGAGGTGATGTTCTTCGCCGCGTGGTTTTGGATGTATTTCAAGCACGCGCTGCTGCCGCATCCGGTGACGGCGGGCGAAACGGACGCGCTCGCCGGCCCGGGCATGGAGCTCGGCGTTTGGCCGCCGGAAGGCGTCGAGATCTTCGACCCCTGGCATCTGCCGTTCTTGAACACGCTGATTCTCTTGACGTCGGGCGCGACGGTCACCTGGGCGCATCACGCGATCCTGGAGAACGACCGCAAGACCATGGTGCAGGCGCTGCTCTACACCGTGATCCTCGGCGTGCTCTTCACGTTCGTCCAGGCCTACGAGTATGGCGAGATCTTCAAATACGATCTCTTCGCCGCGCTCGAGCCCGGATCGACCGTCGGCATCTACCATTCGTCGTTCATCATGGCGACGGGCTTTCATGGCGCGCATGTTCTGATCGGCACGATCTTCCTCTTCATCTGTCTCCTGCGCGCGGCGCGCGGTCACTTCGACTCGCAGTCGCATGTCGGTTTCGAAGGCGCCGCTTGGTACTGGCACTTCGTCGACGTCGTCTGGCTCTTCCTCTTCGCCGGCATCTATGTCGGCAGCGCGTGGGGGCTCTGACGCGCCGAGGGACGGCGCGAGGCGGCGATGATCGGAGCGCGCCACGTTTGGTTCGGGCTCTTGGTCGGGGCGGGCGGCGTCGCCCTCCTGCTCGCGCTCGGAATCTGGCAGGCGACGAAGTATCTCGCCGCGTCGGAGCGCATTCCGGAGCTCGAGGCCCGGATGGCCGCCGAGCCGCTGCGTCTCGGCGTCGACGCGGTTCCCGAGGACGCCGAATACCGACGCGCCGAAGCCTACGGCCGCTTCGTCGACGCGCCGTCGCTGCGCATGGGCGTCGCCCATGAGCGCCGCGGCGGCAACGTCCTCATCTCCGCCTTCGAACTCGAGACCGGCGGGCGCGTCCTCGTCCAACGCGGCTTCGTGCCCGAGGGCTGGACGCGGGACGTCGCGCCGCCCGAGGGGCCGGCGCGCGTCGTCGGCGTGCTCGTCGATCCGCAGGAGGTCGGCGCCTTCACGCCGGATCCGGATTTCGACGCCGGGATCGTCTTCGCCCGCGACGTGCCGGCGATGGCGGCGCATTTCGGCGCTGACCCGATCTTCCTCGTCGAGGACGCGACCCAGCTCGGCGCCGCGCGCTATCCCGAGCCGATCCCGGTCGAGGTCGATCGGCCGACCAATCATTTCGGCTATGCGGTCACCTGGTTGGCGCTCGCGGCGATCTGGGCGGCGATGACCGCGCTCCTCCTTTTTCGCCGGCGCGAGGCGGCGGAGTAGAGCGGTTTCGGACCATGGGCGCCGCCGGCGCGCCGCACGAGTTCGGACCCTGCCTCAATTCAGGCCGGTTGGCGCCGACCCGCGGGTCGGCCGCCATTGTGCTCCGGCGTTTGCGGCCCCTCAGCGTCGAAACGGGCTCTCGCGTCGCGCTCGGCGGTTCCAAACCGGCCGGATCCGCTCTAGGAAGCGCCGAGGCTCGACCGAAAAGGATCTTGCGATGCGCTATCTCAGCACCCGCGGCGAAGCGCCGGAGCTCGACTTCGAGGGCGCGCTCCTCGCCGGCCTGGCGCGCGACGGCGGGCTCTATCTGCCCGTCTCCTGGCCGCAGATCTCGACCGAGGAGATCGCCGGTTTCGCGGGCAGGCCTTACGAGGAGGTCGCCGCCGCCGTCGCCGCGCGCTTCACCGGCGACGCCTTCGGCGAGGCGGCGCTCCTCGAGCTCGCGCGCTCGGCCTATGGCGACTTTCGCCATCCCTCTCGCGCGCCGCTCGTCGAGCTCGAGCCCGGCCTCTTCGCGCTCGAGCTCCATCGCGGCCCGACGCTCGCCTTCAAGGACTTCGCGATGCGGCTCGTCGCCCGGCTCATCG
>CAZPTD010000222.1:3834-7863 GCA_964588915.1 uncultured Neomegalonema sp. | reverse complement strand
TCGGAGGCCATTCCAACCGGGTGTATTCGGCCGCGTTCAGCCCCGACGGGACCCGGATCGTCACCGCCTCCGAGGACCGCACGGCGCGGATCTGGGACGCGGCGGACGGGGAAGAGATCGCCCTGCTCGAAGGCCATTCAAACTATGTGCTCTCGGCCGCGTTCAGCCCCGACGGCGCCCGGATCGTCACCGCCTCCCGGGACAGGACGGCGCGGATCTGGCGCGCGGCGGACGGGGAAGAGATCGCCGTGCTCGGCGGCCATTCCGAAGAGGTGCGGTCGGCCGCGTTCAGCCCCGACGGGAGCCGGATCGTCACCGCCTCCGAGGACGGGACGGCGCGGATCTGGCGCGCGGCGGACGGGGAAGAGATCGCCGTGCTCGGAGGCCATTCCAACCGGGTGTATTCGGCCGCGTTCAGCCCCGACGGGACCCGCATCGTCACCGCCTCCATCGATAGCACGGCGCGGATCTGGCGCGCGGCGGACGGGGAAGAGATCGCCCTGCTCGAAGGCCATGCCTACCGTGTGTATTCGGCCGCGTTCAGCCCCGACGGCGCCCGGATCGTCACCGCCTCCCGGGACGGCACGGCGCGGATCTGGAGCGTGGCGGACGGGGAAGAGATCGCCCTGCTCGGAGGCCATTCCCGCGCTGTGGTCTCGGCCGCGTTCAGCCCCGACGGGACCCGGATCGTCACCGCCTCCGTCGACAACACGGCGCGGATCTGGCCGGTCCCGCCGCGCGGCCAAGACCTCGTCGACCACGCGAAACGCGTCGTCCCGCGCTGCCTGACGCCGGAGCAGCTCCGCGAGGCCTTCCTCCCACCCGAGCCGCCGCGCTGGTGCGTTACCGGGCCCGGGCTCGAGGCGGAGGCCGATCCGGCGCTCTGGGAGCCGAAATGGCCCTATCAGGGCGAGGACTGGCGCGAGTGGCTCGTCACGCGGGATCGGGGCGAGGAACCGCCGCCGCCGTCGAACGAGCGAGCCGCCCGGTAGCGTGAGCGTGCGAGAACCGTTTCGGCCGCGTATCCGTTGGGCATCGGCTCAGTCGTCCGCAACATAGGGCGCGCAGCGATCGTGCAGCATCGCCTCGGCGTTCGGGCATTTCTTCGTCCAGGCGCGGAGAACGTCCGGCGTGGCTGCGTTGGGGCCGAAGCGCTTGAGGAGCGCGAGGGCGCGGAAGCGTTCCTTCCGTTCACAGCGTCGGCAGGCGATGGCGATCGACGCTTGATCGATCAGCAAGCTTCCGAGCGGCGTGGCCAGCGGTCGCTGCGAGGGCGGATGCGGTTCACTCATGGCGTTCCATATCGGGCAGAAACAAATAAGGAACATTTGTTATCGAAGGGCGCTGGATCTGGCAAGGCGTCGGCCGCCGGAGGAACGGACGTCGGACGGCGCCGGCCGATGGATTGGCGGCGCCTCGGCCGCTCGCGAGGCCAGCTGTGAGTCGGTGGGCGCGCGCCGTTGATCTAGACGTCGTCGCGTAGGCTTCTTCTACTCGCCGCATGTGCAATCTGTATTCGCAGACGAAACCGCTCGACGCGATCCGCGACCTCTTCGAGCTCGACGCGCAGCCCGCGACGAACGCGCCGCCCTTGCCGGCGATCTTTCCCGGCCATGACGCGCCGGTCGTGCTGCTCGACGGCGGCGCGCGCGTGCTGCGGACGATGTCCTGGGGCTTCGTGCTGCCGCAGCGGAGCAAGAAGACCGGCAAGGAGATCGCGCCGCGCCGCGTGACGAACGCGCGGGACGACAAGGTCCTCTCGTCGCGCTTCTGGCGCGAGTCGCTCGACGCGCGCCGCCGCCTCGCGCCGGCCTCGAGCTTCTGCGAGCCGAGCGGCGCGCCGGCGGTTTGGACATGGTTCGCGCTCACCGGCGACGAGCCGCGCCCGCTCTTCACCTTCGCCGGCCTCTGGCGGCGCTGGCGCGGCAAGCTGAAGGGCGAGGACGTCGATCTCGAGACCTACGCCATCCTGACGACGACGCCGAACGAGCCGATCGGGCCGGTGCGCCAGGATCGGATGCCGGTGATCCTCGATCCGGCCGACTACGAGGCGTGGCTCGAGGGCCCCACGGACGAAGCGTTCGCGCTCGCGAAGCCGTTTCCGGCGGAGCGGATGCGGATCGTGAAGAGCGGCGCCGAGAAAGAGGATGGAGAACAGAGCTGAAGGTCGGTTCGTCGCTCGGCAGTGGCCGTGGGGCGGGTCTCGGTCGAGGCGTGCTTTTGATCCAGAGCGGGCTTCAGGCGCGCAAAGGCTGTAGATCGTATCGATCCTGATTTCTCGCCGTGTTGGCGCGACCGCCCTATCCACGGCCGTCGCCCTTTGCGATGGTGCTCTGGCGAATCTGCGAGGGTGCGATCAAGCGGAAACAGCGATGGCCAGGGTCTTCATCTCTTATGCGCGGGCGGATCTCGCTCTGGCCGAGCCGATGCGCGACGCGCTGATCGACGCGGGCTACGACGCCTATCTCGACATCCATGACATCAAGCCCGGCGAGCCGTGGCGGGATCGGCTCGGCGCTTTGATCGCGACGGCGGAGAAGGTCGTCTTTCTGATCTCGCCGGACAGCGTCGCGTCCGACACCTGCGCCTGGGAGGTCGACGAAGCGGAGCGGCAGGGCAAGTCGATCCTGCCCGTCATGCTGCGGGAGACGCCGCTCGACACGATCCCGGGACGGCTGACGCGGCTCAACTTCATCCTCTACCGATCTGACGAAGAGCGTCCAAGGGGGCTCGCGCAGCTGACGGAGGCGCTCTCGACCGACCTCGCCTGGGAGCGTGAGAAGACGCGGATCAACGATCTCGCCGAGACCTGGGACAAGGCCGGCCGTCCGCGCAGCCGCCTGCTCTGGCGCGACGACGCCATCCGCGAGACCGAGCTCTGGCGCGACGCGGCGCCGGACAGCGCGCCGCCGCCGACCGAGGTTCAGCGCCGTTTCATCGCCGCGAGCCGCCAGGCCTATGGGCGTCGGACCCGGAGGATCTTGTCGGCGGCGGTGGTCGTCGCGATCGTGACGCTGGGCCTCGCCGGCGTCGCGTATTGGCAACGCCAGGAGGCGTTGGCGAGCCAGGCGACAGCGGAGGCGAACGCCGAGGCGGCGGAACAAGCGCGGGCGGCCGAAGCCGAGCAACGCGCCGAAGCCGAGGCTCAGCGCGACCAAGCGGAGCGCAACTTCACGACGGCCGAGCGGGCGATCAACAGCCTGATCTTTGATATCGCCCAGGATCTCGAAAACATCGAAGGCGTGTCGATCGCCGCGCTGCGCCGCATTCTCGGGCAATCGGAAGCGGCGCTCGACGCGCTGCTCGCCGACGACCCGGACAATCCCAGACTCCTGCGCAGCAAGGCGGCGGCGCTCACGGAATTCGGCGACGTCTATGCGCGCTCCGGCGAGGCCGATGCCGCGTTAGCCGCCTATGAGGAGGGGCTGGCCATCTTTCGCGCGCTCCTCGAGGCCGAGCCGGAAAACACGGACTTCCAACGCAACGTCAGCGTCAGCTTGATCAGAGTCGGCGATCTGCGCCTGCGCCGCGGCGAGGCCGACGCCGCGTCAGCCGCCTATGAGGAGGGGCTGCAGATCCGACGCGCGCTCGCCGCAGTCGAGCCGGAAAACACGGACTTCCAACGCGACGTCAGCGTGAGCCTGGACAGGATCGGCGATCTGCGCCTGCGCCGCGGCGAGCTTGAGGCCGCCCTCGCCGCTTATGAGGAGGGGCTGCAGATCCGACGCGCGCTGGCCGAAGCCGAGCCGGAAAACACGGACTTCCAACGCAACGTCAGCGTCAGCCTCGAGAGGATCGGCGATCTGCGCCTGCGCCGCGGCGAGGCCGACGCCGCGTCAGCCGCCTATGAGGAGGGGCTGGCCATCTTGCGCGCGCTCGCCGCAGCCGAGCCGGAAAACACCCAGTTCCAACGCGACGTCAGCGTCAGCCTGGAGAGGATCGGCGATCTGCGCCTGCGCCGCGGCGAGGCCGACGCCGCGTCAGCCGCCTATGAGGAGGGGCTGCAGATCCGACGCGCGCTCGCCGCAG
>CAZPTD010000222.1:0-3734 GCA_964588915.1 uncultured Neomegalonema sp. | reverse complement strand
AGTCGGCGATCTGCGCCTGCGCCGCGGCGAGGCCGACGCCGCGTCAGCCGCCTATGAGGAGGGGCTGCAGATCCGACGCGCGCTCGCCGCAGCCGAGCCGGAAAACACCCTCTTCCAACGCGACGTCAGCGTCAGCTTGACCAAAGTCGGCGATCTGCGCCTGCGCCGCGGCGAGGCCGACGCCGCCCTCGCCGCCTATGAGGAGGGGCTGCAGATCCGACGCGCGCTCCTTGAGGTCGCGCCGGAAAACACCCTCTTCCAACGCGACGTCAGCGTCAGCCTGGATCGGATCGGCGATCTGCGCCTGCGCCGCGGCGAGCTTGAGGCCGCCCTCGCCGCCTATGAGGAGGGGCTGGCCATCGCGCGCGCGCTCCTTGAGGTCGCGCCGGAAAACACCCTCTTCCAACGCGACGTCAGCGTCAGCCTGGATCGGATCGGCGATCTGCGCCTGCGCCGCGGCGAGGCCGACGCCGCGTCAACCGCCTATGAGGAGGGGCTGCTGATCCGACGCGCGCTCGCCGAAGCCGAGCCGGAAAACGTGCAGGCGCAGACCGATTTGGTCGGCAGCCTGATGAAGATCCATTTTGCGACCGATGGCCCGCGCTCCGAAGCCGCGTTGCGCGAAGCTGCGGCCATCGTGTTCGATCTCGACGCGCTCGGGCTGCTCAACGCCGATCAAGAAGCTTGGGTCGAGGTCATTAAGCGGCGGCTGGCGGCGCTGGAGGAAGGGTGACCTCCGCCGCTCCGCACGCGCTGCAAACCCTATTTCCCTGCGAAAATGCAGGATCGCGATCCGCGCCGAGGAGATTCAGCGCTTGCCGAATTCGATCGGTGGATGCTTCCTAATGACTCGACACTCAAACTTCGAAGGCGCGAAGACCGACATCCGGCGCCAGGTCATCTGATAGGCCTGACCCGCACATTGCCGGCACGAGTGTTTCGTCTGATCCCGACAGGAACAGCGGACCTCGCAGGGCCCATGTCCGCTTTTCCGGTCATCGATTCCGGTCAGGTCGCGCAAGCGGAAGTCGGCGAATCGGCGTGGGACCGCGCATGTTGACCCAAGTCGGCTATTGTCCTCTTCGCCACCCGCAGCCGGTTTCTGGCGCAAATCAGACAGCTGCGCGATAACCATTTGACGCTCTCACCATTCCCGCTGATTTCATCCCGCGCTATGGTTGTTTCGGCTGAAGTCAGGTGAAGGGGGCGGCGCGATGGCTCGGTTGTTCATCAGCTATAAGCGCGAGGAGCAGGACTACGCGTTCGCGCTCCGGCAATGGTTGATGGATGTCCAGGGCTGGGATGATCGCGACATCTTTGTCGACCGCTCTCATCTCATGGCCGGCGCGGCCTGGGCGGACCTGATCTTCGAGGAAGCGGAGAAGGCGGAGGTCATGCTCTTCCTCGCTTCCGAGGCGTCCCTTCACCCCGAAAGTTTTTGCTATCGCGAACTGCGTCGGGCCAAGGGCGTCGCCATCGCTGTGACGCTTAAGGGTCTCAGCCCAGGCGATGAGCGGCTGGAGCGCGCGCTGCCTTACGGCGCGAAGGCGCGGCAGATTGCGGCGCTCGATGAAGGGCCGGATCTGGAACAATTCCACTACGTCTCGCCAATCGACGGGCAGCGCGGCTTTTTGCTCCTGAGCGGCCGACAGGTGGCCAGCATCGGCGAAACCCTGCGCGACCTCGGCGTCGCGCCCAACAGTTTCAACTGGACGCCCGACGATCACGGGCCGTTCCGCGGGCTGGATCCTCTGATCGAAGGACAGGAGGCGCTGTTCTGCGGCCGCGACTTCGAGATCCGCGATGGGATCAAGCGGCTTGAGGAGATGGCGAGCCGGACCACCGAGAAAGCGCTGATCATCCAGGCGCCCTCGGGCGCCGGCAAATCCTCCTTTATGCGCGCCGGCCTCTGGAGCCGATTGCGGCGCCATGGCGCGTTCACGCCGCTTTGCATCATCCGAACGCCGTTTGGCGCGATCACGCATAAGGAATGGGGCCTTGCATCCGGCCTCGCCAAACTGCCGCTCGTGAAGGACTCGCGCGCCGCGCTCGCCCTCCGCATCGAGCAGGATTTCGCCGGGCTGCTCGGCGACATCGCGGACGCCGACAAAGCGCAAGGCGGCGAACGGCGGACAGTGTTGCTGGGGCTGGACCAAGCGGAAGAGATTGCGACGCTTCAGGGCGACGCGAAGGCTGAGTTCGATCGTCTTATGGCGATGATCGGCGCTCTGCCGGACGATATCGACCTTCGCTTGGCGCTGACGGCGCGGGAGGACAGCGTCTCCGCCACGCGCGAAACGCTGATGGCGGCCGGAATGGCGGATCAGGCGATTCAGAGTTTCGTGCTGAATCAGATGCCGCGCGCCCGCTTTGTCGAGGTGATCGACGGCCCGGCGAAAGCCGCGCGGCGCGCTAAATGGGAGCTGAACATATCGATCGCGCTGCGCGATGCGCTGGCGGATGCGGCGGGCGCGAATGCGGCGGAGGTCGGCGACGCGCTGCCGATCTTGGCGCTCGCGTTGCAGCGAATGCTGGCTCAGCACCATGTCCGCGCAACGGGCGCCGTCGATTTGGCGCCGGACGCGGCGGCGGCGTTCATCGAGCAGGCCGTCGCCGAAGCGATGGACGAAGCGCGGGAGCAGGCCGGCGCCTCCGTCGAGGATCTGAAGCGTCTCTTCATTCCCCAACTCGCGGATTGGGACCCGGCCGCGGGCGCGGAGGGCGCGGCGAAGCGTGTTGTCGCCGAGGAAAGCGCCCTTCTCGCCGGCGAGCGCGCCGCGCTTCGGCCGCTTGTGGATGCGCTGGTGGACATGCATCTGCTCACCCGCAGCGCGTCGGACGCTGGGCTGGTGTATGAAGTCGCCCATGAAGCGCTGCTGCGCGCCGAGCCCCTCGGCTCGATGATTTACGCGCAGCGTGAGAAATTCGATGATGCGCGTATTTTGAAGCGTGAAGCTGAGGAGTGGCGCGCGTCGACTGAACAAGAAGGGTTGCTGGCGCGCGGCGGGCCGCGGCTTGAGGCGGCGTTCGCGCTGCTGAAAGACCCGGATTTTGGGCCGGATCTCCAAACGTCGAGCGACGCGGTGTCGAACTATCTCGACGCGTGCCGCGCGAAGCAGCTGCGAGATGAGGAGCGCGAGCGCCGGCTGATCCAGCGCGGCTTTGTGCAGCCGGTGCGCGCGGCGATGCAGGCGGGCGACGCGGCTAAGGCGCTGCGGACGATGGCGGCGGCGGCGGTGCTCAGCCGCGATCCTCAGTTCCGTTCGGAAGCGCAGACCGACGAGCCGCATCGCGCCGCGCTGCTGCGCGCTGGCGCTGCTGCATTGGGTCAGGCCGCCCAGATGATCCTTAAGGGCCATCTGAGCGGCCTGATCCAATGCGTGTTTTCACCCGACGGAACCCGGCTGCTGACCGGCTCCTCCGACAGGACGGCGCGGCTCTGGGACGCGGCCAGCGGCGCGGAGCTCGCCCGGCTCGAGGGCCATGACGACGGGGTCGCGAGCGTCGCCTTCGCCCCGGACGGAGCCCGGCTGCTGACCGGCTCCCATGATAAGACGGCGCGGCTCTGGGACGCGGCCAGCGGCGCGGAGATCGCCCGGCTCGAGGGCCATGAACGCCAGGTCGAGAGCGTCGCCTTCGCCCCGGACGGAACCCGGCTGCTGACCGGCTCCTCCGACGGGACGGCGCGGCTCTGGGACGCGGCCAGCGGCGCGGAGATCGCCCGGCTCGAGGGC
>CAZPTD010000221.1:0-7884 GCA_964588915.1 uncultured Neomegalonema sp. | reverse complement strand
CTATCGGGCAAGGACCTCAACGCCTATCTCGCGGCCGGCATCCGCACCGAGCACGAGGCGACGAACGTCGAGGAGGCGCGCGAGAAGCTGCAGAAGGGCATGCGCGTGCTCATCCGCGAGGGCTCGGTGTCGCGCGATCTCGACGCGCTGGCGCCGCTCCTGACCGAGCGCACCGCGCCTTACATGTGCCTCTGCACCGACGATCGGAACCCGCTCGACATCGCCGAGCACGGCCATCTCGACCACATGATCCGGCGGCTGATCGCGCTCGGCGTCCCGCCGCTCGCCGCCTATCGCGCCGCCAGCCTCTCCGCCGCCGAAGCGTTCGGCTTGAAGGACCGCGGGCTCGTCGCGCCCGGCAAGCGCGCCGACATCGTCGCGCTCGACAGGCTCGAGGACTGCCGCGCGCGCCTCGTCCTCGCCGGCGGCCGCATCGTCGACGACGCCGCCTTCGCGGCGCGCGAGGCTCTGGCGCCGGTCGGCCGGTCCTCGGTCAAGGCGCCGCGCGTCGCTCCCGAGGCGTTCCGCGCCGCCGCCAACCGCGAAGAGACGGACGTCATCGGCGTCCGCGAGGGCCAGATCCTGACCGATCATCTCCATGAGCGCATCGCGATCGAGGCCGGCGACAAGCGGCCGGATCCGGCGCGCGATCTCGTGCGGATCGCGGTTGTCGAGCGGCACGGCAAGAACGGCAACGTCGCGACGGGCTTCGTGAAGGGCTTCGGGCTCGCGCGCGGGGCGATCGCGGCGACGGTCTGCCACGACCATCACAACATCGTCGCCGTCGGCGTCTCCTATGACGACATGGCGGTCGCCGCGAACCGGCTCGGCGAGATCGAGGGCGGCTTCGTCGTGGCGGCGGACGGCGCGGTGCGCGCGGAGCTGGCGTTGCCGGTCGCGGGCCTGATGAGCCTCGCGCCCTTCGAGGAGGCGCGCGACCGGCTCGTCGAGTTGCGCGCGGCGGCGCGATCGCTCGGCGTGACCTTGGCGGAGCCGTTCCTGCAGCTCGCATTCCTGGCGCTGCCGGTGATTCCGGCGCTCAAGATCACCGATCACGGGCTGATCGACGTCGTCAAATTCGAGGTCGTGACCGCGTCCTGAGATCGCGACGAGCGACGAGCGAACGGCGGAGTCGCAGATCCCGATGGCGCGCGCGGACGTCCTTGACTATCGATCCGATTCGCAGCGCCGCGCCGAAGCCGCGCCGCGTGGGAACGACGGTCATGCCTCCTGGACGCCCGAACATCCTTGTCCTGATGGTCGATCAGCTGACCGGAACCCTGTTTCCGGACGGGCCGGCGGCCTTCCTTCACGCGCCGAACCTGCGCGCCCTGGCCGAGCGCTCGGTCCGGTTCAAGAACGCCTACACGGCCTCGCCGCTCTGCGCGCCGGGCCGGGCGAGCTTCATGTCCGGCCTGCCGCCGAGCCGCACGCGCGTCTACGACAACGCGGCCGAGTTCGCCTCGGACATCCCGACCTACGCCCATCATCTGCGCCGCGCCGGCTATCAGACCTGCCTCTCGGGCAAGATGCATTTCGTCGGGCCGGATCAGCTCCACGGCTTCGAAGAGCGGCTGACGACGGACGTCTATCCGGCGGATTTCGGCTGGACGCCCGACTATCGCCGGCCCGGCGAGCGCATCGATTGGTGGTATCACAATCTCGGCTCGGTCACGGGCGCCGGCGTCGCCGAGATCACCAACCAGCTCGAGTATGACGACGAGGTCGCCTATCACGCGGTCCGCAAGCTCTACGATCTCGGCCGCGGCCAGGACGCGCGGCCGTGGCTCCTGACCGTGAGCTTCACGCATCCGCACGAACCTTACGTCGCGCGGCGGCGCTTTTGGGACCTCTACGAGGACTGCGCGCGGCTCCAGCCGACGACGCCGGCCTTGGCGTATGAGGACCATGATCCGCATTCGCGCCGGATCTTGGACGCCAACGACTGGCGCTCCTTCGAGATCGCCGAAGACGACGTCGCCCGCTCGCGGCGGGCCTATTTCGCCAACATCTCCTATCTCGACGCGAAGATCGGCGAGATCCTCGGCGCGCTGGCGGCGGTTCGCCAGGAGGCCGCGATCCTCTTCGTCTCGGATCACGGCGACATGCTCGGCGAGCGCGGGCTCTGGTTCAAGATGAGCTTCTTCGAGGGCTCGTCGCGCGTGCCGCTCATGCTCGCCGCGCCCGAGATGGCGCCGGGCCTGGTCGAGGCGCCCGTCTCCACGATCGACGTCGCGCCGACGCTCTGCGACCTCGCCGGCGTCTCGACCGGCGAGATCGCGCCCTGGGTCGAGGGCGAGAGCCTGCTGCCGATCGCCTCCGGCGCCGCGCGCGGCGCGGAGGTTGCGATGGAGTACGCGGCCGAGGCCTCCTACGCGCCGATGGTCGCGCTCCGAAGAGGGCGATGGAAATACACGCGCTGCGCGCTCGACCCGGAGCAGCTCTTCGACCTCGACGCCGACCCTCAGGAGCTGCGGAACGTCGCGGCGGATCCGGCCCACGCGTCAGCGCTCTCCGAGTTCCGGGCGCTGGCCGACGCGCGCTGGGACCTCGCCGCGTTCGACGCGGCGGTGCGCGAGAGCCAGGCGCGCCGTCTCGTCGTCTACGAGGCGCTGCGCAACGGCGTCTACTATCCGTGGGATCATCAGCCGCTCCAACGAGCTTCGGAGCGCTACATGCGCAATCACATGGATCTCAACATCGTCGAGGAGTCGCAACGCTTTCCGCGGGGCGAGTGACTCGCATGGGCGAAACCTTCGACGTCGTCATCGTCGGCGCGGGCTCCGCGGGCTGCGCGCTCGCCGAGGGACTGAGCGCCGATCCTCGGCTCTCGGTGCTCTTGCTCGAAGCCGGCGGCTCCGATCGCCGCTTCTGGATCAAGACGCCGATCGGCTACGGCGTCTGCTATCACGATCCGCGCGTCAACTGGCGATATCGCGCCGCGCCGGATCCCGGGCTCGGCGGCCGCGAGGACTATTGGCCGCGCGGCAAGGTGCTGGGCGGCTCGAGCTCGATCAACGCGCTCGTCTACTGCCGCGGGATGCCCGAGGACTACGAGGATTGGCGCGCCGCCGGCAATCCGGGCTGGGGCTGGAGCGACGTCGAGCCCGTTTTCCGAAGCTTCGAGGCGCGCGAGGAGGCCCCGAACGGCGGCGCGCTCAGCGTCAGCCGGCGCGAGGCCGAGCATCATCCGGTGCGCGAGCGCTTCTTCGACGCGGCGCGCGCGATCGGCTTGCCGCGCACCGACGACATGAACGGCGCGACGCCCGAGGGCGTGAGCGCCTATTCGATCACGACGCGGCGCGGCCTCCGCTGCTCGTCGGCGGACGCGTTCCTGCGTCCCGCCATGCGCCGCCCGAATCTCGTCGTGCGAACCCGCGCCCAGGCGACGCGGATCCTGTTCGAAGGCCGCCGCGCCGTCGGCGTCGCCTATGCGCGCGACGGCCAGGCGCAGGTCGCGCAGGCCCGCGCGTCGGTCGTGCTCGCCGCCGGCGCCGTCGGCTCGCCGCAGCTCTTGCAGCTCTCCGGCGTCGGGCCGGGCGCGCTTCTCGCGCGCCTCGGGATCGACGCGGCGCGCGCCAACGACGCGGTCGGCGGCGGGCTGCAGGACCATCTCGGGATCAACTACCTCCATCGCGCACGGACGCCGACATTGAACCAGGTCCTCGGGAGTTGGGCCGGCCGGCTCCGGGCCGGATTGCGGTTTCTCGCCACGCGCGGCGGGCCGCTCAGCCTGAGCGTGAATCAGAGCGGCGGGCTCGTCCGCAGCCGGCCGGACGCGCCGCGGCCCGACATCCAGCTCTATTTCAATCCGCTCAGCTACTCGGTGACCTACGAGAACAAACGGCCGATCTTCAAGCCGGACCCGCATCCGGGCTTCGCGATGGGCTTCAGCCCGTGCCGCCCGACGAGCCGCGGCCGCATCGACGCCGCGTCGCCCGATCCCTTCGCGGCGCCGGAGATCCGGCCGAACTGTCTCTCGACCAACGAGGACGTCGCCGACGTGATCGCCGGCGCGCGGCTCGTCGGCCGGCTGCAGGACGCGGCGCCGATGCGCGCGCTCATCGACGGCGCGCCGCCCTTGGAGCTCTCGCGGGCGAGCGACGAAGAGATCCTCGCCGATTTTCGCGCGCGCTCCGGCACCGTGTTCCACGCCTGCGGAACCTGCCGCATGGCGCCGGAGGACGCGGCGGGCGTCGTCGACGCGCGGCTTCGGGTCTACGGGCTGGAGGGGCTGCGCGTCGCCGACGCGTCGATCTTCCCGAACGTCACCTCGGCGAACACCAACGCGCCGTCGATCATGGTCGGACGGCGCGCGGCCCAGCTCATCCGAGAGGATCTCGGAAGCGCGTAGCTCGAAATCGAAAGGCCGAAAGACATGCGGATCGCCAAGCTCGAGACTTTCGCAACCGAATTCGTCTGCTTCGTCCGGTTGACCACGGACGCAGGCGCCGTCGGCTGGGGCCAGTGCTCGACCTACAACGCCGACATCACCGCGACGATCTTTCACCGCCAGATCGCGCCCTGGGCGCTCGGCGCCGAGATCGAGGCGGATCCCGCGTTCATCCTGAGGCTCGTCGAGCGGATCGAGGAGCGCGAGCACAAGTTTCCCGGCTCCTATCGCTGCCGCGCGCTCGCCGGGCTCGACACCGCGCTCTGGGATCTCGTCGGCAAGCTCCAGGAGAAGCCGGTCGCGGCCCTTCTCGGCGGCGCGCCGCGGCCGATCCGCGCCTACGCCTCGTCGATGCGGCGCGACATCTCGCCCGAGGACGAGGCCGCGCGGCTCGTCCGGCTCCGCGACGAGAAGGGCTTCGACGCCTTCAAATGGCGCGTCGGCCGCGAATGCGGCCGCGACGTCGACGAATGGCCGGGCAGGACCGAGGCGATCGTACCGACCGTCGCCCGCGCCCTCGGGAGCGCCGTCGCCAAGCTCGTCGACGCCAATAGCGGCTTCTCGCCGGGCCGCGCGATCGAGGTCGGCCGGCTCCTCGAGGCCGAGGGCGTCCGGCATTTCGAGGAGCCGTGCCCGTATTGGCGGCTCGAGGAGACGAAAGCGGTCGCGGACGCGCTCGACCTCGACGTGACCGGCGGCGAGCAGGATTGCGATCTCGCGACATGGGCGCGGATGATCGAGACGCGCGCCGTCGACGTCGTCCAGCCGGACGTCATGTATATGGGCGGGCTGTCGCGGACTCTGGAGGTCGCGCGGATGGCCGCCGAGGCGGGGCTGCCCTGCACGCCGCACAGCGCCAATCTCTCGCTCGTGACGATCTGCGCGGCGCATCTCCTCGGCGCGATCCCGAACGCCGGACCCTATCTCGAGTTCTCGATCGAGGGGCCGGACTACTATCCGTGGCAAGAGCGGCTCTTTCTCGGCGATCCCTTCGCAATCGACGACGGACGCCTCGCGATTCCGGACGCGCCGGGATGGGGCGTCGAGGTCGATCCGGCGTGGCTCGACAAGGCCGAGACCCGCGTCAGCGCCGCCGACGGCTGAGCGCGCGCGGCCGCGCCCGCGGCGGCCCGAGATTCCGCTCTTTAGGATGGACGTTTGGCCGGGAAGCTGCCTGAATGGCGGCGCTTGAAAAGAGCCCGGCGAGCCAGCGACGAAACTCCGGCGAGCCGATATCTTACGGAGGGAACGAACGATGACCAAACTCATTCGAGGCGCGCGCATCCCGGCGCAGCCGACGCGCCGCGGCGTGCTTCAGGGCGCGACCGCGCTCGGCGCGGCGTCGCTGATCGGGCCGTTCGGCGCGAGCCGCGCCCTTGCGCAGCCGAAAAGCGGCGGCGCGTTGCGGATCGGCATCGGCCACGGCAACACGACCGACACGCTGGACCCGGCGAGCATCACGCATCTCTACACGCAGACGCTCTTCGCCAGCCTGCACTGCCAACTGACCGAGATCGACACCGACGGATCCTTGATCCCGGAGCTCGCCGAGAGCTGGGAGGCGTCGGCGGACGGCGCGACCTGGACGTTCCAGATCCGCCAGGGCGTCGAATTCCATAACGGCCGCACGCTGACCGCCGAGGACGTGATCGCCTCGATCAACCACCATCGCGGCGACGCGAGCGAGTCCGCGGCGAAGCCGCTGCTCGAGCCGATCACCGAGATGCGCGCCGACGGCGCGAACACGGTCGTCATCACGCTCGCCGCGCCGAACGCGGACTTCCCGTTCATCCTGTCCGACTACCACCTGCCGATCCTTCCGGCGAGCGGCGACGGGATCGACATGAGCGGCGTCGGCGCCGGCGGCTACGTGCTCGAGTCGTTCGAGCCGGGCGTCCGCTTCTCGGCGACGCGCAATCCGAACTATTGGAAAGAGGGCCGCGCGCATTTCGACAGCATCGAGATCCTCGCGATCCTCGACGCCGCGGCGCGCCAGAACGCGCTTATCACCGACGAGGTCGATCTCGTCGACAGCGTCGACCTCAACACCGCCGCGCTCATCCAGCGCGCGCCGAACGTGACCTTGCTGCCGGTCACCGGCACCCAGCACTACACCTTCGCGATGGACACGCGCGCGGCGCCGTTCAACGACAACAACGTCCGTCTCGCGCTCAAATACGGCGTGAAGCGCCAGGATCTCGTCGACACGATCCTCAACGGCTTCGGCGAGGTCGGCAACGACCATCCGATCGGGCGCTCCAACCGCTTCCATCACGGCGAGCTGCCTCAGCGCGAGTTCGACCCGGATCGCGCGCGCTTCCATCTTCGCGAGGCCGGTCTCGACAGCCTCGAGGTGTCGCTCTCGGCCGCGGACGCGGCGTTCCCGGGCGCCGTCGACGCCGCGGTGCTCTACAGCGAATCCGCCGCCGAGGCCGGCGTCACCGTCAACGTCGTGCGCGAGCCGAATGACGGCTACTGGTCCAACGTCTGGATGAAGAAGCCGTATGTGGCCGTCTATTGGGGCGGACGCCCGACCGAGGATCTGATGTTCTCGACCGCCTACGCGTCCGGCGCCTCCTGGAACGACAGCTTCTGGGAGAACGCGCGCTTCAACGAGCTTCTCGTCGCCGCGCGCGCCGAGCTCGACGAGGACATGCGGCGCGAGATGTATCACGAGATGCAGCAGATCGTCTCCGACGACGGCGGCGTCGTCATTCCGATGTTCGCCAGCTACGTGATGGCGCACAGCAACGCGCTCGCGCATGGCGAGCAAGTCGCGGCGAACTGGAACCTCGACGGGTTCCGCTGCGTCGAGCGTTGGTGGTTCGCTTGATCACGCCCGGCTCCGGCGCGCGCGCGCCGGAGCCGGTTTCGCCGCGCGTTCGCACGCCAGCGCGCATCCGGGCGAGGCGGGGCGTTCGATGAGACATGTCTTGATCATGGTCGCCCAGCGATTGGCGTTGGGCGTCGTGACGCTGTTCGTCATTTCTCTAGTGATTTTCGGCGCGGTCGAGCTCCTGCCGGGCGATCTCGCGGAGGAGCTTCTCGGACAGTCGGCGACGCCGGAGACGGTGGCGGCGCTGCGCGAGCGGCTCGGGCTCAACGAGCCGGCGCATCTGCGCTATCTCGATTGGCTCGGCGGCGCGGTGCAAGGGGATTTCGGCGCTTCGCTCGCGAGCCAGCGGCCGATCATCGACCTGATCGGATCGCGGCTCGGCAACACGCTCTTCCTCGCGCTCTACGCCGCGGCGATCGCGGTGCCTCTCGCGCTGTTTCTCGGCGTCCTGGCGGCGCTCTACCGCAATTCGATCTATGATCGGGTGGTGAACGTCACGACGCTGACCTCGATTTCCTTTCCCGAGTTCTTCGTCGCGTACATTCTGATTTTCCTGCTTTCCCAAACCGGCGTGTTTCCGTCGATCGCCAATATCCGGCCCGACGCCAGCTTCGCCGACGCGCTCTACCGAAGCTTCCTGCCGGCGCTGACGCTC
>CAZPTD010000220.1:0-7885 GCA_964588915.1 uncultured Neomegalonema sp. | reverse complement strand
GAACGACATGCGGCTGCTGCAGCTGCAGCTCGGCGCTGTCCTCGCAGGTGATGATCCGCTCGTCATTCGCGGCGTAGCCCGAAAGACAGTTGAGAAGCGTGGTCTTGCCCGAGCCGGTGCCGCCCGAGATCAGGATGTTGCAGCGGCAAGCCGACGCGATCTCCAGGAGCTTCGCGCCGGCGGGCGAGATCGAGCCGAAACTGACGAGATCCGCCATGCGGAGCTTGTCTTTCTTGAACTTCCGGATCGTGAGCGACGGCCCGTCGATCGAGAGCGGCGGCGCGATCACGTTGACCCGGCTGCCGTCGAGCAGGCGCGCGTCGCAGATCGGGCTGGAATCGTCGACGCGGCGGCCGACCTTCGAGACCATGCGCTGACAGATCTCGAGCAGCTGCTGGTTGTCGCGGAAGCGAATGCCGGTCTCGTGGATTCGGCCGCCGGTCTCGATGAAGACCTGGTGCGCGCCGTTGACCATGATGTCGGCGATGTCGTCGCGGGAGAGGAGCGGCTCGAGCGGGCCGTAGCCGAGAACGTCGTCGCAGATCTCGCGGGCGAGGCGCTGCTGCTCGCCTGTCGACATCACGTAGCCGCGCATCGCGATGATGTCGTCGACGACCGCGATGATCTCGCGCTCGGCGTCGGGCCGCGGCAGGGTCGCGAGCTGCGAGAGGTCGAGAGAGCTCATCAGCGCCGCGAAGACGTCGTTCTTGAACTGGTAGAAGGCGGCGCTCTTGGCCTCGCCGCCGAGCGCGGCCGGGCGCGGCGCGGCGGCGGCCGGCTCTTTCGCGGCGGGCTTCGCGTCGGCGCCGGCGCCCTTGGCGGCCGCGGCCTCGGCGGCCTTCGGCTTCGGTTTCGGCGCCGGCTGCGGTTCGGGCGTCGCGTCTTCCGCGATCGCCGTCGGCGGCGGCGCCTTCTGTCCGCCGGCCGGGCTTCCCGGGCCGCGACCGACGCCGCCGGTCCTCTTTCCGAACATCGGCCTCTCCTCCTCTGGCGTTACTTCTTGAGACCGAAGGCGGTCAGGAGGCGCGACACGCCGCCGGTCGGCTTGTTCTTCGCGGGATCGCGGCCGATCAGCGCGTCCGCGAGCGCGCGGATCGCGTCGGCGTGGGCGCGTCCGGCGGGCGTCTCGCGCAGCAATTTGCCTTCATTGAGCGCCGCGCCGAAGGCGGCGGGATCCCAATGCAGGGTCAGGTCGAGCGGCGCGCCGAGAATCTCGGAGAACTCCTTCTCCGCGATCTCCGGACGCTTCGGCTGACCGATCTGGTTGAGCGCGATCTTCGGCGCGCCGTCGTTCGGCCGCTCGGAGGCGAGCCAGTCCATCACCGCGCGCAGATTGCGCAGCGAGACGAGATCCGGCGCCGCGACGAGAAGGGTCGTCGTCGATTGGCGGAGCGCGACGCGCGTCGCCGGGGTCCAGCCGCGCGGAACGTCGATGATCAGCTGGTCGCTGCAATGGCGCGCGACGTCGAGCAGCGCGAGAACCGCGTCTTCGCCCGGCGCCTCGCGCTCGCGCAGATCGGCCGGCGCGGGCAGAAGCTTCAGCCGATCGTTGGCCGTGTAGAGCAGCCGCGCGAGCTTGACGTCGTCGAGCCCGTCGATGTCGTCGAACGCGTCGGCGGTGGTGCTCTTGGCCTCGACGTTGAAGTCGAGCCCGAGCGTGCCGAATTCGAGATCGAGATCGACGAGAATGGTCTCTTTCTGCGCGCGCTCCGCGATCTCGAAGGCGAGATTATGGGCGATGACGCTCGCGCCGACGCCGCCGCGGACGCCGTAGACCGCGACGCTCGCCGCGGCCGGCGCGGCCTCCGGCGTGTCGAACGCGCCGATGACGGCCTCGATCGCCTGCATCGGCGCGCAGGGCGTGACGAGATAGTCGCTGACGCCGCTGCGCATCAGCTCGCGATAGAGGGCGACGTCGTTCGACGGTCCCGCGACGATGACGCGGGTCTCCGCGTCGACGACCTCGGCGAGCGCGGCGAGCTCGTTGAAGAGCTCGAAGCCGCCGTCGAGCGACTCGACGATGACGAGATGCGGCGAGCCGACATCGGCGTAGCGATTGGCCGCCGCCGACGCGCCGCCCATCGCCACCGCCGCCTTCACTTTGGCCATGCGGCGGTCCTGCGCCGCCGCCTGCAGCACCGAGGCGAAGCTCTCGGTGACGCAGAACGCCTCGATGGTGATCCGAGGCGCGATGAGATCCTGCTCGACCGCCTCCGCCGCCGCGCCCGCGGCGGCCGTCGCCGTGTAAACGTTCATTTTCCGCCCCTTGTCGAGCGCGCCGTTAGAACCGCTTGCATACCCTGTCGCCCCTTAATCCGTCGTTGCGGCGTCGCCCGTCGTCTGCGCCGACACCGTGCTGTCGCCGGCCGCGTAGGCGCCTTGGACGCGCACGCCGCGGCCCGAATAGGCCGGGCCGAGCGTCCGCGGCGCGACGAGATCGCGCGGATCGGCGACCATCGCCGCGAGATTGGCCTGAACCGCGCAGCCGGTGCGGGCCGAATATCCGTTTTCGCCCGTCAAGACGCTGTCGCCCCAGAGCTGCGGGCAGGGCGCGGCGGCGGCGACCGGACCGTCGAACGAGACGACGACGCCCTCGCCTTCGTAGCGCGTCGCGTCATAGGCGCCGCGGCGGATCGCCCGCGCCGGCACGCCGACCGCGTCGAGGCGCCGCGCGACGGCCGAGACCGTCTCGGTCGCGTCGACGTCGTTCGGATAGGCGACGGTGATCCGGCCGGCGCCGCGGCGCAGATAGTCGCGGCCGATCGCGTCGATCCGGCGCGCGTCGCGCGCGGAGAGCGCGCCGGTCGCCGGGACGGCGATCAGCACGGGCGCGGTCGACACCGTGATCGGGTAGACCTCGGGATAGGCGACCGACGTCTCGAAACGCTGCTCGGCGCAGCCCGCGAGGAGCGCGGCGGCGGCGAGGCTCGCGGCGACGCGCCGAAGGGCGCGGCCAGGGGCGGGTCTCAAGCTCGACTTCGACATTCTGTTCTCCGTGCCTGCGCGTCTCGTCTGCGCCCTCGGCGCTCACTCCATGATGAAGCCGAGCGGCGTCGGCAGGGCTTCGGCCTGGGCCCGCACCCGAGCGGCGTCTTCGGGGCCGACGCCGTAGACGCCGTGAAGCCGTCCGAAGAGGTACATGTCGACGTCGCTCGCCGGCCGGAAGCCGTCCGTCGGCGCCGTGAAGGCCTCCGGCTCGCCCGGCCGGACGACATAGGGCGTGACCAGGATCACGAGCTCGGTCTCGTCGATCTCGGACTCCTCGGTGCGGAAGAACTGGCCGATCACCGGCAGATCGCGGATGCCGGGCAGGCCGGCCGACAGGCGCCGCGTCGACTGCTGGATGAGGCCGGCGATCATGATGGTGCCGCCCGAGGGCAGCTCGACCGTGCTCTCGGCCCGGCGGATCGACAGGGCGAGGATGTCGAAATTGCCGATCGTGACCGCGCCGTTGGTGGTGAGGTCGGAGACCTCGGTCGCGACGCGGAGGCTGATCCGGTCGTCCTCGAGCACGACCGGCGTGAATTCGAGGCCGACGCCGAAGCTCTTGAACTCGACCGTGACGTCGCCGCCGTCGCCGGAGACCGGGATCGGATACTCGCCGCCGGCGAGGAAGCTCGCGGTCTCGCCCGAGACGGCGGTGAGGCTCGGCTCGGCCAAAGTGGCGACGAGCGAATGCTGCTCGAGCGCCTTGAGGAAGCTGCTGAGCGCCTGCGGCCCGATCGAGATCGTGCCGCCCTGGGTGCGCAGGAAGCTCGTGATCGAGCCGTCGTCGAGCAGGAGCGTCGAGGAGATCACGGCGTTCTGGAGCCCGGCGTTCCAGTCGACGCCGAGGTTCTTCAGCACCGAGCGGTTCACCTCGGCGACCCGGACGCGCAGATGGATCTGCTCTTCGTTCGCGACGGCGATGCGGTTGACGACGCCGGTCGCGTCGCGGTTGACGGCTTGCGCCGAACCGTCGTCGGACCGTGAGCTGCGCGAGGCGGCGACGAAGCGCTCGGCGACGTCGACGATCGAAGCGGCGGCGTGCGAGTTCGACACCACGCCTTCGAGGACGATCTCGCCGAGAACCGAGCGGGCTCTGACGCGCGCGGTCGGAAATTGGGCGGCGATCGTCTCGTTGAGGAGCGAGACGTCGTATTCGACGCGGACCTCGAGCGCGCGGATCTCGTTGTCGCGCTCGTCGAAGAAGAGGATGTTCGCCTGGCCGATGCGCATGCCGAAGAGGACCGGTTGATCGGCGGTGCGGAGCACGACGTCGACGATCCGCGGATCCGAGATGACGACGTCGGCCGCCGGCGCCGGCAGATCGAGCGCCGCCGCCTTTCCGAGATGGATGATGACCGCCTCGGCGTTCTCGCAGCATTCGCCGGCGATCTCTTCCCAAGTCTTCGCAGCGGCCGCCGGCGCGCCGACGGGGCCGGCCGCGCAGGCGAAGGCTGCGAATGCGGCGGCGAAGGCGGCCGTTGGGAGGCGGAGGAGCGTCATGACGTCGGTTCCCAAATGGCTTGGCGGGCGGGCCGGTCGGCCGCGCGTCAGCGAGGTTCGGTTGCGTTCGGCGCCGGAAGCTCGGTCCGGCTGACGGAGTTCGCGCGCAGGATGACGATCTCGACGGTCGCGGGCGTCTCCTGCGCTTCGGCGGCGGCCGGCGCGGCCGGCTCCACGGGCTTCGGCTCGGTCGGGGCCGGACGCGGCGCGTTCTCGGCGGCGTCCTCCGATTTCTGCTCCGACTGCGCCTCATGCGCCGCCGGGCCAGCCGGGTCTTCGAGCTCCGGCCGGTCGCTCTCGGCGGTCAGGGCGCTGTCTTCGACCGCGGCCATGCCGAGCGACGCGCCGGCGAAGGCCTCGAGGTCGACGGCGAGCGTCGGGAACGGATCGGCGATGCGCTCGCCGTTCTCGTCGACGAGATCGCCGATGCTGCGGACGGCGACGGTCAGGCGGCCCGCCTCTTCGGCGAGCGAGAGCAGCTCGACCTGATCGGGCGTCAGCTCGAGCGTGATCGTGCGGCGCATCTCGATCGCGGATCGGCCTTCGTCGTCGAGAATCGTGTCGACGGCGACGACGCGCGCGGTGCGAATGAGCGTGTTGGTGAAGAGGATGTTGCGCGAGCGCGGGCGGCCGTTCGGGCCGACGACCTCGACCTTTTCTCGACGAGTGAGGATCACGTCGACGTAGTTGCCGGGCAGGATGAGGCCGCCGGCGCCGGTCTCGGGGCCCATGCGAATCGCGAAGCCGCGCATGCCCGGGCGCAGCAGCGCGGCGAGCGCGCCCGGATGGTCGAGATTGATGACCTTCTGCGCGACGATCGGCTCGCCGCGCGTGATGCTGCTGCGGACGACGGCGCCGCTGAGCTCGGCGATCGCCTCGGGCGCGCGCCGCTGAAGGATGAAGGCCTCGGCGATGGTCTCTTCCGGCCATTCGCGCCATTCGAAGTCCTGCGGGCGCAGAATATGGCCGCGCTCGAACTGGCCCGTCGCGACGAGAACGAAGACCTTGGGGACGACCGGCGGCTCGGGCGCCTTGTCGGGCTCGGCCTCCGGCCGCACCATCGACGCGGAGACGCGCGCGCGGTCGAGCTCGTCCTGGACGAGGTAGACGGCGCCGGCGCCGGCGGCGACCGCGACTCCTAGGATGACGAATTTCAAAGCGCGCACTCGAAACCCCTGTCACAGAGTTAAGCCAACGCTTCGAAACTACGACCGATCGATTTACAAGAAGTATCCGGCGCGCGCTTGGTGAACGCTTTTTTACAGAAATCTTGGTAATAACTTGTTAATATTTCGCCGATGGCGGCAAGGACTTTCGCCGCCGCGCGGCTGGTCGTTACTCCTTCAGCTCGTCGGCGAAGTCGGCCCCGAGCCGCGTTCGCAGATGGCGAAACGCCAGGCGCAGGCGCGACTTGACCGTCCCGAGCGGCAGATCCAGCCGTTCGGCGATCTCCGCATGCGCCAGCCCCTCGAAGAAGGAAAGACGGACGACGTCGAGCTGTTCCTCGCTCAGCGACGCCATCGCCGCGCGCACCGCGTCGTCGCGTCGTCCTTCGGACAACGCCGCTTCGGCCGGCTTCGGCGGATCCGGCTTGTAGAGCGGATCCTCGGGGTCCGGCTGCGGCCGAGCGCCGCGGCGCAGCAGATCGATCCGCCGATTGCGCGCGATCGTGAAAAGCCAGGCGGCGGCGGAGGCGCGGGTCGGATCGAAGCTCTCCGCCCGGCGCCAAACGGTCATCAGCGCCTCTTGCGCCGTCTCTTCGGCGTCGTCGGCCGCGGCGCCGCCGCGCATCAGAAACGCTCGCAATTTCGCGGCGTAGCGGTCAAAAAAAACCCGGAAGGCGTCCCGGTCGCGCGCCTCGGCGATGCGCCGCACCAACGCCTCGTCCGAGAGGCGCGCGAAATCGCGCCCTCGGTCGGCCGCACCGGTCGCGCGGCTCGACGACATCTCGCCGGGCGTGTGAGAGCGTGCTGTCAAACCGTCTCCGGAATGCTATGTACGCGCCGGATCGCGCGATGCGGCGGCGCTTCGTCCTTCTCGGGCGACGGCGGCAGCTTAGCGCCGAACCGCCGACGATCGCAAAGGTTTCATCGGATCGGCGCGAACGCGCCTTCAATCGAGCGACGACGACATGAGAACACATATTGCCGCCGCCGTCTTCAGTCTCGCGGCTTTCACCATCGGCGCGGCCTGGACGACGGGCGCGGCCGCGCAAAACGAGCTCCGCGCCAAGGAGACCCATCGGGACTGGTCGGTCTTCGTCGATAGCGACGCGCCGGAGAAATATTGCTACGCCGCGGCGGTTCCGACGAATTGGGAAGCCTTCCGCGACGGAAGCCGACTGTCCGACGTGAACCGCGGCGCGCCTTACCTTCTGGTCGCGACCTTTCCGAGCGCCGACGTGACCAACGAGATCAGCGTGCGCCTCGGCTATCCGGCCGACGCGAACAACGACATCACCCTCGCGATCGGCGACCAGACCTTCGAGCTCTTCGCCGAGGGCGACGAGGCGTGGCTGGCGACGCCGGATCAGGACGTCGAGGTGATCGAGGCGATGCGCCGCGGCGCGACCGCGACGATCACCGCGACCTCGACGCGCGGCACGCGCGTGGTCGACGAGTATTCGCTCCTCGGCTTCACCGCGTCGATCGAGGCGGTGGCGCGCGAATGCCGGTGACGCCGCCGACAGCCGATCGGACGGCGATCACGCCGGAGCTCGCGCCGGTTCCGCGCAAGGAGACGACGACGGCGAAACCGAACCTGATCGGCCTCTCCCGCGCGGAGATCGCCGCGGCCGTCGTCGCGGCCGGAGCGGCCGAGCGTCAGGCGAAGATGCGCGCGGCGCAGATCTGGCGCTGGCTCTACGGCCGCGGCGCGCGCGACTTCGCCGAGATGACCGATCTCGCCAAGGGCTTCCGCGCCGAGCTCGCCGAGCGTTTCGAGCTGCGCCGCCCGGAAATCGTCGAGCGGCAGGTCTCCACGGACGGCACGCGCAAATATCTGCTCGGGATCGACGGCGGCCACGAGGTCGAAGCGGTCTACATTCCGGAAGAGGACCGCGGCACGCTCTGCGTCTCGAGCCAGGTCGGCTGCACGCTGACCTGCACGTTCTGCCACACCGGCACGCAGAAGCTGGTGCGCAATCTCACGCCGGCCGAGATCGTCGGCCAGGTTCTGGTCTGCCGCGACGATCTCGGCGAGTGGCCCGATCCTGGCGCGAAGGCCGGCGACGGGACGGACAAGCGGCTGCTCTCCAACGTCGTGCTGAGGGGCATGGGCGATCATGGTGGCGGTCCCTCGCGCGTTGATCTGGACAAGTTCCGCGCGCTGATGGCGGAGATGCAGGACAGCGATGTCGAGCTGCGCCACAGCACGCCAGACGCCTATTTGCAGCGCG
>CAZPTD010000219.1:0-7925 GCA_964588915.1 uncultured Neomegalonema sp. | reverse complement strand
ACCCTCGACCTCAGGATTATGAGTCCTGCGCTCTAACCAGCTGAGCTACCCAGCCTCGCCCGTCGCCGCCCGCCTGTCGCGCGCGGCGGCGCGAGCACGCGAGATACTCTCTTCGACGGCGCGGCGCAAGGGCGCAACGTCGTCCGATCTTCGCGCGCTTTTCATATTCCGCGGCTAACACTCTACGATCAAAGAGTGTGAACTCTCGTCGGTCGCGGTATGTCGTGTCGCGGGCGAACCGATGATAGAGAACGTTGGCCTGAAGAACGTCGACGCCCTCAACGTGATCGCGGAGATGACGAACATATGACGCCACTGCTCGACGTCGCGGACTTGGAGATCGGGTTTCGAGATGCGGCGAAAGCGACCGTCGAGGGCGCGTTCTTCTCCGTCCATCCCGGCGAGACCGTCGCCATCGTCGGCGAATCGGGCTCCGGCAAGACCTTGAGCTGCCGCGCGTTGATGGGTCTCTTGCCGCCGCAGGCGCGCGTTCGTCGCGGCGTCGCCCGCTTTCAGCCCGACGCGCGCGATCCCGCGACCGTCGATCTCCTCGCGCTCAAGGAGCGCAAGCTGCGGCGCCTGCGCGGCGACCAGCTGGCGATGATCTTCCAGGAGCCGATGAGCGCGCTCTCGCCGCTGCACACGATCGGCTCGCAGACCGCCGAGGTGGTGCGGCTGCATCGCGACGTCAGCCGCCGCGAGGCGAAGCGGATGGCGCTCGACGCGTTCGAGCGCGTCGGCTTTCCCGATCCGGACCGCGCCTGGCGCGCCTATCCCTTCGAGCTCTCGGGCGGGCTGCGCCAGCGCGCGATGATCGCGATGGCGATCATCTCCAAGCCGCGCCTGCTGATCGCCGACGAGCCGACCACCGCCCTCGACGTCACCACCCAGGCGCTGGTGCTCAACCTGATCAAGGACCTCCAGACCGAATACGGCATGGGCGTTCTTCTGATCACCCATGATCTCGGCGTGGTCGCGAACGTCGCCGACGCCGTCGTGGTCATGCGCAAGGGCCGCGTGGTCGAGGCGGGCGAGGTCGACGAGATCGTCAGCGCGCCGGCGCATGGCTACACGATGAAGCTCGTCGCCGCCGCGCCGAAGATCGCCGACGCGGCCGCGCCGCCGCCGCGCGGCGGCGTCGACGAGATTCTGTCGCTTGTCGGCGTCGAGCGCGTCTTCCGCACGCGCCGAACGAGCCTCTTCCGGCCGGCGCGCGACATCCAGGCGCTCAGGGGCGTCAATCTCGGCGTCAAGCGCGGCGAGACCATGGCGGTGGTCGGCGAGTCCGGCTCGGGCAAGACCACGCTCGCGCGCATCGCCCTCGCCGCGGATCGGCCGCCCGCCGGCCGCGCGCTCTTCCGGCCGGAGCCGGGCGACGAGGCGGTCGACATCCACGCGCTCGAGCCGGCGGCGCTCAAGGCGCTCCGGCGTCAGGCGCAAATCGTGATGCAGGATCCCTTCGCCGCCCTCAGCCCGCGCATGCGCGTGCGCGAGATCCTGACCGAGCCCTTGGAGATCCACGGGCTCTACGACACGGCCGAGCGCCGCGTTCGCGCCGCCGAGATGATGCAGTTGACCGGCCTCGACCCGGCGATGATCGATCGCTTTCCGAACGCCTTCTCGGGCGGCCAGCGCCAGCGGGTCTCGATCGCGCGGGCGCTGATGCTCGAGCCGCGCTTCCTCGTCTGCGACGAGCCGACCTCGGCGCTCGACGTCTCCGTGCAGGCGCAGATCCTCGATCTGCTCGAGCGCATCCGCGAGGAGCGGGCGCTCAGCTACATGTTCATCAGCCACGATCTCGCCGTCGTCGCGCGGATCGCCGACAAGGTCGCGGTCATGCGCGCCGGCCGCGTCGTCGAGCTCGCGACGCCGAAGGCGCTCTTCGCCGAGCCGCGCCATCCCTACACGCGCGCGCTGATCGCGGCCTCGCCGGAGCCGGATCTTCAGCGCAAGATCGACATCCGCGCCGTCGCCGCCGGCGCCGGCGATCCCGAATCCTGGCCGGAGCCGTTCCGCTTCGAGGGCGACGCCGCGCCGGAACTCGTAGAAGCCGCAAACGGACATTTCGTCCGCCGCGCCGCATGACGCGCCGGACCAAGAAGGAGGACGCTCAATGATGAAAGGGACGCGAGCGCCGCTCGCCCGCCGGCTGAAGGGCCTCGCCCTCGCCGCGCTGCTCGCCCTCGGCGCGACCGGGGGCGCGGCGCGAGAATTCGTCGGCGCTGACGGTCAGCCGCTCGCCATGCCGGAGCTCGTCGAGAGCGGCTCCGTCGCCTACCAGGTCTTGAGCGGCGAACTGCCGGCGCTCGAGGAGCGGCTGCCGCTGGCCCCGAGAATCATCGACCCGACGGAGTACGGCCGCGAGTTCGGCGTCCAGGGCGGGACCTGGCGGATGCTGATCAACAAGGCCAATCGGCTCCGCTACGGCGTCGTTTACGGCTATGCGCGGCTCGTCGGCTACGGCCCGGACCTGAAGCTCCGCGCGGACATGCTGCTCGACTACGAGGTGACCGAGGGCCGGATCTTCGTCCTCCGCCTGCGTCCGGGCCATCGCTGGTCCGACGGCCATCCGTTCACGTCCGAAGACTTCCGCTACTGGTGGGAAGACGTCGCCAACCATGACGAGCTCAGCCCGAACGGCCCGCCGGCCGAGCTGCTCGTCGAAGGCGAGCCGCCCGTCGTCACGTTCCCGGACGAGACGACGATCGTCTACGAATGGAGCGCGCCGAACCCGCAATTCCTGCGCGCGCTCGCCGGCGCGCGGCCGCTCTATCTCTACCGTCCGGCGCATTACATGAAGCAATATCACGCCGACTACGCCGACGCCGAGGCGTTGGCGGCGGCGGTCGAAGCCGCGGGCGCGCGCAGCTGGGCGTCGCTCCACAATTCGCGCGACAATCTCTACCGGGCCGACAATCCCGAGCTGCCGACGCTGCAGCCCTGGCGGATGGTCGAAGAGTTCGAAGGGCGGCGCTTCGTCTGGGAGCGCAATCACTATTTCCACCGCATCGACGCGCGCGGCCGGCAGCTGCCCTATATCGACCGAATCGAGATGGTCGTCGCCTCAAGCGGCCTGATTCCGGCGAAGGCGGCCGCGGGCGAAGTCGACCTGCAGGCCCACGGCATCGGCTTTCCGGACGCGCCGGTTCTGCGTCAGGACGAGGAGCGCGGCGGTTATCAGCTCGAGCTCTGGCGGAGCGGTCTCGCCTCCCAGCTCGCGATCTATCCGAACCTCAACTACGAGGATCCGGCCTGGCGCGCGGTCATCCGCGACGTGCGCTTCCGCCGGGCGCTCTCGCTCGCGATCGACCGTCCGCTCGTCAACCGCCTCCTCTATTTCGAGTTCGGCCTGCCGGTCGGCAACGCGCTCCTGCCCGAGAGCCCGCTCTACGACCCGGCCCTCGCCGAGGCGTGGGCGGAGCTCGACGTCGACGCCGCGAACGCGCTTCTCGACGAAATGGGGCTGACCGAGCGCGATGCGGACGGTTTGCGGCTCCTGCCGGACGGTCGGCCGATGCAGATCTATGTCGAGATCGCCGACGCGCCGGCGGAGGCCGCCGACGCGCTCGAGCTCGTGCGCGAGAACTGGGCCGAGATCGGCGTCGAGCTGATCGTGCGGGCGCGCGACCGCGACACCTTGCGCAACCGGGTCTATTCGGGCGCGGCGATGATGTCGGCCTGGTACGGCTGGGAGAACGGCCTCGCCTCGCCGGACGATCCGCCGCACCATCTCGCGCCGCGCTACCAAGAGGACTTCGAATGGCCGATGTGGGGCCAGTTCTACCAGACCTCGGGCGCCGCCGGCGAGGCGCCGGACATGGCGCCGGCGCTGCGGCTCATGGAGCTGGCCGACGCGTGGGATCACACGACCGACCCGGCCGAGCGCGAGGCGGTCTGGCGCGAGATGCTCGCCATCCATGCGGATCAGGTCTTCCTCATCGGCGTCGTCTCCGGCGCGCCGCAGCCCGTCGTCGTCTCGAACCGCATGCGCAACGTGCCGGAGACGGCGGTCTGGAGCTGGGACCCGGGCGCGCATTTCGGCATCCACATGCCGGATCTCTTCTACTTCGAGCCCGAATAGCGCCTGAGGAGGCCGCCGCCCGATGCTCCGCTTTCTGTTTTTCCGGCTCGCGACGATGGCGGTGAGCTTGGCGCTGATCTCGGCGCTGATCTTCTTCATCGTCAATTTGCCGGAGGGCAACTACGTCTCGAACCAGATCGAGGAGCTTCGAGCGACCGGCCAACAGAGCGGCGTCGCGGCGGCGGAGTTCCTGGAGAGGGAGTACGCGCTCGATCGGTCTCTGATCGAGCAATACTTCATCTGGGTCGGCGCGGCGCCGGGGCCGAACGGCTATTCGGGCCTTCTGCAGGGCGATCTCGGCTGGGCGTTCGAGCTCAACAAACCGGTGTCGGAGGTCGTCGGCGACGCGCTCTGGCTGACGCTGGTGCTCAATCTGGCGGTGGTGCTCTTCATCTACGCGCTCGCGCTGCCGCTCGGCGTGCTGGCGGCGGTGAAGGCCAAGAGCTGGGTCGACTATCTCGCCGCCTTCATCGGCTATATCGGCCTGGCGACGCCGAATTTTCTCCTGGCGCTCCTCCTGCTCTATTACGGGCAGATCTATCTCGACCTGCCGATCGGCGGGCTGATGGATCCGGAGTTCGAGGGCCAGCCGATGAGCTGGGCGAAGGTCGGCTCGATCCTCGAGCATCTGATCGTGCCGACGATCGTCATCGGCACCGCCGGCACCGCCGGCATCATGCAGCGTCTGCGCGCCAACATGCTCGACGAGCTCAACAAGCCCTATGTCGCGACGGCCAAGGCGAAGGGCCTGCCGCGGCGGCGGCGAATCCTGCGCTATCCGTTCCGCGTGGCGCTGAACCCGTTCATCGCCGATATCGGCAATCTCCTGCCGCAGCTCGTCTCGGGCTCGGTGCTGATTTCGATCGTGATGAGCCTGCCGACGATCGGTCCGGATCTCTTGAGCGCCCTCAGATCGCAGGACCACTTCCTCGCCGGCTTCATCCTGCTCTTCGTCGCCGGCCTGACCTTGGCCGGCATGCTGATCTCCGACATTCTGCTCGGCGTCCTCGATCCGCGGATCCGGACCGGCGCGCGCGGTCGATAAGGGAAGGGCGGCGATGACGATCTCCGAGACCGGCGGCCGACCTCGGCGCGAGCGCTTCGTCGATCCGGCGCCCTACAACCCGGCGGACGACCCGACGGACGGCGCCCGCCCGGAGCTCGACGCGCCGGCCTGGCGCCTCGCCTTCCGCAAGTTCCGGCGCCACCGGATCGCCGCCGTCGCGGCGGTCTTTCTCCTGCTCCTCTATCTCATGCTGCCCTTCATGGGCTTCTTCGCGCCCTATGGCGCGACCGAGCGCAACCGCGAATATCCTTCGGGCGCGCCGCAGACGCTCGGCTTCTTCTTCGACGGCGCATTCGTCGGCCCCTACACCCACGACATCGTCGGCGAGCGCAATCTCGAGACGCTGCGTTGGGAGTACGCCGAGGACGCCTCGGCCCCTCGGCCGCTGCGGTTCTTCTGCGAGGGCGGGACGCAGTACAAGCTCGTCTTCGGGCTGTTCACGTCGAAGACGCGGCTCTTCTGTCCGCCCGAGGGCGGCTCGCTGCATCTGCTCGGCACGGACGAGAACGGCTACGACGTCTTCTCGCGGCTCCTCTACGGCGCGCAGCTCTCGCTCTCGGTCGGCCTGATCGGCATCGCCGTCTCCTTCGCGATCGGGCTCACGCTCGGCGGGCTCGCCGGCTATTTCGGCGGGCTCTTCGACGCGGTGGTGATGCGGCTCATCGAGGTCCTGCGCTCCTTGCCGGAGATGCCGATCTGGATCGCCCTCGCCGCCGCCATTCCGGTCACCTGGGGCCCGCTCGCGGTCTTCTTCATGATCACGGTCATTCTCGGCATTCTCGACTGGCCGGGCGTGGCGCGGGCGGTGCGCTCGAAGTTCCTGGCGCTGCGCGAAGAGGATTTCGTCGCCGCCGCCGAGCTGATGGGCGCCACCTCCGGGCGGATCATCCGGCGCCATCTCCTGCCGAATTTCGCGAGCCATCTGATCGCCAGCGCGGCGCTCTCGATCCCGATGATGATCCTCGGCGAGACGGCGCTCTCCTATCTCGGGCTCGGCGTTCAGCCGCCCTTGGTGAGCTGGGGCTCGATGCTGAACGAGGTGACGACGCTGAGCGCGGTGGCGGCCTTCCCGTGGCTCTTGACGCCGCTCTTGCCGGTGATGCTGGTGGTGCTCGCCTTCAACTTCCTCGGCGACGGCTTGCGCGACGCGCTCGATCCCTATTCGGATCGGTAGCGCGAGCGCGACGCTCTTGCGCTTGCTCACGGACGGCCGGCGCGCCGACGCCTCGGCCGCCTTCGAAACAATCGAACGCCATGGCCGGCGCGCCGCGAAGAGAGGCGGAAAGCCTCGATGAGCGGGCCGCCGGTCCTGGACGCGCGCTCCTCAGGGCTCTTCGCCCTTCGTCGCTCGGCGCGGCCGGCGACCGTTCGCCCCTTTGCGAGACCGCATGCTTCAGGCCCGGACAAAGACGCTCGACTTCGCTCGCGCCAACGCGCCCTGGCTCGCCGCGGGCTTCCTGCTCGCCTTCGGATCGAGCTTCGGCCAGACCTTTTTCCTATCGCTCTTCGGCGCCGCGTATCGCGACGAGTTCGGCCTCTCGGACGGCGAATGGGGCTCGATCTACATGGTGGCGACGCTCTTCAGCGGGGCGGCGATCGTGTTTCTCGGCCCGCTCGTCGACCGCTTCCGCGCCCGCGACATCGCGCTCGCGACCGGCCTCGTCTTCGCGCTCCTGGCGCTCCTGATGGCGGCGGCGCCGGGCTGGCTCGCGCTCACGATCGCGATGATGGGCTTGCGCTTCTGCGGCCAGGGCATGTTCACCCATCTCTCGCAGACCTCGATGGCGCGCTGGTTCGCCGCCAATCGCGGCCGCGCGCTCGCGATCGCCGCTTTCGGCAATCCGCTCGGCGAGGCGGCGCTGCCCTTCCTTGCGGTCTCGCTCGCGGTCGTCGCCGGATGGCGCGGCGTCTGGGTCGCCGCCGCCGCGCTTCTCCTCCTCGCGATCCTGCCGGCGCTCTGGCGGCTCCTGCGCGAGGAGCGGACGCCGGCCTCGACGCAGGAGAGCGACCACCGCCCCGGCCTCGACGCGCGCCATTGGACGCGGGCCGAGATGATCCGGCACTGGTCGATGCTGGTCGTCGTCCCGGCGCTCATTGCGCCGGGCTTCATCCTGACGGCGGCGTTCTTCCAGATCTCGGCGCTGGCCGAGGCGCGCTCCTGGAGCCTCGCGCTCGCGACCGCGACCTATCCGGTCTACTCGCTCGCCTCGGTCGGCTCGGCGCTCTTGACCGGCGTCCTGGTCGACCGCTTATCGGCGCGCGCGCTCCTTCCGGTCTATCTTCTGCCGATGGCGCTCGGCGTGTCGCTCCTCTCCTTCGAGGGCGACTGGACGATCTTCGGGCTGATGGGCTTCATGGGCCTGACCGCCGGCGCGGCTTCGTCGATCCATTCGGCGTTGTTGGCCGAGCTCTACGGCACGCGGCATCTCGGCGCGATCCGCTCGCTCGCCCATGCGGTGATGGTCGGCGCGACGGCGCTCGGCCCGGGCGTCACCGGTGCGCTCCTCGATCTGGACGTGCGGCTCGCGGATCAGTTCCTGGCGATGGCGGCCTATTCTGTCGTCGTCAGCGCGATGCTGCTCTTTATGAGGCCGCGGCTCTTCTGAGCCGTGATCGGAGACGCAGGAGAGCGACGATGGCCGGCGCCGATGAGGCGCCGGACCGATCTCTGGCAGACCAAAGGACCCGCGCGGCTCTCGATCACGGCGCCAGAGCAGGATCTGTTTAGGTGGATGCAACGCCGATGACGCCGTCATCCCGGAAAGCCGCAGGCTTATC
>CAZPTD010000218.1:0-7932 GCA_964588915.1 uncultured Neomegalonema sp. | reverse complement strand
GCGCCGTCACGACCTGGCCGCCGGCCGCGTTCTCCTCGTTGACGGCCATCGCGAAGAGGCTGCTACAGTCGTTGACGTGATGCGGCATCGCGTCGTTGCGGCCGCGCTCCGACAGAAGCGCGTCGCGGATGCCCTTGGCGCGGCGGCGGACCGAGAGGCCGCCCGGCAGGACGCTCTCCTTCGCCAGCCCGCGCTCGATGCAGGCGTTCATCACGCGCCAGATCCGGTCGAGCGCGGCGTCGAGCGCCGCGTCCTCGGCGAGGTCCGGCGAGAAGGCGCGCTCGTTCTCTCGCGTCATCGCCGCGATCGAGAGGCCGCTCTTCTCCGCCATCTCCAGCATCTGACGGGCGTTGGTGAAGGGATAGGGCGTCGGCGCGGCGGAGAGCGAGCCGTCGCCGGCCGCGAGCTCGGCCGGCGTCGCGATGAAGCCGCCGCCGATCGAGTAATAGGTCTCGCTCGCCAGAACCGCATAGTTCGGTCCGAACGCGGTGAAGATCATGCCGTTGGCGTGGCCAGGCAGCGGCGGCCCGAAATCGAAGAGGAGATCGGCCTCGGGATCGAAGGCGATCTCCGAAAGCCCGTCCGGCGCGAGCCGCTTCGTGTCACGGAGCTTGGCGAGCGCCGCCTCGCCGCGATCGGGATCGTACTCCGCCGGCGTCTCGCCGAGAAGGCCGAGCAACACCGCTCGGTCCGTCGCGTGCCCCTTGCCCGTGAAGGCGAGCGAGCCGTGCAGGCTGACCCGAACCCGCTCCGGCCGCGTCCCCTCGGCGCGCAGCAGATCGAGAAAGGCGGCGGCCGCGCGCATCGGGCCCATCGTGTGCGAGCTCGACGGGCCGAGGCCGACTTTGAACATGTCGAAGACGCTGACAGGCATCGTGATCTCCAGAACGCGGCGTTTCGGCCCAGGATGCGGCGCCGCGGCTCAGAGGCCCTTGCCGCGCGCGGCGGTTGACGCCTAAGGAACGACGTTCCGCCGCGCCCGCTCCGGGCCGCGCCGCCGCAACAATCCGAGGTACCACGCTATGACCGCCGCCGAGACGCCTCAAGACCGCGCGAAACGCGCCGCCGCCGAAGCCGCGCTCGACCTCGTCGAGGACGGCATGAAGCTCGGCCTCGGCACCGGATCGACCGCCGCCGTCTTCATCCGCGCGCTCGGCGCGGCGCGCAAGGGCCGCTTCGAGAAGGTGATCTGCGTGCCGACGTCGCGCGAGACCGGCCGCCGCGCCGAAGCGGCGGGCCTCAAGCTGGCGACGCTCGACGGCGTCGGCTGGCTCGACCTCGCGGTCGACGGCGCGGACGAAGTCGATCCGAAGCTGGATCTCATCAAGGGCGGCGGCGGCGCGCTCCTGATCGAGAAGATCGTCGCCTCGTCCTCGGACCGGATGGTCGTCATCGCCGACGCCTCGAAGCGGGTCGAGACGCTCGGCGCCTTCCCGCTGCCGGTCGAGGTCACGCCCTTCGGCGTCGAGACCACCCGCGCCGTGATCGAGATGCTGGTCGCGGGCTACGACGTCGACGCGACGACCTCGTCGCTGCGCATGGTCGGCGACGCGCCGTTCATCACCGACGAGGGCAACATGATCGTCGATCTGGAGCTGAAAAGGATCGGCGACGCGACCGACCTCGCCTTCGCGCTCAACTCTATTCCCGGCGTTGTCGACAACGGCCTCTTCATAAGCATGGCCGACATCGCCATCTTTGGCGACGAGAGCGGCGCGGTTTCGGTTATGCAGCGTCCCGAAGACGCGGCCTGAGACGCGGCGCCGGCGGCGCGCGCGGCACATGGAGAGAGCGGCATGACCGACGCGGATTTCGATTTCGATCTGTTTGTCATCGGCGGCGGCTCGGGCGGCGTCCGCGCGGCGCGGATCGCGGCCGGCTACGGCGCGCGCGTCGGCATCGCCGAAGAATTCCGCTTCGGCGGCACCTGCGTCATCCGCGGCTGCGTGCCGAAGAAGCTGATGGTCTACGCCAGCAGCTACTCTGAAGCCTTCGAGGACGCGCGCGGCTTCGGCTGGCGGCTGCCGGAGGCGCAAAGCGTCGCCTTCGACTGGCGACGGTTCCGCGAGGCGAAGGACGCCGAGATCATGCGGCTCGAGGCCGTCTATCGGCGCAATCTCGAGAAGGCCGGCGTCTCGATCCACGACAGCCGCGCCGTGATCGCAGGACCGCATGGCGTGCGCCTCGCCGATCACGGCCAGGAAATCCGCGCCAAGCACATTCTCGTCGCCACGGGCGGCCGGCCGTTCGTTCCGGAGTTTCCCGGCTCGCATCTGGCCATCACCTCGAACGAGATCTTCAACTTCGTCGATCTGCCGCAGCGGATCCTGATCGCCGGCGGCGGGTATATCGCCTGTGAATTCGCCGGAATCATGAACGGTTTCGGCGTCGAGACGACGCTGATTTATCGTGGCCCCGAAATCCTCAACGGCTTTGACCAAGACGTGCGGTCTTTTGTCCGGGCGGAGATGGAAAAGAAGGGTGTGCGCATTATTCTGGGTGAGGTGATAGCCAATCTCGAAAAATCCGAAGCGGGTCTCTGCGCCGAGCTCACCAACGCCGAGACGGTCGTCGTCGACTCCGTGCTGTTCGCCACCGGACGGCGCCCGAACACCGACGGCCTGGGCCTAGAGACGGCGGACGTCGCGCTCGGCCCGAACGGCGCCGCGCCGGTCGACCGCTTCTCGCAGACGACGACGCCGTCCGTCTACGCCGTCGGCGACGTGACGAACCGCCTCAACCTGACGCCGGTCGCGATTCGCGAAGGACACGCTTTCGCCGACACGGTCTTCGGCGGAAAACCGACGTCGATCGATCACGATCTCGTGCCGACCGCGGTCTTCACGCAGCCGGAGATCGGGACGGTCGGCCTGACGGAGGCGGCGGCGCGCGCGGCGCATGAGGTCGAGATCTATCGGGCGTCCTTCGGGCCGATGCAGCATGCGCTCTCGGGCCGAGATGAGAAAATGTTAATGAAGCTCGTGGTCGATAAGGTCAGCCGACGCGTGCTCGGCGTCCATCTCGTCGGCCATGGCGCCGGCGAGATGATCCAATGCCTCGGGATCGCCGTCAAGATGGGCGCGACCAAGGAGGACTTCGACCGAACGGTCGCCGTGCATCCGACGGCGGCCGAGGAGCTGGTCACGATGAGGACGCCGGTTGCCGGCGATTGACGGGTAGGGCGCGGCCCGGCGCCGCGCCGCCGACACTCAGTTTGCGAAGAGGGAGCGATATGCCCTGGAGTAACAATGGCGGCGGCGGGCCGCGGTCATCCGGCCCTTGGGGCGGCGGCGGCGGCCGCAATAACGGCGGCGGCGGCGGCCCATGGGGCGGCGGCGGCGGTCGCGGCGGCGGACCGGGCGGGCCGGGCGGCCAGGGGCCGAGGATCGACGACTTCTTCAAGAAGGGGCAGAACCAGCTCAAATCCGTCTTCGGCGACGGCGGCGGCTTCGGCGTGCTCGTCGTGCTGCTGATCGCGGCGGCGGCCTTGATCTACGTCTCCGTGTTCACGGTCGAGCAGAACGAGCGCGCCGTGATCCTCACCTTCGGCGAATTCAGCGAGGAGGTCGGTCCGGGCCTCAACTTCGCGCCCTGGCCGGTCCAGACCGCCGAGATCCAGCAGGTCACGATCGAGAACACGATCCGGGTCGGCGGCGCGACGAGCGCCCGGACCCGCGCCGGCGCCGGCGGCGAAGGCGTGATGCTGACCGGCGACGAGAACATCGTCGACATCAGCTTCGAGGTGGTGTGGGTCATCGACAATTTGCAGAGGTTCCTCTTCAACCTCGCCGAGCCGAACGAGACCATCGAGGCGGTGGCGATCTCGGCGATGCGCGAGATCGTCGGCCAGTCGCGTCTGGCGCCGCTCCTGAACCAGGATCGCGTCGCGCTCGCCAACGAGGTGTTGCAGCGCATTCAGAGCACGCTCGACAGCTACGAGTCCGGCGTGCGCGTCGTTCGCGTGACGCTCGACCGGGTCGACCCGCCGCCCAACGTGCTCGAGGACTTCCGCGCCGTTCAGGCGGCCGAGCAGGAGCGCGAGACGCTGCTGCAGCAGGCCGAGCAGTACTACAAGGAGACGACCGCGGCCGCCCGAGGCGAGGCGGCCCAGATCCGCGAGGAGGCGGAAGCCTACTACGCGGCGCAGGTCGCGGCGGCCGAGGGCGAGGCGTCGCGCTTCAACTCGGTTCTCGCCGCCTATCGCGAGGCGCCGGAGATCACGCGTCGACGCCTCTACATCGAGACGATGCAGCGGATCTTCGAGGGCGCGAACAAGGTCTTCATCGACAGTGACGAAGGCGGCACCGGGATCCTGCCCTATCTTCCGCTCGACCGGCTCGGCTTCGGCCAGACCGGTCAAGGCCAGTCGCGCTGAGAGGGGATGCGAAGATGAGAATTGTTCCGATCTTGATCGTGGTTTTCGGGGCCCTCGGCGCGTTGGCCTGGTCTTGCATCTACATCGTCGACGAGCGCAAGCAGGCGCTTCTGCTCGCCTTCGGCCGATTCGAGCGGCAGGTGAACGAACCGGGCCTCTATCTCAAATATCCGCAACCGTTCAATCGAGTGGTCTATTTCGACGAGCGGATCCTGCCGCTGGCCGTCGACGAGCTCGAGGTGACGCCGCGGGACGAGCGCCGTCTCGTCGTCACGGCGTTCGCGCGCTATCGGATCACCGATCCGGTGACCTTCTTCGAAGCGGTGCAGACTCAGGAAAACGGCGAGAGCCGTCTCGAGGGCATCCTGATCAACGAGCTGCGCGGCGTGCTCGGCCAGGTCGAATCCGGCCAGGTCCTGTCGCCGGAGCGCGCCGAGCTGATGGATCGGATCCGCGTGCTCGCCGCGGCGCAGGCCGAGGCGATCGGCGTCACCGTCATCGACGTGCGCATTCAGAGCGCGGATCTGCCGCAGCAAAACCTCGAGGCGACCTATACGCGGATGGCCGCCGACCGCCAGCAGCTCGCGGCCGGCATTCGGGCGAACGGACAGGAGCTTGCGCGGGCGCGCCGCGCCGCGGCGGATCGCGAAGCGGTCGAGATCCGTTCGGCGGCGCGGCTCGACGCGGCGCGGCGCATCGGCGAGGCGGACGCGGAGCGCTCGCGCATCACCGCCGCGGCCTTCGGCACCGATCCGGATTTCTTCGCTTTCTACCGCTCGTTGCAGGCGGCGGAGACGACGCTGACCCGCGACAGCTCCTCGTTCATCCTGACGCCGGGCGGCGATCTGAGCGGCGAGTTCTTCGAAGCGCTTTCGCCCAACGCGCAGCGCTTCACCGGGACGCCGCCGCCGCAATAGCGCGGCCCGGCCCATAACGACCGGCGCGCGCGGCCGTCGCGCGCGCCGGTCGCCAATCGGTTCGGCGCGCCAATATGACCGGCGCGCTTTTTTTTCGCCGCTTTTCCCATACTTCTTGAAACGAGATCGGGCGGAGGGCGAGGCGGGTCGCGGAATTCAGGAGGCGCGGATGGCGAGCGAGCGGCGAAGGGCGGAGACGGCGGCGCGACGGCGCGGAGGGCGGGCGCTCGCGCGCGCCTGCGCGGCTGCGGCGCTGCTGGCGGCGGGTCTCGCCGTCGGCGCGGCTCCGCAGGCGATCGCTCAAGTCGCGCCGACGAGCGGCTTCGCCGATCTCGCGGAAGGGTTGAAATCCTCGGTCGTCAACATCACCACCGCCCAGACGGTGGCGCGGCCGCGCGGTCAGTCGCCGCAGTTCCCGCCGGGCTCGCCCTTCGGCGAGCTCTTCGACGACTTCTTCGACGAGGACGGCCAGCCGCGCCGGGTCGAGTCGCTCGGCAGCGGCTTCATCATCGATCCGAGCGGCGTCGTCGTCACCAACAACCACGTGATCGAAGGCGCCGAAGAGATCCAGGTGATTTTCTGGGACGGCGTCACCCTGCCGGCGACCTTGGTCGGCCGCGATCCGGAAAGCGACCTCGCGGTGCTGCGGATCGACGCCGACGGCCCGTTCGACCACGTGCCCTGGGGCGACAGCGACGCTGTGCGGGTCGGCGATTGGGTCGTCGCCATCGGCAACCCGTTCGGCCTCGGCGGATCGGTGTCCGCCGGCATCATCTCCGCCAGCGGCCGCGACATCCAGGCCGGGCGCTTTGACGACTTTCTGCAGACCGACGCCGCGATCAACCGCGGCAACTCCGGCGGTCCGCTCTTCAATATGGCCGGCGAGGTCGTCGGCGTGAACACCGCGATCATCAGCCCGAGCGGCGGCTCGATCGGCCTCGGCTTCTCGATCCCGTCCAATCTGGCGCAGGGCGTCGTCGGGCAGCTCATCGCCGAGGGGCAGGTGCGCCGCGGATGGCTCGGCGTGCGTCTGCAGATCATCGACGAGTCCGCCGCCGAGCGCATCGGCCTCGGCGAGCCGAAGGGCGTTCTCGTCGGCTCGGTGACCCGCGACGGGCCGGCCGACAAGGGCGGCCTCAAGGAAGGCGACGTCATCCTTCGTTTCGGCGACTCCGAGGTCGAGGACCTGAGACAGCTGCAGCGGCTCATCGCCGAGGCCGAGGTCGGCGGCGTCGTGCCGATCGAGGTCTGGCGCGAGGGCGCGACGACGACGGTGTCGATCGAGATCGGCGAGCTCGACTCGGCGGTCGCCAACGCCGAGGAGCCCGAACCGACGGCCGCCGGCGAAGGCGTCGACGTCGAGACGATCGACGTGGTCGGGCTCGGCCTCGCCGAGCTGACCGACGATCTGCGCGCGCGCTTCGCGGTCGCCGAGACGATCAACGGCGTGCTCGTCGCTTCCGTCGATCCGACCACGTCCGCCTTCGAGCAGGGCGTCCGCGTCGGCGACGTCGTCATCGAGGTGGCGCGGGTCGCGGTGACGGCGCCGGAGGAGGCGCGCGATCTGATCGAGTCGGAGCTCGACGCGGGCAAGCGGTCGGTTCTGCTGATGATCGGCCGCGGCGGCGACATCCGCTACGTCGCGGTGACGTTCCAGCGCTGAGCCGCGCGGCGCCGCCCGGCCGGCGCGTCGCGCGCCCGCGTTAACGCGGAAGTAACGCCTTCAGAGGATTGTTTAACCCGAAAGCAAGCGGCGCGCGCCGGCCATCGGCCGACGTTCGCCGCCGCAGTCGTTTCGGGAGCTGCGACGATGACCAGTCGCGACCTGCTGAGTTTCTTCAAGAAATCAGGCTTCGGCCTGCGTGTGCGGCCGGCCTACGCCGCGGCGATCGCAGGGCTCGCCGCCGCGACGGGCGGCGTCCTTCTTCTGGTGTCGACCGGCGCTCTCGGCGGCGGCGCGTCGCCGCCGCGCGGGTTGGAGGCGGGCTTCGCGACCGCCTTGCCGGGCTCGGAGCGCGATCGCTTCTCGCGCGCCCTCGAGGAGGGCTATCGCCGTCTCGCGGCGCGCGCCGTCGATCACGCGCGCTTCGCGATGGCCCGCGATTTCGAGGACGACGCCAAGCGCGTCGCGACCGGAGCGCCGAACCCGCTGCGCTCGACCGGCGACATGGCGATCGCCGACGAGGCCGAACAGGCGGAGGCGTGGCGCGTCGCGCTCGAGGCCGCGTTCGCGCAAGGTCTGCCGGCTCGCGCGCCGGAGGCGGCGGCGGAGGCGCAGCTCGCCTATGACTGCGTCGTCCGAGCGAGCTACGCCGACGGCGCGCGCGACATCCGCGAGCTTTGCGTCGCCGAGTTTCAGGCGTCCATTCGGATGATGCGCTCGGTCGAGCCCGTCGCCGCGACGCCGCCTGCGCCCGACGCCGTCGGGCGCGCGCCGGCGACGGTCTATGTCGCCGCCGGTCCGCCCTCGACGGTCGATCCCGGCGTCGGCTTCGATCCGATGGCGACGCGTTCGGAGCGCGTCGACGCCGACGACATCGAGACGGGCGCCATCGCCGCCGGCGAGGCGGAAACCGCCGATCCGACGCCGCCGCGGCCGCGCGCGGCCCGCCCGCCCGCGCGACCCCCGCCCGCCCGCGC
>CAZPTD010000217.1:0-7936 GCA_964588915.1 uncultured Neomegalonema sp. | reverse complement strand
TGGTGTAGATGTCGTTGGTGATCGCGGCCATCGACACGCGGTCGCGCAAGGAGCGGCAGAGGGCGGCGGTGAGCGTCGTCTTGCCGGCGCCGACCGGTCCGCCGAGGCCGACGCGGAGGGGTCCGTGGTTCGTGCTCATGAGCGGTAGAGTCTCACTTCCTGGGTTTCATGGCGCATCGAGGCGATGTCGGCGCGGAGCGCCGAGCCGCCGAGATCGTCGAGATCGGCGGCCTCGATCTCGGCGGCGAGCGTCTCGATCCGGTCCGAGAGCCGGGCCAAGGCGCGCTGGGCGTCGGTCTGGCCGAGCGGGACGAGCTTCTGACCGGCGACGACGAGCATGCCGCAATACGCGTGGAGAGAGAGGGCGATGGTCGGCGCGAGCGGGCAGCCGGCGCGGCCGGCGGCGGCGCCGACGGCGACCGGATAGGCGATCCGGCGCGGCGGCTCTGGTCCGAGCGCCTCCTCGATCGACGCCGCCTCGGGCCAAACCGCCGCCGCCGTTCTCAAGAACGCGGCGCCTTGATCGAGCGTCTCGCGCCGACGTTCAGCGCTTGGCTGCAATGCGGCGGCGAGCTCGGCGGCGTCGGCCAGCCGTGGCCCGTCGCCCAGCGACGCCGCCCGCCAGGCCTCGGCCAGGAGAATCCCGTCATTTCGGCCGGCGCCCGCCTCGAGGCAGGTCGACGCCCAGCCGAGGAAGCTCGCGAGACCGTCGATCTCGCCGTCGGCGGCGAGCCGCTCCAGCCCGTGCGAATAGGCGTAAGGGCTGGTCGGGAAGCTCGGCGAGAGCCAGGAGGCGAGGCGCAGCAGAGCCCGGGTCGACAGCGCGGCGCTTTCAGTGGTCATGGGAATGCGTCCGGCCGCTTCCATAGGCGCCGCCCTCCGGGTCGAAGGGCGCCTCGAGACGGACCACCTCGGCGCCGAGGCCGGCCGCCATCGTCTCGATCACCGCGTCACGGCGAATGCGCAGCCGATCCGCGAAGATCTGCGTCGGCAGATGCCGGTTGCCGAGATGCCAGGCGAGCCGCGTCAGCGCGCGCGCGTCGCCGAGAACGAGATCCGCGACCGGCTCCGGCGCCGCGACGATTTCGATCATCCGCCCGTCTTCGAGGCGGAGCCCGTCGCCCTGGCGCATCTCCGTCGCCTCGGCGAGGTCGAGCAGAAACGCCAATCCGCCATCGGCGCGCATCATCCGCCGCCGCCGGTGGCGCGCGTCGAAGTCGAGCGTCAGGCGATCGGCCGGCGCGCCGCGCCATGCGCCGGCGCGCAGAAGCGCGCGCGCTCGGATCATCGGCCGGGCATGGACTTTTCGGCCGCCTGGATCGCGGCGGCCGCGCGCTCGCGGGCGCGCGTGTTCGACGGCCGGGCGAAGACGCGCTCGAGGTAGGCGGCGGCCGCTTCGTTCTCGATCGGCCAGCCGAGCGCCTTCGCCCAGCCGCCGGCGTGCCCGGCGAGGATCTCGGGCAGCGTGAAGCGGTCGCCCATCAGGAACGGTCCGTCGCCGACGCGGGCGGCGAGCCGCTCGACGCCGCGGTCGAAGTCGTTGCGGCATTCGGCTTCCAGCTCTTTGGAGCTGTCGTCGCCTTGGCGCATGCGATGGCGCGACCAGCTCCAAAGCGGCCCTTCGAGCTGATCGACGATGAAAAGCGCGTGCCCGTCCTGCACCGCGCGCTCGAACCCGCCCGCCGGGTGGGTCGGCCCGTCAGGTCCGCCATGCTTGTCCGCGAGATAGAGCATCATCGCGACGCTGTCGGTCAGCCGGCCCTCCGCCGTCTCGAGCACCGGTATCTTGCCTTCGGGCTGGATCGCGAGCAGCCGCTCGCTCCAGGGCGTGAGCGGCTCGATCTCGTAGGGTTGCTCCAGCTCCTCGAGCAGCCAGATCACGCGCATCGCGCGCGAGCGCGGATGTCCGATCACCTTGTACATCTTCGTCTCGCCGCCTTCGTCTCGCCGCCTTCGTCTCGCCGCGACGCGCGTCGCCGCGGCGCCGGGGCCAAGCGTGTTTCTGCGCTGCAGCAAAGTCAACCGGCGGATCTTCGCCGCGCGCGCTGCGTGAGGACGATCGCCAGCCCGCCGAGGACCGCGACCGAGGCGAGGAGGAGACGCGTCGTCAGCGCTTCGGAGAGCAGGAGCGCGCCGCCGATCGCCGCGAGGACGGGCGCCGAGAGCTGAACGGTCGCGGCGTGGGTCGCCGAGAGGCGCGGCAGCGCCGCGTACCAGACCACATAGCCCAGTCCGGAGGCGACGGCGCCCGAGGCGACGGCGAGAAGCGCGCCCTCGGTCTCGGCCCGCGCCTCGCCGAGGAAGAGAAGGCTGAGCGCCGCGGTCGCCGGCAGCGCGAGGAGAAAGCTCGCCCGCGTCGCCGCGAGCGGCCGGGTCACGCCGCGGCCGAGGAGCGAGTAGACGCCCCAAGAGACGCCGGCGGCGAGCATCAGGCCGGCGCCGACGAGGTCCGGCGCGGTCGCGCCCGGCGAGAGCATGTAGACGAGGCCGCCGGAGGCGAGCGCGAAGCCGACCCAGCCGAGCGCCGAGAGCCGCTCGCCGCGGGCGAAGCCGACGCCGAGCATCGTCATCTGCACCGCGCCGAAGAGGATGAGCGCGCCGACGCCGGCGTCGAGCCAGCGATAGGCGAAGGAAAAACAGGCGACATAGCCGAAAAGCGCCGCGGCCATCCGCCAATCCGCCGCCTCGAGGAGCCGGCCGCCTCGGAAGGCCGCGATCGCCGCCAAGGTCGCAGCGCCCGAGGCGACGCGGATGGTCGCGAAGCTCGCCGCGTCGATGAGGTCGGGCGCGAGCGCCTGGCGCGTCAGCACCGAGTTGGCCGCGAAGGCGATCATCGCGAGCGATGTGAGAAGGGCTGTGCGCATTTCGGTCTCGCCGCTCGGACGTCGCGCTCGGGCGCGTCAGTCGCCGGCGAGGAAGAAGGTCATGCGCCAGCCCTCCGGGCCGCGCTCGAAGCCGGCGCGAAAATCGACGATCACGCGCAGATACGAGCCGTGGATGAAGCCCTCCGTTCCGTCGGCGGTCCTCACCGCCTGAAAGCCGTCCTCGCGCAGATCGACGTAAGGCTCGCGCAGGACGACGAATTCGTAGGAGATCGCGCCGAGGATCTCGCTCTCGATGCTCGGGCCGGCGCGCAGCCGGACGTTCCAGGCGGGAACGAAGGCGGTGAAATACGGGTCGTAAGGGCTCTCGGTCTGCAAATTGAACCAGTAGGGCGCCGAGTAGCGGCCGTCCTCGTCGCGGGTGACGCCGTTCTCGAGCGCGAAGATCAGGTTCGCCCAGGCGTCGAAGTCGGGCGTCGCGAGGATCCGGCGAAGATCCTTGTGACCGGCGTCGCCGCCGAAGCTGAGCCGGATCTCCGGATCGCTGAGGGCGAGCAGGGCGTCGACGTCGCGCCGCTTCGCGGCGAGGACGAGCCGCGCGCGATACGCGGCGAACTCGGGATCATCCGCCGCGGCGTCTTCGGGCGGATAGACGCCGCTCGGCGGCTCTTGCGCCGGCGCCGCCGTCGCCCAAAACCCGGCGGCGAGCGCTCCCGCCGCAGCCATCATCCATCGCCGCATGGTCCGTCCTATCCGTTCCGCGGCCGCTTGCCCGGCCGCGTTCGCACCAATCAGCTTCGGACCTCGGAGATCAAGCGCCGTCGCCGCATACAGGCCGCATTTGCCGCCTACGCACCGCGCGATCTGGAGCTGTTCGGGAATGCGGAGGCGGTCATGGTCCGGAGTCGTTCGGCGCTTTTCGGCGCGCTGGTCGCGCTCGCCGCGTCCTCTGCGGTCGCGCAGAACGACCCGCCCGTCCCGGCATGGCGCGGCGCGGGCGAACATTGCGCCTTCGGCCTCCATATCGTCGTCCCGCAGGGCTACGAAGTCCGGTTTCCGCCCGGCGGTGTCGATCTCCGCATCGCGGGCGTCGAGGACGACGCGTACTGGCCGGGCGGCTACGAGATCCGCGCATTGTCGACGGGCGGACCGTACAACCCCGAGCCGCCGCTCCTACGCGAATACGCGGAATGCGCCGACGGCGCGCCCGCCGAGATCCTCCGAGAGAGCCGCGATTCACCGAATGTCGCGCCGCTCGGCCTGGTCACGCAGCGTTGCGGCGGTCCGGGCGGCGCCTATGGCGTCGTCATGTCGAACGGCAAGATCGCGCTCGAGGCGGGCGAATTCGAGGCGCTCGGGCTCTTTCATTTCGGCGACGATCCGACGCCGGGGCTGGTGTCGCTCTCGGAGGCGGGCAGGCTGACCGAGGAGGAAGCCTGGGCGCTCTTCGAGGCGACGACCGCGAGCATGCGCGCCTGCCCGTCCGATGGAGAATAGGATGACGGCGGTTCGAATCGCCGCGGCCTCGGCCGTCTTCTGCGCGATCGTGGGGGCGGCCGTCGCCCAGCCCGCGCCGCCGCTCGGCGAATGGGTCGGCGCCGGCGAATACTGCGCCCGCGGCGTGCGCGCCGTCGTGCCGCCGGGCTACGAGGCGATCAATTTCGGCAACGGCGTCGAGATCCGGCCGGCCGGCGACGACGCGCGCACCGTCGCCGAGCTCGCCTCGTTTCCGAGAAGCGGCGGCATGCCGGATTTCGACGGCTTCGCCGAGCGCATGCAGCTTCCTTGCAAGGAGGGCTTCGAGCCCGCGTCGTCTCGCGAGACGCGCGCGGCTGAGGGGCTCGGCTCGCTCGACGTGCTCGTCCGGCGCTGCGTCGGGCCGTCGACGTCCTACGGCTTCTATTTCGCGCGGGCGACGCTGACGGTGGCGGGCGGCGATCACGACGCGTCGGTCATGGCGCTTTACGGGGACGAGCCCTGGCGGGTCGGCGGCGTCTCTTTCGGGGCGGAGGATTTCTTCGCCGAGACGGACGCCGCGGCGCTTTTCGAGACCATGACGGCGGGGCTCGCCGCCTGCGCGGCTCTGGAGCCGCCGCCGCCTCCGCCGCCGCCCGAGCCGACGGGATGGCTCGGCGCGGGCGCGCACTGCGCCTTCGGGATCGGCGCGACGGCGCCTGAGGGCTTCGAGTTCCGCTTCAACGGGCTGGCGTCGAATGGCGGGACGATCGACCTGCGCCTCGCCGGCGTCGACGAGCGCGCGTATCATCGAAGCCGGATCTTCGTCTGGCCGCTTTACGGCGAAGCGCTGGCGCCGCCCGAAGCGAGCGACGCGTTCGACCGCTGCATCGACGGGTTCGAGCCGCGGCGCTTCCGCGAGGAGCGGGAGCTGGCCGGTTCGGGACCTCTGCATCTCTTGGTCGAGGGCTGCTTCTCCGAGACCGGCGAGTACTACGGCGCGCTCAGCGCGCGGCGGTCGCTGGCGCTGCCGGGCGGCGACCACGAGGCGCTCGGCGCGTTCACGATCGGAAGCTCGGGCCTTCCGCCGACCTTGGCCTGGACCGAGTTCGAGTTTCTGACGGAAGACGAGGCGCGGATGGTGGTCGACGGCTTCATCGCGTCGATGGGCGCATGCGAGAATTGAGGCCGGCGCGCCGCCGATCTCGGGGTGATCGGCGCGACGATGCGCTGCGCCGAAAGGAGCCCGCCGTGGATCGGATGACCGCGACGTCGCGTCGTCCCGGGATTCGGGCGGCGGTCCTCGCCGCGCTCGTCGCCGCGGCGCCGGCCGCCGCGCGCGAGCCGGCGCCGCAGCTGAACTGGGTCGGGCCGGACGCCTACTGCGATCTCTACCTCCATGTCGTCGTTCCCGAGGGCTACGAGGCCTGGTTCGTCGACTACTTCCCGCCGAACCGCAACGTGATGTTCCGGCCCGTCGGGAGCAACGCCTCGGTCGGCGAGGCCGCCCTTCGGGTGTCCGCCTTCATCTACGACGCCGCCGAGGAAGACCGCGCCGCGCCGGCGCCGCAGGCCCGCCCCAGCATTTGCGGAGAAGACGCGCTGTCCGAGACGACATGGGAAGAGCTGGCCGCGCCGTCCGGGTTCGATCACATCAGCGTCTTCCGCGAGCGCTGCGTCGGCGCGTCGGAGAGCTACGGCGTGATCGTCTGGAGCGCGGCGTTGCCGGCGCCCTATCGAGCGGAGTGGGGCGGCCCGCCCTTCGCGATGCTGCCGGAGGACGTCGACTACGCGGCGGTGGGCGGCGAGTTCCATTTCGGCGACGCGGATCTCAGAGTCGGCGGCTGGTTCTATCCGCACGCCGCGCTGCCGTCCGAAGAAGAGGCGCTGGCGCTGATGGAGGTGGTCGTCGACGGGCTTGAGATCTGCGCGAACTGAGGCGCTCGGACGGCGCGGCCAAGCGAAAACGCCGACGGGCCTTCGGCGGAATGGTCGCCAATGCGACAACTCTGGGCGCACGGTCAGGCCCTTAAACCCAGATTTCCGATGTCGGTGAAATAAAAACCGCCCTCCTCAGATCATCCTTGTCTGAGAACTTGCGCGGCTCCTGCGCGCCTTCGAAAAGCGGGCGACGATCGGCTGCTTCTTCGAGGCCGAGGTCGAAGTCGCCTTCGAGCAAAATCGACATGGAGCGGCGTTGAATATCGACCGACTCGATTTTCCGGCCAATCACGAGCGGCGATAGTTCGTCGACGCCGTCGTGAAACCACGGCCGAGGGCGATCGTACTCTTCGTGGCGGTCGTCTGCGACTATCGTCTGGTCGGTTCTGATGGAGCCGACCTCGCCCTTGTCGTCCCGGCCAAGCGCGAAGCGCGCAGAGCCGGGATCCAGGGCCGAGGGGCCGAGCGTGCGGCGAACCGGCGCTGGATCCCGGATAAGCCTGCGGCTTTCCGGGATGACGGCGTCACCAGCGTTGCATCCACCTGAACAGATCCTGCTTGTCTTATGACCTTCGCGTCCGTTTCGGGCAAAAAGAGACGCCCGCCGAAGAATCCGGGGCCGCCCATCCCGTAAGCGCCGACGTTGACCGATATGTCGTCGACGACGTCGCCGACGACCTGCTCAGCCGTCAGAGGCGGCGGCGAAAATCGGACCAGCTCTGCGCTTGGCGCGATTCCCGATCTTCTGCCGCCGAGCGGTCGATCCGGGTCCGGGATCTCGAATTCGTAGATCAGCGTCGTCATGGCTCGCCCGTATCGCGATAGACGCCGTTTCGCGCGGCGCCTTATGCGATCATAGCGCGCGCGGGAGAATGCGCAGCCGGCCGCGGCTCGCGTCAAGCGCCGTCGGCCGAAGACCTTACCGCTCGGAGCCGCCTCGCGTGGTCTGACTCGGGCGCGGCGGTCGGCGCCGCAAGGATGACAACCGCGCTTGCGCGGCGCGATTTTCGCGAAAATCGCGTCCTTGCGGCGTCGGCCGGCGTGACCGACAGACAGAGCGCGAGGCGGTTTCGCGCGGTAAGGGCGTCCTTACCGCTTGGTGAGCGGAGCGACAGCCCTTGCCGGCGAGGAGAGGCGGCAGCCTCGACGAGCAGGCCTCAGAACAAAAAATACCGCTGCGCCATCGGCAAAACCGTCGCCGGCTCGCAGGTGAGCGCGACGCCGTCCGCCTTTACGACATAGGTCTCCGGATCGACCTCCACCACCGGCGCGAGGTCGTTGAGCTTCATATCCGCCTTGCCGATGGCGCGCGCGCCTTTCACGGGAAGCGCCGGCTTGCTGAGGCCGAGCTTGCCGGCGATGTCGGCCTCATGCGCGACTTGGCTCACGAAGGTGACGCCGGAGGCCGTCAGCGCGCCGCCGAAGCCGCCGAACATCGGCCGGTAATGGACGGGCTGCGGCGTCGGGATCGAGGCGTTCGGGTCGCCCATCGCCGCCGCCGCGATCACGCCGCCGATGAGCACGAGATCGGGCTTCACGCCGAAGAAGGCCGGGTCCCAGAGGACGAGATCGGCCCGCTTGCCGGTCTCGACCGAGCCGATCTCATGGCCGATCCCATGCGCGATCGCCGGATTGATGGTGTATTTGGCGATGTAGCGCTTCACTCGGAGATTGTCGTTCTCGCCGGTCTCCTCCGGCAGCCGGCCGCGCTGGCGCCT
>CAZPTD010000216.1:0-7944 GCA_964588915.1 uncultured Neomegalonema sp. | reverse complement strand
CGCGCTCGAAGAGATGGATGATCTCGCCATAGCGGTCGCCCAGGACCTGCACCTCGACATGGCGCGCGCGCGCGATGAGCTTCTCGAGATAGACGTCGTCCTTGCCGAAGGCCGCCTTCGCCTCGCGCTTGCCGGCCAGCACCTCGCGCTCGAGCTCGTCGGGGCTCCGGATCGGCCGCATGCCGCGCCCGCCGCCGCCCCAGCTCGCCTTCAGCATCACCGGATAGCCGATCTCCTCGGCCATCTCGGCGACCTGCGCCATGCCCTCCTCGGTCTCGACGTCGGGCAGCGGGTCGGTCGCCGGCACGACCGGCGCGCCGGCTTCGATCGCGACCTTGCGGGCCGAGACCTTGTCGCCGAGCACGCGCATGGTCTCGGGCTTCGGGCCGATGAAGGCGACGAAGGCGGCGGCGCAGGCCTCGGCGAACTCCGGGTTCTCCGAGAGAAAGCCGTAGCCCGGATGCACGGCGTCGGCGCCCGAGCGCTTGGCGACCTCGATGATGCTCGGGATCGAGAGATAGGCGGCGATCGGGCCGAGCCCCTCGCCGACGAGATAGGCTTCGTCGGTCTTGAAGCGGTGGAGCGAAAGCTTGTCCTCTTCGGCGTAGATCGCGACCGTGCGCTTGCCGAGCTCGTTGGCGGCGCGGCTGACGCGGATGGCGATCTCGCCGCGATTGGCGATCAGAATCTTCTTGAAACCGGCGCCGTTCGACGCCTTCGGCGCGGATTTCGACATGACGATCTCCTACGGATGGGCGGCCGGCGCGCAAGATGGACTCTGCGGCGCCGGATCGGCCGCGCTCTCGGATGCTGCGCCTGCGAAGTCAGCCTATCGCTCAGAAGTCGTCAACGAGAAAGATGACGAGGGCGACCGGCCCATGCGCGCCGAGCTCGAGCTTCTGCTCGATGTCCGCCGTCCGCGACGGCCCGGTGACGAAGTTGACCGTCCTCGGATCGGCGCCGCTGTCGCGGAACTGGCGCCAGAGGCCTTCGAAGCCGGCCTGGACGTCGCGGGCGCGCAGAACGGCGAAATGCGTCTCGCCGAGGAAGTTGAGAGAGCTCGGCGCGTCCGGACCGGAGCGAAAGACGAGCGTTCCGGTTTCGGCGAGACCGGCGACGGCGCTCGTCATCGTCGCCGGCTCGTCGAGTCGGCCCGGCCCGACGGAAATCTCGACGCCGCCCCAATCGAGGCTGGTGAGGATCGGATCGTCGCCGAGGCGGAGCGCGGCGGGCAGGTTGCGGCGGCGGAGCTCGTCGGCGGCGGCTTCCGCCAGCTCGCCGATATGCGAGAGGCGCCGGACCACGGCTTGCGCCGTCGTCGCCCGATCGACGAACTGGTCGATGCGCGCCATGCCGTCGGTCCGCGCGATCTTCGGGATCGGCCCGGCCTGCTCGGCCCGGCGGATGCGCGAGGCGGCCTTCCGCGCGCGGCTCTCCGCCGTCGCCTCGCCCTCGTCGAGCGCGGCGCGAAGCTTGCCGAGAATTTTCTCGCGGGCGCTCATCGACCGCGCTCGTTCTTGCGCCGCGCCCACTCCGCGACGAACGTCCGCTTCGCCGGCGCCGGGAAGTCGCGATGCGCCGTCCAGCCGCCGCCCAGAGGCAGCTTCGAGATCCGCCCCGCCTTGCCGCCCATCCAATAGAGCATCCGGATCGCGAGCGCCGCCGCGCGGCGATAGAGCTTCGGCCTCACCGCGAAATACCGCCAGAGCCCGAGCCCGTAGCGCGCCGCCGCCGGCGAGAGCTTCTTCTCGAACTCCGCCTCGCGCAGCTTGCGCATCAGCCCGGGCAGCGGAATGCGCACCGGACAGACGGACTCGCAGCGGCCGCAGAAGGTCGAGGCGTTCGGCAGATGCCGGCCCTTCTCGACGCCGATGAAGTTCGGCGTCAGGACCGCGCCCATCGGCCCGACATAGACCCAGCCGTAGCTGTGCCCGCCGACCGAGCGGTAGACCGGGCAATGGTTCATGCAGGCGCCGCAACGAATGCAGCGAAGCATCTCGCGGAAGTCGCCGGCGAGCATCTCGGAGCGGCCGTTGTCGAGCAGCACGAAATGCATGTTCTTCGGGCCGTCGAGGTCGCCCTTCCGCCGGCCGCCGCTGAAGAACGTCGTGTAGACAGACATCGGTTGACCGGTCGCCGAGCGGCCGAGCACGCGCAGGAGCGTCGCCGCGTCGTCGAGCGTCGGCACGACCTTCTCGAGGCTGGCGACGGCGATATGCGTCTCCGGCAGGATCTGGCTGAGGTCGCCGTTGCCCTCGTTGGTGACGATCGCCGCCTGGCCGGTTTCGGCGATCAGCATGTTCGCGCCGGTGATTCCGACATCGGCGTCGAAATAGCGCTCGCGCAGCACCTGCCGCGCCTCGCGCACCAGACTGCCGGCGTCCGGAAAGCTCCTCTCCGGGTCGAGATGCGTATGCGCCGCGCGAAACTCCGCCTCGACGTCGGCTTTGCTCACATGCGCCGCCGGCGCGATGATGTGGCTCGGCGGCTCGCGGCGGAGCTGGATGATGTATTCGCCGAGATCCGTCTCCTGCACGACATGGCCGTTGGCCTCGAGATGCTCGTTGAGCCCGATCTCCTCCGAGATGATCGACTTGCCCTTGTTAACGCGCGCCCGAGCGGTCCCTTCGCCGCCTTTCTCGCGCGCCGCCGCCCGGCAGATCCGCTCGACGATGTCGCGCGCCTCCTCGGCCGTCGCCGCCCAATGGACCCTGGCGCCGCTCGCCTCGGCCCGGCGCTCGAATTCGAGGAGATAGGCGTCGAGATGCGCGAGCGTGTGGTTCTTGAGGTCGCGCGCCGCGTCGCGGAGCGCCTCGAACTCGGGCACCTGCGCCGCCGCCGCCGCGCGCCGGACGGCGAGCCCGCTCGAGGCCTTCAGCGCCGCCTGCAGCCGCGGATCTTCGAGCGCCGCGCGCGACGCCTCCTTGAAAGCGCCCGATTTCGGCTCCGCGCTCACGTCTCGCCCTCCCCTTGACGCGCCCGATGGCCGATCGCCGGCGCGTCCGTCATCCCGGCGAGCACTTCGGCCACATGACGCGCCTTGACCGTGCGTCCCTGGCGCGAGAGCTTGCCCGCCATGTTCATCAGGCAGCCGAGATCGCCGGCGAGCACGAGATCCGCGCCGGTGGCCGCGATCCGGTCGGTCTTGTCCGAGACCATCCGGTTGGAGATGTCCGGATATTTGACGCAGAACGTCCCGCCGAAGCCGCAGCAGACCTCGGCGTCCTCCATCTCGCGCAAGGACAGCCCGTCGACGCTCGCCAGCAGCCGCCGCGGCTGCTCCTTGATCCCGAGGCTTCTGAGGCCCGAGCAGCTGTCGTGATAGGTCGCGGCGCCCTCGACGCGCGCAGTGACCGCCTCGACGCCCATCACGTCCGTCAGGAACGAGACGAGCTCGTATGTTTTGGCGGCGAGCGCTTCGGCGCGGTCGCGCCAGGGCGGATCGTCGCCGAGGATCTCGGCGTAGTCCTTCTTCACCGTCGCGCCGCAGGAGCCCGAGGGCAGGACGACATAGTCATAGGGCTCGAAGAGCGCGATCATCGCCCGCGCGACGGCGCCGGCGCCCTTGCGGTCGCCCGAGTTCCAGGCCGGCTGGCCGCAGCAGGTCTGCCCTTGCGGAACCTCGACGTCGCAGCCCGCGGCCTCGAGCAGCGCGGCCGCGGCGAAGCCGACCGTCGGCCGGAAAAGGTCGACGAGGCAGGTGGCGAAGAGCGCGACCCTCGGTTTCTGCGCCGCCGCGCCGCCTCCAATGCTCATCGCCGTCTGTCCTCCTGCGCATTCCTGTTCGGGCGCTACTCAAAACCGCCGCCTGCCGCTTTGCAACGGCTTCGATTGCGCGTATACGTCGCGCCTCCGCGCCTTACACCCCTGGAGGAAGCGCGGGTTTCAATGGAGAAGACGATGTCAGACATCAACGTGCTGCCGGTGACGGCGCGCGACGGAGTGGGCAAGGGGGCCGCCCGTGCTGCAAGACGCGACGGCAAGGTGCCGGCGGTGGTCTATGGCGGCGGCGAGGGGCCTTTGCCGGTGAACATCCAGTTCAACGAGCTGATCAAGGCGCTCAATCGCGGCAAATTCCTGTCGTCGCTCTTGGATCTCGACCTCGCCGGCAAGAGGATCCGCGTCGTGCCGCGCGACGTTCAACGCGACGTCGTGCTCGACATGCCGACGCATGTCGACTTTCTGCGCCTCTCGGAGAGCGCGCGCATCAACCTCTTCATCCCGGTGGAGTTCATCAACCACGGCCAGAGCCCCGGGCTGAAGCGCGGCGGCGTGCTCAACACCGTCCGCCACGACGTCGAGCTCAAGGTGCGGGCGGGCGCGATCCCGGAGAAGCTGGTCTGCGACCTCGCCGGCGCCAATATCGGCGACTCGATCCACATCTCTGCGATCGAGCTGCCGGCGGGCGCCAAGCCGGTGATCGCCGATCGCGACTTCACGGTCGCGACCATCGCCGCGCCGTCGGGCCTCGCCGCCGCCGGCGAGGACGAGGAGGAAGAGGCTGCGGTCGAGACGGAAGAGTAGCCGTCGGCCGTCGACCCTCGGCCGTCAGAGGCGCCGCCCGTTCAGTTCCAGGGGCGACGCCTTCCGACGGCCGACCGCTCTTCAAGGTTTCCCGAGGGCTTCGGGCGCCGTATCTCGTCAGCGAAAGCGCGGCGCAGGAGGCTGTCCGCCATGAAGCTCTTTGTCGGCCTCGGCAATCCCGGGGCGAAATACGAGAAGACCCGGCACAATATCGGCTTCATGGCCGTCGACGCCATCGCGCGCGCCCACGGCTTCTCCTCGGAGCGCTCGAAGTTTCAGGCGGCGCTCTGCGAGGGCAAGCTCGGGACGGAGAAGGTGATCGCGCTCAAGCCGACGACCTTCATGAACCTCTCCGGCCAGTCGATCGGCGAGGCGATGCGCTATTTCAAGCTCGAGCCGCCGGACGTCGTCGTCTTCCATGACGAGCTCGATCTCGAGCCGGGCCGGCTCAAGGTGAAGCTCGGCGGCGGTCATGCCGGGCATAACGGCCTGCGCTCGACCCATGAGCATATCGGCCCGCATTTCGTCCGCGTGCGTCTCGGCATCGGCCATCCGGGCGACAAGCGGATGGTCTCGGGCTACGTGCTCCACGATTTTTCCAAGGCGGATTGGAACTGGATCGACCCGATGCTCGACGCGGTGGCGGAGGCGGCGCCGATGCTGGCGGCGGGCGACGAGAGCGGGTTCATGAACAAGGTGGCGGTGAAGCTCCGTCCGTTGCGGGAGCCGAAGAAGCCGGCCGCGCCCGCGGCCGAAGACCACCCCGGGGACGCGGCCGCGCCGAAAGCCGAGACGCCCGAGCCCGACACGCCGAAGCCGGCGGCGACGGGCGTCAGCCCGTTCGAGGCCCTAAGGGCGCTGATGAAGAAGAAGTGACGCCCGGCGCGTCGTTTCGGGACAGGCGCCGCGCCGCCGCCGCGCCGGCCGGTCTCCGCCGACGGCCGCGCCAAAATTGCCCTTGCGGAGCGGCGCCGAAGCGCTTAACTAGCCGCTCCACGGAGCCGAGAAGATCGGCGCCGCCTTACGGAGCGCGGGCGTAGCTCAGGGGTAGAGCATTACCTTGCCAAGGTAAGGGTCGTGAGTTCGAATCTCATCGCCCGCTCCAATTTAAGCCGCTGGAACCGTGGGTTAGCGCCCGCGGTTTTTCGTTTTCGGGGCTTGGGTAACTTCGAAGTAACTTTCTCGGCCCAATCGCGGCGGCGGCGTCGTCGTTTCCACGGATCCGTCGAACGGTGTTGTCGGAACCGAAATCAGGCCGAGAAGGGCTTGAAGACGTTCAGAAGCAATACCTCGATGTGATGCGTGACGGTGTTCGCCCCGAGTTTGAGAGAATTCGGGTGACCGCAGCCGTTGCGCCGGTCGAGGCATCCTTTGAGCTCCGCCTTAACGTTTTTTCCAAGCACTGAAATCGCCGCAAGCCGCTCAAGAAAGTCAGCCTCGCGCATCCGCCCAAGGTCGTCGGCCGTCTTCGCATCCTTCCACCTGGAGTCGACGCGCTTCGCCTCGGCGTTGAAAGCCGCAAGATGACTATTAACGACGTGTCGCTGGAGCAGGTCGACCGCGGACAGCCAAGACATGACAATCGCGGAGCGGTACAGGTGCGATTCATAGCACTTGATCGCCTCGTCGACGAACGATCTGGTGTCGTCGTTGCTGATCTTGCCGAGCTCCGCTCGCAGTCCGGTCGCGACCTCTAGGGCGGCCGGGCTCGCGCTCGCGACGCCCAACTCGCGGAGGTGGTTCAGGCCGGCATCGGTGATCTCCCAACCGGCCGTCGTCAAGATCGCGAGGCCCTTCGACCGTGAGAGAACCGTGGTAGGAGACCACGAATCCTTGACCTTGAGCCCTGCCGCCAGCGCGCGCTCTCGAAGCTGCGCCATCGCACACGGGCCGTTGAAAGTCGCCAATACCAGGAGCAGCTTGTCGAGCCGCGTGACGTCACGATGGAGCCAAGTCTTTAAATCGTTTTCCGAGATCACGACCGCTCTCCGTTTACTTCGCGGTCGTGTAGACCCAAACCTGCTTGCCGCTGACTTCCTTCTTCTCGCGCGTCAGCCGGCCATCTCGGACCGCGCCCAGCAAGTATTTCGGCAGGCTGGTCTGCTTAATGATGATTGCGCGCTCGTGAAGGCGCGCCTGCAGCTGCGCGAGCGTTCGCCCATCGTCAAAGTAGCCGTCGGCGATGATTTGGTTGAACGCGTCGCCCGGGCCTTGTCCGGGGCGGCTGGCGCGCCGAGCCGTCGCGCCTTCAGCGCCGTCGTTCTCCGATTTGGCCGTCGACCGCTTCGCCGGCTTCTTATTGGCGCGCGGCGCCGAGCCGCCCTGACCATCGAGCTCAGCCCTGATGGCGTCCAAGCTCGTGGAGCGGACCGAATAGTTTCCGGACTTTGACGCCAAGAGGTTACGATCTTTGAGATCTTTGAGGATCGGCCGGAGCGAACCGCCTTGGATTCCCAAGAGCTCTTCCATGCGCGCTGGCGCGACCTCAACGTCGATCGCTTCGTCGAGGACGAACTGCCATCCTTGCTGAGCAACCAAGAAGATCAAGACCTTGGCCTTGTTCGAAAGGCCCGCTGCATCGGGCGTGAAAACGATCTCAAGCTCTTCGATATCGTATCGGACGTAGTCGGCGATGATGTTTTCGATCGCCTCCTCGGTTAGTTTCGCCTTCTGGGCGACTAGATTTCTCAGCGCCATTGGAGCCCGCTCGTTATTTTGCCTCGACACGCATACACGTAGAAACAGATAAACGAGACGCAACCCGCCGGTCCGCGAAAACTGAGAGGGCAGGAAACTGATCCGCTTCTCCACCTTCCCACGCACCCAGGTCCCGCCGCCCTTCGTCGAGACGGTCGTCGGCGTGTTTCGTGCCCACGAGGGGGCGGTCGGCACGGTCGAGCGGGACAAGGGCCTGACCAGCGACGAGGCGCTGGCCGTGCTGCGGGCCGACCTGCTGGCCATCGGTTTCGAGGTCGAGGGCGGCAAGCGCGCCGACGAGAAGATCCGTCGGCCGGTCTTCTTCGGCGAGAACGCCCAGCCTGACCTCCAGTACGAGGTCGACGCCTGGCATCCAGAGTGGAAGGCCGGGCTGGAGGTCGAGGCGGGGCGGGCTTGGATGGGCAACGCCGTCTACCGCGACCTGATCCAGGCGCTGGTGATGGTCGAGATGGCGCACCTCTTCCTCGCCGTGCCGCAGGTCTACCGCTACAAGAGCGGCGGGCGCGACGTCGTCAACGAAGACTATGGCAAGTCGGTCACCGTCGCTCAGGCGCTGTTCGGCCACTCACGCATCACCATGCCATTCTCGCTCTGCGTGATTGGTTACTAGTCAACCCTCGCCAGCCAGCCAGCACAGCGCGGTGCCCGCCGTCTCGGGCATGTCCTCGACCTTCTGGGTGATCCGTCCGGCGAGCATGTCGC
>CAZPTD010000215.1:0-7946 GCA_964588915.1 uncultured Neomegalonema sp. | reverse complement strand
GTCGGCGCGCCGGGCCGGGCCGTCTCGTTCTCGGCCCCGACCGGCAATTTCGGCGACATCTTCGCCGGCTGGGCGGCGAAGCGGATGGGCCTGCCGATCGAGCGGCTCGTCGTCGCGACCAACGAGAACGACATTCTGCATCGCTGCCTCTCGACCGGGCGCTACGCGGTCTCGGACGTTCGGCGCACGAGCTCGCCGAGCATGGACATCCAGGTCTCCTCGAATTTCGAGCGCGCGCTCTTCGAGGCGGTCGGGCGCGAATCGGCGCCGGTCGTCGAGCTCATGACCGCGCTCAAGGAGACGGGCGCCTTCGATCTGTCCGAGGACGCGCGGGCGGCGCTCGCAAAGGACTACGACAGCGCGCGCGCCTCGGAGGACGAGGTCGCCGAGACGATCCGGCGCGCCGCCGAAGAGGCCGACTACGTCCTCGATCCGCATACGGCCGTCGGCGTCCATGCGGCGCGCGTCCGGCGCGGGCGGCGAGAGACGCCGATGATCGCGCTCGCCTGCGCGCATCCGGCGAAGTTCGCCGAGGCGGTGACGCGCGCCGCCGGACGCGCGCCGGCGCCGCCGGAGCATCTCGCGGATCTTCTCAGCCGCGCCGAACGGTTCTCGCGCCTGCCGAACGAACTCGCTAAGGTCGAAAGTCATATTGAGGCCGCGGCGCGGCCGGTTTAGATGAAGCGTTGCAAGAGGCGCTGAACCCGCGCAATTCGGCGAGAATTTTGCTTTGGCCGACCGGGCGGGCGACGAGCCGACGCCGTCCGATCGATGAGGTGTGGAATGCCGCTTGAAACTTCTGTTCGGACGACCGAGCTCGCCAACGGCGTGCGCGTCGCCACCGAGCCGATGCCGGGCGTCGCGTCGGCGACGGTGGGCGTCTGGGTCGGCGCCGGCGCGCGGCACGAGGCCGAGGAGGAGAACGGTCTCGCCCATTTCCTCGAGCATATGGCCTTCAAGGGCACCGGCCGGCGCAGCGCCCGCGAGATCGTCGAGACGATCGAGGACGGCGGCGGCGATCTGAACGCCTACACCTCGCGCGAGATCACGGCCTACCATGCGCGCGTGCTCGAAGAGGACGTGCCGGTCGCGCTCGACATCATCGCCGACATCCTGCGCGACCCGACGATGACCGAGGACGACGTGGCGCTCGAGCGCGGCGTGATCCTGCAGGAGATCGGCCAGAGTCGCGACACGCCGGACGACATCGTCTTCGACTGGGCGCAGGAGCTCGCCTTTCCGGGCCAGGCGATGGGCCGTCCGATCCTCGGCGCGCCGGAGACGGTCGCCAATGTCGACGGGACGGTCCTGAAGCGCTTCATGGCGGCGGCCTACGCGCCCGAGAGGATGGTCGTGGCGGCGGCGGGCGCCGTCGATCACGACGCCTTCGTCGCCCAGGCGGAGAGCCTCTTCGGCGATCTGAGGCCGGCGCCCGGCGGCGTCTCGGAGCACGCCCGCTACAGGGGCGGCGAGCGGCGCGTCGAGAAGGATCTCGAGCAGGCGCATCTCATCGTCGGCGTCGAGGGCCCGAGCTATCTCGACCCGGATTTCTTCGTCGCCCAGGTCTACGCGACGCTGCTCGGCGGCGGCATGTCCTCGCGGCTCTTCCAGGAGGCGCGCGAGAAGCGGGGCCTCTGCTACTCGATCTTCGCCCAGGCCTCGCATTACGCCGACGCCGGCGTCACCACGATCTACGCCGGCGCGGGCGGCGACGACCTGCCGGAGCTTCTGGACGTGATCGGCTCGGAGATGCGCGCCGTCGCCGAAGAGGCGAGCGAGGCCGAGATCGCGCGGGCGAAGGCGATGCTGAGGGCCGGGCTCCTGATGGGCCTGGAGAGCTCCGCGGCGCGCTGCGAGCGGGCGGCGCGCGGGCTGCTGCTGCATGGCCGCATCCGGCGGATCGAGGAGCTGCTCGGCCGCATCGCGATGGTCGACGCCGCTTCGCTCCGCGCCTATGGCGAGAAACGCATCCTCGGCGCCGCGCCGAGCCTCACGCTTTACGGGCCGGTCTCCTCGGCGCCCTCTCTCGACGCGCTTCAGGCGCGTTTGGCGGCGTGAGCGGCGCGGGCGGCGCCTTCGGCGGGCGCCTGGCGGCGCTGGCCGGCGGTCCTCGGCTGGTGACGCGTCGTCTGGTGCTGCGACCGCCGAAGAAGAGCGACTTCGAGGAATGGGCCTATGTCCGCGGCGCGTCGCAGGACTTTCTGCGTCCCTGGGAGCCGCTTTGGACGGACGATCACCTGACGCTGTCGAGCTTCAAGCGCCGCGTCGCCTGGGCGCGGGCCGAGGTGACGGCGGGCCGGTCCTTTCCGTTCCTGATCTTCGCCGAGGAGGCGGCGGTGCGCTCGGGCTCGGCCTTCTCCGACTATGGCGACCCCGGCGACGCGCCGCCGCGCACCGAGGGCCTCGTCGGCGGCGTGACGCTCGAGCATGTCCGCCGCGGCGCGTCGATGTCGGCGGCGCTCGGCTATTGGCTCGGCGTCCACTTCGTCGAACAGGGCTTCATGACCGAGGCCCTGGCGGCGGTGGTCGAGTTCGCCTTCGACGATCTCGGGCTGTCGCGATTGGAGGCGGCGTGCCTGCCGGAGAATTTCCGCTCGCGCCGGCTCCTGGAGCGGACCGGCTTCAACGAGGAGAGCCGCGCCGCGGCCTATCTCCAGATCGCCGGCCTCTGGCGCGACCATCTCATCTACGAGCGCCGCCGTCCGGAGCGCGTCGGGGTGTAGGGCGAAGTTGTTATAGGTCAGCCGTCGGGCGGCGCCTGGTTCGACGCGCTTGAAGGATGGATGCGCTTTGCGTCATCTGACGGCTCTGGACAAATGCTGACATCAGAAAGCAGCCTGTCGCCGGACCTCTGTGCGAATTGTCTAGGGTGAGGTCAGCCGCTTAACAACGAAGATGCGATCGCGATCAGCCGTGCGACCCGGCAATACCATACTCTCCTTATATCCGCGGGCCGCGTAAAACGCAGGGGCTTGATAACGAAAGGTGTCAAGCTGAACGCCCAGCAATCCTTCAGTGCGCGCGAGCGTTTCGACCCGCGCCAATAGAACGCTTCCGGCGCCGGAGCGTCGATGCGTCTCGCTGATCGCCAGATAATTCACATATGCCCAGTCATATAGAACATAGCCATCGATGGTTCCGATCACTTCGGAGTCTTTTACTGCGGCGAATGCGAAATCTCGAGTATCGAAGGGGTTTCCATGTTCCTCCGCAAACTGACGGAGAAGCGGTCGACGGAAATTTGTCGCCTCCTCGGAGGCTATGTCTCGGATGCTGATCATGGTGACGGCGCCTCGAGTCGAACCTGCCGAAGATTGATGCGGCGCGTTTTCACTCGTTTTGATCGTCATTTCAAACTGAAGACCGCCGACGATTGGGCTTAATGTCCACGTCGGGTCAGGTTCGGCTGTCGGGCGACGTCGACGGCATGGTCCGTATCACCCGCGACTTCGGACAGTTCACCGCCCCGCCGCTACAGGCGTTCAAAGCCGATAGCCGCCAAATCGGCGCAAAGAACTTGCGGCGGCGTCAGCCTCGGATCGAGGCTCCATCTGACTTGAGGAAGTCCACAAGCGCCCTTAGCGATCTCAGGCGCGCATACTCCCGCGGGAAGTAGATGAAGAATGGCGGCCGCTCAATGGCGTGCTCGCGCAACACCACCTCCAGCTCGCCGCTCCGAATCTCGCGTTCGACGACGCGCTCGCCCAGCCAGGCGACGCCGAGCCCGAGGCGGGCGGCGTCGACCATGGCGGAGGTGCTGTTCACGACAAGTTTCCCGCCCACGTCGATTGTCCTCGGGCCGTTGGGCCCTGGAAACTCCCATTTCAGGATACTCGTCGAGGTGATGAGGCGATATCGAATGCACTCGTGGGCAAGGAGATCGGCAGGGCTTGACGGACGCCCGTAGCGGCGCAGATACGCGGGCGCGGCCACATGCGCTTGTCGGCGAGGTCCCGTGAGCTGGACAGCGATCATTTCCTGTTCAAGGATATCGCCGACCCGTATGCCGGCGTGAAATCCGCCCTTCGCGAGGTCCACGAGCGCGTCATCGAACGAGAGGCTGAGTTCGATCTTCGGATAGCGCTCCTGGAAGGCGGCGAGATGGTTAGCGAGCACGTATCGGAACGCGACGTGAGAAAGCGTCAAGCGCAGCGTCCCGCTCGGCTCGTGGCTATTCTGGCGAGCATCCGAGAGCGCTTGGGAGATTTCTCGGAGCGCCGGATTGGAGCGCTGTAGAAGCCTCCGGCCCGCATCTGTCAGTTCGAGCGAACGCGTCGAGCGCAACAGCAACGCGACGCCGATTTCGTCCTCGAGGCGCTTGAGCCGATAGCTGACCGCGGGCGGCTTCACGCCAAGCGCCTTCGCGGCGGCGCGCAACGACCCTTGCTCGACGATCGTGACGAAGGTGGAAAGATCGGAGAGCGATGCCCGCTCCATTATTCAATTTTCCTTATCTTACTGGTAAAGCGTCCCTGTCTTTTCTGAACTCAATGCGTCCTCTAGGCTAGCGTATTCCGCGGAGTCGAACGCTTGCGGGGAGGTTTCGGAATCGAGAGGGCGCCATGGACGAGGAACGCGCCGGCCTAAAGGGGCTCTTGCGAACGCAGCTCACAGCGGTCAATCAGCAGTTCGTTCACATTCTGGCGCTTCGCAGCTGGGGCGAGCGCGAGGCGGCAGACAGAATCAACGCAGTCGATCGCATCGACTTTCCCGTCTGCATGAAGATTTTGAACCACCTCGTCGTGGTTGGCGAACCCCTGGCGCTGGAGTTCTCGGCATTCGCCCCGGGCGACACGCTGCAGAAGATCTGCGCAGCCGAACTCGAGATCGAGCGACGAATGGCCGAGCGCCTTTCTCTCGACCTCGACAACGAGCATCCGGCGCGCAGGTGGCTCGAGGACGCCCGCCGACCCCGTCACGCGTATGTCGAGTGGCTGGACGACCATGCGGCGCAACTGTCGGTCGCTGTCGAGCGCGAGGCGGACGATACGCCGCTAAACGTGATGTTCGCGCATCTCATCGCGCTGGTCGAGCAGCCGATGGCTCACGCCTTCGTCCACTGGCGCCGTGGCGACGCCGGCGATGCGAACGTCGCCTGGGCTACAAGTGGCGTTGCGATGACGAGGGCCGGCAGGCTGACTCGCGCTATGGCCGCGTTCGGCGACACGCCCAAGGCGCCCGCCTCGGCGAGACTTTCGATCCGCGAAGATCCGAAAGCTGCAATCGAGCGCGACCGCGAACTTGCCAAGTTGTGCGCGCAAGCGGCGGCCCGCGCGGCGGAATCCATCACCGGAGAGATCGCAAACCATTGCCGTGACATCGAGGCCTATGCACGGCGGTTGTCAGACCACCGCGACGGCGTCCATCCATCGCTGTTGGAGGCGGCGCCCTGCTTTCAGAGCTTCGAGAGCACGCTCAAGAGGTACGTCTGTTGAGGGTCAAGAGCAGCCGGTTCTCTTCGTTGGCGAAGATGTCAAGGAGCAGGCGTAGAACGCCGCGGCCTGCCCGAGGCGCTGCGCGCTGGACGGGCCGGCTGCCGTCCAACCCACTGACCGCCGACCACTGACCGCTTTCTCAAGCGCTCCCGGACGCCGACGAGAGCGCCGAGGGATGGACGCCGATCTTCGCCAGAGCCCGCGACCATTTGGTGTCGTCCTCGTCGTCGAAGACGATCGCGTCGTCCGCCTCGCAATGGAGCCAGCCGTTCTCGAGGATCTCGCGCTCGAGCTGGCCCGGCCCCCAGCCCGCGTAGCCGAGCGCGAAGAGCGCCCGCTCCGGCCCGTCGCCCGCGGCCATCGCCTTCAGAATGTCGACCGTCGCCGTGACGCTGATGCCCTTGTCGACGCGCATCGTCGCCTCGTCGCGGTGATAGTCGTCCGAATGCAGAACGAAGCCGCGCTCGACCTCGACCGGGCCGCCGAAGCGCACCTGGGTCTGCGGGGCGTCGCCCTCGATCCCGAGATCGAGCTGCTCGAGCAAATCGTCGAAGCGCAGATCGTCGGTCGGCCGATTGACGATCAGGCCCATCGCGCCGTCCGCCTGATGCGCGAAAAGATAGATCACGGACCTCTCGAACCGCGGATCGCCGATATTCGGCATCGCGATAATCAGACGGCCGGCGAGGCTCTCGCCACTATGTCGTTCTGGTCGGTTCGTCATCTCATTCTTCCGAACGGAACTTGCCGCAACGCGTCGAAGCGAAGTGTCGGCCACCGAAGCGGCGGCGTCATTTCGACGCGCGCCGCGCTCGCGCGCCTTGTATTCGCAGGTCTCGCGCGCCAGGTCCAGCCTGCGGCGGCGCGCGTCGGCGCGCAAGACGGGCCGCGTGGATGCGTTGTCGCGGCCTCGGGCGGAACACACGGCCCTGACGGCGAACCGCGTTTGACCTGCTTGGGGCAATCATGTTGATCTGAATCAAACGAGCCTGCAGGATTAGAGAACGCCGGTTCGGCTTCCTCGCGGCGATTCGAGCGATGCGGATTAGGTAGATGGGCGTCGAAAGACTGAAGATACAGGCTCAAGGCGGTCCTTTGCCGAAGGATTGCGGTTCTTGTCCGATCCGACAGCGCGCCGTTTGCTCGATGTGCGACACGGACGAGCTGAGCGCGCTCGACCAGTTCAAGAGCTACAAGACCTACGCCGCCGGCGAGGAGATACTCGGCGCCGGCCAGATCTGGGACTATGTCGGCAGCATCGTCAGCGGCGTGGTCAAGCTGACCTACACGCTGCCGGACGGGCGCCGGCAGATGGTCGGCTTGCTCTTCCCGTCGGATTTTCTCGGCCGCTCGAGCGGCGACGTCGCGAAATGCGACGCGATCGCCGCCGTCGACACCGTCTTCTGCCGGTTTCGGCGCGGGCCGTTCGTGCGCTTCATGCGCCAGACGCCGAATATCGAGCATCGCCTGCTCGAGATGACGCAGGACGAGCTCGACGCGGCCCGAGAGCAAATGCTTCTTCTCGGCCGCAAGACGGCGAAGGAGCGCGTCGCGAGCTTTCTCCTGACCCTTTTCGAGCGGTATCGCGTCGTGGGCGCAGAGACCGGAGCGGGCGCGCTGACGACGTCGATCCCGCTCAGCCGCGAGGACATGGCCGCCTATCTCGGATTGACGATCGAGACGGTCAGCCGGCGCATGACCGAGCTCAAGCGGGCCGGCGTGATCGAGCTTCTCGACGCGCGGACCGTCCGCGTCGGCGATATCGCGGCGCTTCGCGAGATCGCGGCCGACGACGCGCTCAGCGCCTGACCGGCGTCGCCGCGGCGAACGTCGCGTCTCGGACCGCGGCCGCCACGCAAGACTTGAAAGGGCGCGCGGGAGCCTCCATTAAAGGCGCGAGAGGTTGGCGCGGGCGGGCCCCTCGCCAACTCGGTCAGGTCCGGAAGGAAGCAGCCGTAACGAGTCAAGCTCGGGTCGTCGTCGGCCTCTCACCCCACCGCGCCGCGACGGCGCAGCGATCCTCTCAAGACGCGCAGAGCTTCGCCGCGCCGGCGGCGTCCGGCGGGACCGGCCGGCGATTTCGGCCCAGACGAGCGGCGTAGAGGAGCGGCATGGACGGGCGCGACGCTGGTTCCGAATCTCAGCCGGGCGGACAGAGCGGCGGTCGAGGCGGCGCGCCGGACGTCGCCAATATCGTGCTGGCGCGCAAATACCGGCCGCAGAGCTTCGCCGAGCTGATCGGTCAAGAAGCGCTGGTCCGCGTGCTCTCGAACGCCTTCGAGCGCGATCGGGTGCCGCATGCGCGCATCCTCACCGGCGTCCGCGGCGTCGGCAAGACGACGACGGCGCGCATCGTCGCCAAGGGCCTCAACTGCCTCGCGGCCGAGAAGCCGACGATCACGCCCTGCGGCGTCTGCGAGGCCTGCCGGACCATCGCGGAATCGCGCCATGTCGACGTGCTCGAGATGGACGCGGCGAGCCGCACCGGCGTCGACGACATCCGCGAGGTGA
>CAZPTD010000214.1:0-7981 GCA_964588915.1 uncultured Neomegalonema sp. | reverse complement strand
CGCCTGGCGGGCGCTGCCGTCGGCCCAGCGCGCGGAGGGATCGGCGATGACCGTTCGCGGAAGGGGCGCGCGTCTGCGCGCCGAGGACAGCGTCCAGGACAGCTTCGACAGGGCGCCCGACTTCGAGGCGACGCGCGGCGGCGTGTCGCCGGCGATCGCCGCTTTCTTCGCCGAGACGCCCTATGAGGGCCCGCGCGTCGCGATCGATCTGGCGCGCGTCGAGACGGCGTATCGGCGGCTCTCCGATTCGCTCGGCGGCGCGGCGCTCTATTACGCGGTGAAGGCGAACCCGAACCCGGCGATCATCGCCCGTCTCGACCGTCTCGGCGCGCGCTTCGACGTCGCGAGCCGCGGCGAGATCGCGCGCTGCCTCGGTCTCGGCGTCGCGCCCGAGCGCCTCTCCTTCGGCAACACGATCAAGCGCGCCGCCGACATCGCCTACGCGCATGAGGCGGGCGTCGACGTCTTCGCCTTCGACGCCGAGGAGGAGCTCGAGAAGATCGCCGCGCACGCGCCCGGAGCCCGCGTGTTCTGCCGGCTTCTGATCGAGAGCTCGTCCGCCGACTGGCCGCTCAGCCGCAAATTCGGCTGCGCGCCCGACATGGCGGTCGCCCTTCTCGCGCGCGCCGCCGAGCTCGGGCTCCGTCCGGTCGGGATCTCCTTCCATGTCGGCAGCCAGATGCGCGACCCGAGCGGCTGGCGCGAGGCGCTCGCTCAGGCGGCGTCGGTCTGGCGGCGCGCGCAGCTGCGCGGGCTCCGGCTCGAGACGCTCAATATCGGCGGCGGCTTTCCGGCGGCTTACGCCGAGGGCGCGCCGCCGATCGGCTTCTACGGCGCGCGGATTCGCGAGGAGATCGCCGCGGCCTTCGGCGGCCAGGCGCCCGCGATCGTCGCCGAGCCCGGCCGCGGCCTCGTCGGCGACGCCGGCGTGATCGAGGCCGAGGTGCTGCTCGTCTCGCGCAAATCCGCGGGCGACGCGACGCGCTGGGTCTATCTCGACATCGGCAAATTCGGCGGCCTCGCCGAGACGATGGACGAGATGATCCGCTACCGGCTCCTCACCGCCCGCGACGGCGGCGCGGTCGGGCCTTGCGTGCTGGCCGGGCCGACCTGCGACAGCGCCGACGTGCTCTATGAGCGCGATCCGGTGATGCTGCCGCTCGATCTCAGGGCCGGCGACCGCGTCCTCGTTCCGGCGACAGGCGCCTACACCACCACCTACGCCTCGGTCTGGTTCAACGGGATCGAGCCGCTGCGCGAGCATGTGGTGAACTGAGCGGCGCCGCTTCTCGACATCGGCGGCGCCCGTCGCCGACATTCGACGTTCGGCGCCCGAGAATCGGCGCGATCCTCCGCCATGTTGCGCGCCGTCGGTTCTCGGCGTCTGACCATCGGACGGAAGGAGCGGTCGGTTGACGGGACTCTGGATCATCATCGGCGCGGGGCTGGCGCTCTTCGGCGCGGCCGAGTGGTTCGCGCGCCGGGAGAGGCGTCGGGAGAAGATGAGCAGCGGATATCGGCAATGCCCGCGTTGCGGCGGAAGCGGCTCGGAGCCCTTCAGCGAATACGGCCGCTGCGGCGCCTGCAAGGGCGACGGCCTCGTGGCGCCCGACCAGGTGCGGCGCGTCGAGATGCAAGCGCGCGACGACAACCACAAGACCTATATTTGGATCGTCGCGCTCGTCGTCATCGGTCTCATCATCTTGATCGCCGAAGGCGGATGACGGCGAGCGGCGCGGCGCGTCAGAAGAGATCGGTCGCCGCCCAAGGGCGGTATCCGGCCCGCAGCGCCGCCGCCGCGCTCGGCGGCGTCAGCAGCAGCGCCTCTTCCTCGAGGATCGCTCCGCTTCTGTCGAGCGCGTGGCTGTAGCCGCTGAAACTCCAGCGCAAAAGGAATTCGGACGCGACGAGCCAGGCCGCGCCCCAGAGCTCGACCATCGCGCCCGTCGGCGCGTCTCGAAGCCGGATCGGCGTCTTGCGCTTGGCGCGGCCGAGCCGCGTCCGCCGGTCGAGCCGCTCGGCGTGAAGCGCCGCGTCCATCTCGCCCGCCCGCGGCGGCTCGGCCAGGCCTTTTGCGTCGGCCCAGGCGGCGGCGAAGGCGCGCGCGGCGTCGCGGCGGCATTCGAAGCAGGGCCGATGCCCGGCCGCGAGCGCCGTCGCGTCGTCGAGAAAGAACAGCTCGGTGTAGCCGGCGCCCATGACGTCGCGGCGGCGTTCCTTGAACTCGGTGCGGCAGGCGATCCACGATTTCGAAGCCCAGCGCCGCGCGCCGAGCGTCTTGTCCGGGCGATGCAGCCGTCCGCCGCGATTGCCGAAGAGCCCGCCGCGATGCGGAGTCGCGACAATTTCGCCGCTCGGGTTAACTCTATTTTGCAACGCCATGTCGATGTGCTACTAGATATCGAAGAATTCGCCAAGTAGGCGACGGCGACCGGGCGCTTCGAGGCCGATTTTCGGCAACGGGCGCGGCGCTGTCGCCCTTCGCTCGGAGAGGCCATGTCGAGCGCCGGCGCCGATGCGCGCTCAAACCTATCGGATCGCCGTCTCGACCGCGAGGCGGACGCGCGGCCGGCGCCGTCGCCGAACGCCGGGCCGCGCGTCGACGGACGCGCGCCGACGCTCGTCGTCTTGCACTACACCGGCATGGCGAGCGCCGAGGCCGCGCTCGCGCGCCTCTGCGATCCGAGGGCCGAGGTCAGCGCGCATTATCTGATCGACGCGCAGGGCGCGCTCTTCGCCCTCGTCGACGAGGCCGACCGCGCCTGGCACGCCGGCGTCGCCTCATGGCGCGGCGAGACCGACGTGAACGGCGCGTCGATCGGCGTCGAACTCGCCCATCTCGGCCGAGAAGACGAGGGTTGCGGACCGTATCATCCGTTCTCGGAGCCGCAGATCGCGCGTCTCGAGGCGCTCCTGGCGTCGATTGGCGCGCGCTGGGGCGTCGGCCGGCGCGGCGTCGTCGCGCATTCGGACGTCGCGCCGGAGCGCAAGACGGATCCGGGCGAGAAGTTCGATTGGGCCCGCCTCGAAGCGCGGGGCTTGGCGCTCGGGCCGTTCGCGGCCGGCGCGCCGTTCGCCGCCGCGCCGCCGGAGGATCGGTCGCAAGCCGACGCCGATCGGCGCTTCCGGGCGGCGGCTGCGCGCATCGGCTATGGGAATTGGTCCTCGAACGCCGTTCTCACGGCGTTCCGGCGCCGCTTCGCGCCGGCGCGGCTCGGCGCGCCGATCGGCCCGGCGGACGCCGCCGCGGCCGAAGCCGTTGCGGAACTGAGCGAAAATGGGACGCGATGATGGAGCGGAGGCGCGCATCGGCGCCCGATCGGTCGATTGGCGCCACAATCTGTAGGCGAGGCGCGACAGTCGACAAAAAAAGAACGGCGAGCGACCGGGCGCGAGCGCCCGGCCAAAGACGAGACAGGCGCCAGAGGGTATCTTTCGCCACAGGCGTGTGGTTTGTGGCGCCGGATGAACGCTGGCCTGCGGCGTGGGTCGGGCGTCTGTGCAACGGCGGGAGCGGCTGAGAGAGAATGTCGGCGCTTGCGGAAAGCGCGTCCTACGCTGACGCGCGCAGAGTGATGGTCGACCGGCATGTGCGTCCGGCCGACGTGACGCGCCTCGACGTGATCGACGCGTTTCTCGCGACGCCGCGCGAGCTTTTCTTTCCGAAGTCGAAGCGCGCGCTCGCCTACGCCGGCGACACGGTCCAGGTCGCCGAAGGCCGCTTCGAGCTCGATCCTCGGACCTTCGCCAAGATGCTCCAGGCGTTGGAGCCGGAGGGCTCGGATCTCGCGCTCGTGGTCGGTTCGGGCGGAGGCTACGCGGCCGCGGTGATGACGCGGCTCGTCTCGACCGTCGTCGCGCTCGAGAGCGACGACGATCTGGCGACGGCTTGCGAGGCGGCGCTGGCCAAGCTCGAGGCGGAGGCCGCGATCATCGCGCGCGGCCCGCTCGCGGCGGGATGGCCGGAGTATCAACCCTACAACGCGATCTTGGTCTATGGCGGCGTCGCGGGCGCGCCGCCCGCGGCGGTGACGGATCAGCTCGCCGAGGGCGGCCGGATCGTTGCGATCTCGATGGACGGGCCGCTCGGCCGCTGCCTCCTGGGCGTGAAGTCCGGCGGCGCGATGGGCTATCGGCCGGTGTTCGATGCGGCGGCGCCGATCCTTCCGGGATTGGAGCGGCCGAAAGGTTTCGAGTTTTGATCGGCCGTGGGCGCGTCCGATCGACAGGAGGGATGCAAATGATGCGTTGGGCGAAAGCGGCTGTCTGCTGCGCCGTTCTATCGGCGATCGCCGCGCCGGCGTGGTCGCAGACATTCACCGAGGCGCTGAGCGACGCGCTGGAGAACAGCCCGGAGGTCTTGGCGCAGCGTCAAGCGCTCCGGCAGCTGGATGAGAGCGTCGCCATCGCGCGCGCGGGCATGCGGCCGACGATCGCCGGCGACGCGTCGGTCGGCTGGAGCGCGACCAACCCGACGGACGCCGACACCAGCTACACGACGCCGAGCAGCATCGGTCTCTCGGCGTCGCAGCCGCTCTTCGACGGGTGGCAGACGGAAAACGCCGTCGCCGGCGCGGAGGCGCTGGTCGACGCCGGGCGCCTGCAGCTGATCTCGACGGAGCAGTCGGTGATCCTGTCGGCGATCCAGGCCTATGTCGACGTCATCCAGGCGCAGGAGAACGCGCGGCTCGCGCGCAACAACGTCGACGTGATCGCGCGGCAGCTCGAAGCGACGGAGGCGCGCCTCCAGGTCGGCGAGGTGACCCGAACCGACGTCGCGCAGGCGCAGGCCCGGTTGGCGGAGAGCCGCGCCTTTCTGCGCTCGTCCGAAGGCGATCTGCGCTCCGCCGCCGAGGAGTTCGAGCGCGTCGTCGGCTATCCGCCGACGAATCTCTCGCCTCTGCCGCCGCTGCCGGTCCTGCCGGGCTCGGTCGAGGAGGCGGAGGAGGTCGCGCTCGAGCGCAATCCTGATTATCTCCAGACTTTCGCGGCCGAGCGGGCGGCGCAATTCGGCGTGGAGGAGGCCTATGGCGCTCTCCTGCCGCAGGTGACGCTCTCGGGCAACATCAGCCAGAGCACCTCCACGGCCTTCGATTACGGCGACTCGACCCTGTCGGGCACGGCGACGGTCACCGTGACCGTGCCCTTCTATTCCGGCGGCGCGCTGCGGAGCTCCGTCCGCTCGAACGCCGCGGCCGCCCAGCAGCGCGCTCAGGAGCGCGAGCAGGCGCGGCGTCAGCTCTTGCGCGACGTCGGCGTCAACTGGGAGACGTTGTTGACGGCGCGCGCGACGATCGTCGCCAACGCCGAGCAGGTCGAGGCGCAGCGGATCGCCTTTCTCGGCGTTCAAGAGGAGGCGCGCGTCGGCTCGCGGACGACGCTCGACGTGCTCGACGCGGAGCAGGACCTGCTCGACGCGCGGGTCGCGCTGGTCAATTCGCGAAGCGACGAGCAGATCGCCGCCTATCAGCTGCTGTCGTCGATGGGCACGCTGTCGGCCGAGACGCTCGGTCTCGAGGTCGAGCGCTACGATCCGGTCGGCCCTTACGAGGACTCGCAGCGCTTCACTCTCGGATATCCGGACGTCGATGACGACGCATGGATGGAAAACTACTAATTTCGGAAGAGATGCGCTAAGTGTAGAGCCTGCCGCCGGGCGGGCTCTATCTGTTGTGGCGGTACGGCGACGAGGCGCCGCCGCCGACAGGCGCGCGCAGCCGTCGCCGCGGTCGCGAGGTTGCGAAGCGGAGGATGCCGAGCGTGCCCGAGATGAAGCCTTCCATGAAATCGACGCCGCATAGGGAGAGGCGCGGGCCGCGCGCTCGCGCCGCGTCGCGCGCGCGGATGGGCGTCGAGGGCGCCTACGGCTTCGGGCCGGACGAGGATCTCGACCCGACGGCCTCGGCGCCGAGCCGGGCGTGGGACGATGGCGGCGACCGGCAGATCGAGGCGATGCTGTCGTCGATCAAGCGGCTGGTGCGCGAGGATCTCGGCGACGACGCGGGCGGCGCGCCGCCGCTTCTCGAGCTCTATCCGGCCGATTGGAGCCTCGAGCAGCGCGCCGCGGCCGAGCGCGCCCGCGTCGAGGCCAGCCGCCCGCCGAGCGTCGGCGAGGCCGCTCTCGACGCGGACTGGGCGCGCGGCGACGCGCTCGAAGGCGACATCGCCGACGCTTCGGTCGATGTCGACGCGCTGGCCGACGCCCTGCTCTACGGCGCGCGGCGATTGAGCGAACGCGCTCCGTCGGATGAAGCGTCCGATCCCGGCGCGGCTTGGCCGGCCGATCCGGAGCCGCAGACGCGCGCCGGCGAGGACCTCCGAGGCGCGGCGCACGCGGGCCCGGACGAGTGGGGCGAGTTCGCCGATCTGATGCGCAAGGCGGATCTTCTGCTCGGCGACGAGAGCCCGGATTGGCTCGAGCACGGGCCTCTCGAGGCGGAGCCGGCGTCGCCGCGGCTTCAGGCGCCGGCGGACGTCGAAGAGACGCCGGACGACGCGACGGCGGAGGCGCCCGGGCCGGCGGCCGATCGCGGCGACGCGCCGCCACTGACCGATCTGCGCTCGATGATGGCGCGGCTCAAGACGACCGTCGATTTCGGCGCCAGCTACGAGGCGACGCCCGAGCCGGAGACGCGGCCGGCCGAAGAAGCTGAGGAAGAGGACGAGGAAGTGGCCGTGTCGGACTCGCCGGCGGACGCGGCGCCGTCCGACGACGCCGACGCGGCGCGGCGCGACGCGGGCGACGCGCCGGAGACCGCGGCCGACGCCGCGCTCGAGGTCGAGACGGCCGAACGGTCGGCCGAGGACATGGCCGACATGGCCGACGCGGACATCGAGGCGGCGGAAGCGGAAGAACCGGGCGAGGAGATCGACGACGCCGCCGAGGAGGCGGCCGTCTCGGAAGCGACGGCCGAGACCGCCCGCGACGCAGCGGAAGAGCCGGCCGAAGGATCGGCCGAAGAGGAGCGCAAAGAGCCGCTCGAGGAGGCCGTCGAGGAGACCGGCGAGGAGACCGTCGAGGCGGCGCCGAGCGCGTCGCAGCCCGGCCGCCGGTCCTGGGACCGGGCGCCGGTCGAAGAGATCTTCACGCTGCCGCCGACGCTCGCTCAAAAGGACGCGCTGAAGGCGATCAACGACCTCGTGCGGCGGCGCGTCGAGCATTTCGTCTCGACGGGCGTCGAACCCGGCAAGCTCGAGAAGCCGCCGATCCGCGAGATCGAGGCCAAGGTCGGCCGATACGTTCCGGGCGGCGTCGACGCGCTGCCGCCGCCGACCGAGACGCCGCGCCTGCCGTCGCCGCGGGCTCAGGCGCGGGCGAGCCTTCTCGGCGGGCTCAATGAAGGCTACACGCCGGCGCCGATCGAGGATCCGGAGCCGGCGCCGCGCGCGGCGCCGGTCGACCCGACCAAGGCGAGCCTGACCGCGTGGCTCGAATCCAACCTGCCGCGGCTCGTCGAGGAGATGGTGCGCGATCAGGTCGAGCGAATCGCCAAGGACAAATCGGCGCCGGATCGCCGATCCGAGGACGGGCGGACGGACGACGCCGCGCCCGAGGACGGGTCGGACGCGGAATAACCGCGGCGGGCGCCGCATCGGCGCTGGTCGGCGCACGGCCGGTCTTGTAGTCACGGGCGCGACGGCGTCCGGGTCGCGATCCGGGCGCAGCCTCTGAGACCAGCAACGCGATACGAAGATGGCGATCGAGAAAACCTTCGACGCGGCCGAAGCCGAGCCGCGCATTGCCGAGATGTGGGAAAAGCAAGGCTGCTTCCGCGCCGGCGCCAACGCCGCCAAGGGCGCCGAGAGCTATTGCATCGTCATTCCGCCGCCGAACGTCACCGGCTCGCTGCATATGGGCCACGCGCTCAACAACACGCTCCAGGACATCCTGATCCGCTGGAAGCGCATGCAGGGCTTCGATGTGCTTTGGCAGCCCGGCCAGGACCACGCCGGCATCGCCACGCAGATGGTGGTCGAACGG
>CAZPTD010000213.1:0-8004 GCA_964588915.1 uncultured Neomegalonema sp. | reverse complement strand
CCACCGTCATCGGCAGCTCGAAATCGAGCGCCTCGACCTCGGGGATGGTCTCGGTGACGAGATAGTGGTGCGAGAGCGGCGAGACCGGCAGCTCGAGCCCGACCATCCGGCCGACCTGCTTCGCCCAGAGGCCGGCGGCGTTGACGACATGCTCGGCCGTGATCGTCCCTTTCTCGGTGACGACCGACCAGCCCTCGGCGGTCGGCGCGAGCTCGAGCACGCGGTTGTGCTCGATCACCTCGGCGCCGCGCATCTTGGCGCATTTGGCGTAGGCCTGCACCGTGCCCGTGGTGTCGATATAGCCCTCGCGGTCGGCCCAGAGCCCGCCGATGACGCCGTCGACATCCATGATCGGGCAGGTCTTCTTGATCTCTTCCGGCGTCATCAAATGGCAGTCTTCGATGCCGATGGTCTGGAAGATCCGATAGGCCGATTGCAGCCATTCCCAGCGCGCCGGCGCCGAGGCGACGGTCACGCCGCCGGTCATGTGCAGTCCGATCGACTGGCCGCTCTCCGTCTCGATCTCCTTCAGCAGATCGATCGTGTAGGCTTGGAGCGCGGCCATGTTCGGGTCGGCGTTGAGCGCGTGGACGCCGCCCGCGGCGTGCCAGGACGAGCCGGCGGTCAGCACGCTGCGCTCGATCAGCGCGACGTCGCTCCAGCCGAACTTCGCGAGATGGTAAAGGACGGAGGCGCCGACGACGCCGCCGCCGATCACGACGACGCGGTAATGGGATTTCATGCGGGCTGCTCCTTTGGCCGAGCGGTCTACCGATTCTCTCTAAGACGACGCGGCGGGGCGCAAGCGCTCATTCGCGACATCTTGCGCGCCTTTCGGCTCAAAACGCCGCCGACCGCGCGGCGCGTTCGGGCCGGCTCGGCGCGACGCCGCGCCGCCGCGGCCAAGACTCCGCGAAGAACAGCGAATTCGACTTCATTTTTTTCGCGGTCTTTAATCTTGTTGATTCAACATGCCGTCGTCATTGGCGGAGGGTTGGTGTTGAAGACCGGCAAGAAATATTTACTTTGCATTTTAGGGATCGCCTTGACCGGCGCAGTGATGACCGCCATCGCCAGTGTCGCTGGGTACGACGACCGGGTCGAGCGCGAGGCGCGCGCGCTTCGTGAAGACGCCTATCTCGCCTCCGATCGATTGGCGCTGCATCTCAGAAGCCTGCGGCTGGCGACGGAGGACGTCGCCGAGGCCATCGAGTTCGACGGCGTCGACGCCGCGGCGCCGACGCTCGCGCGCGTGCGCGAGGAGCTGCCGCACGTCAAGACCATCGTCATCGTCGATTCGAGCGGCACGGTCGTCGACGAGATGCGCCCGGACCGCCCGGCGGTCGGCGTCTTCGTCGCGGACCGCCCGTATTTCGCCCGCCATCTGCCGGCCGACGCCGACGCGTTCTTCGTCGGCAGCCCGATGTTCAGCCGCGTCGACGGCGGGTGGGTGTGGCCGTTGAGCGTCGCCGCCCGCGACGAGGAGGGCGCGCTCGTCGCCGTCGTCGCCGCGGGCGTCGACCGGCGCTACTTCGCCGGCCTTTCGAACGAACTCTCGAGCGACGAGACGCAGCTCTTTCTGGCCAAGCTGGCGGACGGCGCGCTGGTCGATCTCGGCGCCGCGCCGGTCGACGCGGCGGTGTTCGACGAGATCGACGACGCGGCGGCGCTCCGAGCCGCGCTCGACGGCGCCGCAAACGCCGCGTCGCTGCGAAGCGTCGGCGGCGCGCGCGCGCTATGTCGTCAAACCGATGCCGGGGGGCGACTTCGCGGTCCTGTTGCGTCGGTCGAACCGAACGATCGAGGCCGCCGCCTGGGAACAGGCGCGCAGGGCGCTGCTGATCGGCGCGCTCGCGACGCTGCTCGCCTCCGTCGCCGGCGGCGCGCTTCTCTATGCGTTCGACGCGCGGCAAAGACGCGCTCGGGAAACCGCGCTGCTCGGGGAGCGGCTTCGCCTGGCCACGGACGCCGCCGCCATCGGCGTGTGGGACTACGACATCGTCGCCGACGTCAATGTCTGGGACGAGACGATGCATCGCCTGTACGGCGTGCGCCCGGGCGCGTTCGAAGGCGACTTCCAGGGGTGGCGCCGGCGCGTCCATCCGGAGGACGTCGGGCCGACCGAGGAGGCGTGCAACGCGGCGATCGCCGCGGACGACGCCTTCGATCGCCAGTTCAGAATCGTGACCGACGCCGGCGAGCTGCGTCACATCAAGGCGCGCGCCCGCGTCCTCCGCGACGACGAAGGCCGCCCGGCGCGGCTGATCGGCGTGAGCTACGACGTCACCGATCGGGTGCGGCGCGAGCAGGAAATGCGGGCCGCTCGCGACGAGGCGTCCGCGGCCCGAGCCGCGGCCGAGGCCGCCAACGCCAAGGTCGAGCACGAGGCGCTGCATGATCCGCTGACCGAGCTTCCGAACCGGCGCGGCCTCGCGCGCGAGCTCGACGCGATCGCCGCAGAAGGCGACGCGGGGCCGGGGCGCCTGATCGTCTCGTTGGATCTCGACCGCTTCAAGCCGATCAACGACACCTTCGGCCACGCCGCCGGAGACGCGCTCCTGCAGCATGTCGCGCGCCGGCTGCGCGCCGCCGTCGATCCGACCGATTTCGTGGCGCGCATCGGCGGCGACGAGTTCGTCGTCGTCACCGCCGCGCGCCGCAGCGAGGCCGCGGCCGCGGCGTATTGCAGCCGGTTGATCCGAGCCGCGACCGCGCCCATCAAATGGGACGGCGCGTTGCTCGAAGTCGGAGCGAGCGCGGGCTACGCGCCGCCGGCGGCCGGCAAACCGCCCGAGAAGCAGCTCGCGGACGCCGATCTCGCGCTCTACAAGGCCAAGAGCGACGGCCGCAACCACGCGGCGCCGTTCACGCAGCGTCTCGCCGACGAGGCGCGCGAGCGCATGGCGCTGAGCGACGATCTCAAGGAGGCCGTCTTCGCCGGCGAGATCGAGCCCTTCTTCCAGCCGCAGATCCACGCGGCGAGCGGGCGCGTGTTCGGCGTCGAAGCGCTGGCGCGCTGGCGGCATCCGACCCGCGGTCTCGTTCCGCCCTCCGTCTTTCTGCCGCTCGCGGACGAGCTCAAGCTCGCCGGCGAGCTCGACTCGCTGATCCTGGCGCGCGTGCTGCGGGCGATGGGCGACGACGGCCCGCTCGGCCGCAAGGCGCCGAGATTCTCCGTCAACGTCTCGGCGCGGCGTTTGCGGTCGTCGTCCCTGCTCGACGAGCTTCAGGAGATACCTCGCGAGCTGCGGGCGCGGCTCGGCTTCGAGATCTTGGAGACGATCTACGTGGATCGCGACGACGCGGAGCTGATGTCGACGATCGATCGGATCCGCGATCTGGGCGTCGCGATCGAGCTCGACGATTTCGGCAGCGGTCACGCGTCGATCGCAGGCATTCTGGCGCTCAAGCCGGACTACTTGAAGCTCGACCGGATCTTCGCGCGCGAGATCGACGCGGACGCCACGCGGCTCGGCGTGCTGCGCTCGCTTCTCGGCGTCGCGCGCAGCGTCAACGTTCCGGTGATTGCGGAAGGCGTGGAGACGGCGGCGCAAGCGCGGATCCTGCGCGAAGAAGGCTGTCTGGCGCTGCAGGGGTTCTGGCTCGGCGCTCCGATGCCGCAGGCGGAGGCCGAGGCGTGGCTGACGCGGGCCGAGCCGATGCAGAAAACGGCCTGAAGCCGACCGCGCCGATCGCCCAAGTTCGCCGCGGCGCAGCCTCCGAATGACCGTCATTGGCCGATGTTCTCGACGAAAGGCCAACGGACGGAGGACCAAACGCATGCGGAAACTCGGACTGGGAATGGCGACCGGCCTCTGGGCGCTCGTCGCCGCCGGAGCGGCCGCCGCCGAAGGCGTGTACGCCGCCGGCCCGGAGGACGGCCAGCCCGCCGCCTCCTGCAGCTTCGGCGAGGTCGCGCTCTGCTATCTCGAGAGCCCGGAATTCACGTCTTTCGTCACCACGGACAGCTCCGCCTGCTTTGGCGGCGTCAACGCGACGCCGATCAGGATCGAATACGCCAAGATGGCGATGCATAGCGGGCTCGCGCGCATTCAGGTCGGCGATCAGCCTTTCCGCCGCGCGGCCCTCGGCTCGGCGACCGGCGCGGATCACGTCATGGGCCTCGACGGCGCGGCCTACATCGTCAGCCAGGAGCGTTTCGACGGCGAGCGCGTCCTCTTGACGACGCGCGGCGTCGAGGAGACGGATCACGGGACCGCGGCGGTGACGCGCGTGCGCGTCGGCGTCTGCGCCGAGGCGCCGGTCTATTGGAGCGAGGCCTTCCTGCGCGGCGAGGTCGAGTAGGGCGCGCTCCTCGCGGCTCTTCGCCGCTCGTCGCCGCGCGTCAGGAGGCGACGGCCGCGCGCGGCGGCGGGTCGTCGCGCGTCTCGGCGAAGCTCTCGATCGTCTTCAGCGCGCCGTCGAGCGCCGCGCCCTCGGGGTCGGCGAGCGCGGCTTGGATCAGCCGCCGCATCCAGTCGGCGGCGTCGGCGCGGCCTTCGATCAGCGCCAGGCCGCCGATGACGCGATCGAACTTGCTCGTCCCGCGCGCATGGGTGTCGGAATAGCCCTTGATCAGCCGCCGCGCGTTCAGGATCTCGACGGCGAGATCGTAGTTCTCGGGCGCGACGTCGAGCGCGCGCGCGTACCAGGCCTCGAGTCCTTCGAGCTCGTGGCCGTGGCGCTTGAGCCGCCGCCGATAGGGGCGCAGCGACGCCGCGATCCAAAGAAGCGCGAAGCCCGAGATCGAATCCGTGCGGATGCGGCGGCCCTTGTCGACGCGGCGGTCGAGCCAGCGATAGAGCCGCGGCCGCCGCTCGATCCGGCGCGCCAGGCCGGTCGGCAGGCAATCGCAGACCTCGGCGAGGCGCGGATGGAGATACTCCGTGATCCGCAGCTCGGTCTCGTCGGCGGCGCCGAGCTCGGACCGGACCTGAGCCATGCGCCGGCCGCGCGTCTTGATGTCGGCGACGCGGATCGGATCGTCATAGGCCATCGCGTTGGCGAGATGCTTGGCGGCGGCGGCCGAGAGCCGCCAGCCTTCCTCCGCGCCGTCAAGCGCGAGCGCGCGGTCGAGCCGGTCGAGATATTCGCGCCCATAGGCGACGTCGAGGAATTCGACGGTCTTGCGCAGCCCGGCGGCGGCGGTCGCGCGGACCTCCTCGGGCAGCGCGTCGCGCCGCGCGGCGAGCGGCGCCCACTCGGCGAGGAGCCGCTGCGGACCCTTGGGCTCGGCCGGCGCCGCGGCCGGCGGCGCCTCGGCCGGCGTCTCGATCCGAGCCTCGGGGTCGGCGGCGCGCTCATAGGCGGCGGCGAAGGCCGCGAGGCTCGCCTCGACGCCGCGGCCGCCGGCGCGGATCGCGCTTTCATAGGTCTCGCGATCGAAGGGCAGGGCGCCGGAGCCGGCGAGCGCGCCGAAGAGGCTGGCCGAGATCACGCTCCTGTTCGCCTTCGCCAGCCGCTCCATGTCGAAGGCGACAAACGCCGCCGAGGAGCGCTCCGCCGTCTCGTGCACGGCGGCCGGATCGCGCAGCCCGTCGCCGGGCGCGATCTTCTCGGCGACCGAGAGGATGCGATGGGTCGAGGCGATGAGCGTGGTGCGGTCGGGCGTCACGAAGCCGCGCATGATCGCGCGGCCGGCCTCCATGAGCTCGGCGGCGATCAGCACGTCGACGTCGCCGGGCGAGGGGCTGAGCGCGAAGATCGGCGGGCGGCCGCGATCCGGCGTCATCTCGACATAGTAGATCGTCGCGCCGGTGCGCTGAGCGACGCCGGCGACCGAGGTCGACTGCGCCTGCCAGCCGCTCGCCTCGGCGACGGCGACGATCCAGTTGGTGAGCACGCCGCCGCCCTGGCCGCCGACGGCGAGCGCGGCGAGCTTGATCACGCGGTTCTCGGCGCCGCTCATTCCCAAACGAGCCTCCTCGTCTCGCGCCGGCGCCTCAGCCAGCCGATGACGCGCCGGCGGACGCGGCTCCAGAACCGTTCGAAACCGCCCGGATTGTGGACAATGTCGGCGCGGTAGAAGGACGGGCAGAGCACGGCGGCGTCTGCGACCTCGCCGCAATTGCCGCAGCCGACGCAATCCTGATCGATACAGGCGACCGGATCGTCGCGCAGCGGATCGCCGGTGCGCCTCACCGTCAGCGACGGGCAGCCCGAGAGCCGCATGCAGGCGTGGTCGCCGGTGCAGCCCTCCTCGTCGACGCCGAAGCGCGGCTTCTCGACCCGGCGGCCTTCCTTGATCGCCGCGGCGAGAAGCGGCTTCTCGCGCCGCTGGCGGTTGAGCATGCATTCGGACGACGCGACGATGACCTTCGGGCCGGTCTCCTTGGTCGTCAGCGCCTCGCGCAAGGTCTCGCGCATCTTCTTCACGTCATAGGTCCAGTCGATCTGCCGGACCCATTTGACGCCGACGCCTTTGACCGCCTCGGCGATCGGATGCTTGGTCGATTTCGTCCGGTTCGAGGCGCGCGAGGACAGGACGTCCTGACCGCCGGTCGCGGCCGAATAATAGTTGTCGACGACGACGATGACGCCGTCGTTCCGGTTGAAGACGGCGTTGCCGACCGAGCTCGTCAGGCCGTTATGCCAGAAGCCGCCGTCGCCGATGAACGAGATCGAGCGCTTGGTCGCCTTCGGGCTGCTCAAGGCCGAGGCCGAGGCCGGGCCGAGCCCGTAGCCCATCGTCGTCGCGCCGAGCTCGAAGGGCGGCATCGCCGAGAAGAGATGGCAGCCGATATCCGAGGCGACATGGTGCTCGCCGAGCTCCTCCTGCACGAGCTTGGTCGCCGCGAAGATCGGCCGCTCCGGGCAGCCGACGCAGAAGCCGGGCGGCCGCGGCGGCACGAGCTTCGAGAGCGTCTCAGCGTCCGGGTCCTTGGGCGCGTTCGGCGCGCGCAGCTGCGGCGGCTCGAGGCCGCCGGCATGGGCGGTCAGGAACGCGCGCAGTCCGTCGAGCATGACCTGGCCGGTCAGCTCGCCCGCCGCCGGGAACGGGCCTTCGCCGAGGATCTTGGTCCCGAGCCCGCGCTTGTGCAGGACGGCGCGGATCTCCTGCTCGATCAGCTTCGGCGCGCCCTCCTCGACGACGAGCACCGCCTCCTTGCCGTCGCAGAAATCGGCGATCTCGTCCGGGACGAGCGGATAGGCGACGTTGAGGACGTAGAGCGGGATCTCGCTGTCGCCGAAATCGTCGGCGAGGCGCAGCCGCTCGAGCGCGCGCATGACGCCGTTATACATGCCGCCCTGCAGGATGACGCCGACGCGGCCCTGCTCGGGCCCGAAGCGCTCGTTGAGCTTGCGCTCGCGGATGAACGCGATCGCGGCCGGCAGGCGTTTCGCGAACTTCTCCTGCTCGTGGACGTAAGAAGCGGGCGGCAGCACGATCCGGCCGGTGTCGCGCCGCGGCTGGGCGAGCGCGTCGGCGACGGTGAAGTCGGGCCGGCGGTTGTCCTTGGCGACGAAGCGTCCGTGGACATGGCAGGCGCGGATCCTGACGAGCAGCATCGCCGGCGTGTTCGAGGCCTCGGAGAGCTCGAAGCCGTCGCCGACCGCCTTGACGATCGACGGCAGGTTCGGCCGCGGATCGAGGAGCCAGATCTGGCTCTTGAGCGCGAATGGGTGGCTGCGCTCCTGCATGATCGAGGAGCCTTCGCCGTAGTCTTCGCCGACGATGACGAGCGCGCCGCCGGTCACGCCGCCCGAGGCGAGGTTGGCGAGCGCGTCCGAGGCGACATTGGTGCCGACGGTCGACTTGAAGGTGACGGCGCCGCGGATCGGATAGTGGACAGAGGCGGCGAGCATGGCGGCGGCGGCGGCTTCCGAGGCGCTGGCCTCGAAATGGACGTCGAGTTCGCCGAGGATCTCCTGCGCATCCGCGAGCACGTCCATGAGATGGCTGATCGGCGCGCCCTGATAGCCGCCGACATAGCCGACGCCGTTCTCGAGCAGCGCCTTGGGGATGGCGAGGATGCCTTCGCGCTCGATGGGCTCGCCCGCGCC
>CAZPTD010000212.1:0-8007 GCA_964588915.1 uncultured Neomegalonema sp. | reverse complement strand
CCATCTTCGCCGCGCGCCGCGTCGTGCCGCCGGTCTTGATCGCGCCCGCCGCCCGGTCGCCGATCTTGAGGAAGCTCATCAGGCCGGAGGACTTGCCGCCGCCCGACAGCGGTTCGTTCTCGGCGCGGAGATCCGAGAAGTTGGCGCCGGTGCCCGAGCCGTATTTGAAGAGGCGCGCCTCGCGGCTCCAGAGATCCATGATCCCGCCTTCGTTGACGAGATCGTCCTTCACCGACTGGATGAAGCAGGCGTGCGGCTGCGGCCGCTCATAGGCCGAGCGCGACTTCTTCACATGGCCGGTCGCCGGATCGACATAGTAGTGGCCCTGGCTCGGCCCGTCGACGCCATAGGCCCAGAAGAGCCCGGTGTTGAACCATTGCGGCGAGTTCGGCGCCGCGTACTGCATCGCCAGCATGTAGCGCATTTCGTCGAAATAGGCGCGCGCCGACGCCTCGTCGGCGTTCTTGCCGACGCCGAAATGGCCCTCTTTCCAGCCCCAATAGGTCCAGGCGCCGGCCATCCGGTCGAAAACCTGCCGCGCGTCGGCCTCGCCGCCGAAGCGCTCCTCTTCCGGCAGCGCCTCCAGAGCCTTCCTGTCCGGAACGGAGCGCCAGAGCCAGCTCGGCACGCCGTTCTCTTCGACCTTCTTGAGCTTGGCGGCGACGCCGGCCTTGCGGAAATACTTTTGCGCCAAGACATCGCAAGCGACCTGGCTCCACGCCGCCGGCGCGTCGAAGCCTTCCAGAGCGAAAATGCGCTCGCCGCTCGGATTGCGAATTTCCGACGTCGCCTTGCGGAACTCGATCCCCGCATAAGGGGATGCGCCCGCCTTGGTGAACCGCCGCTCGATCTTCATGCCATGCTCCGCTCTGTTCTTGGGCCGCAACGCGCCGCGGCCGCCCCCTCGGGCTCCGCTTCGCATCCGCCGACCGCGCTCCTCGCCACAATTCGACTTCGCTCCGGCGTCGTTAGCAAGCCGCCACGCGCCGGGCCCAACCGCCTCGATGTCTGGACCGGATACCTATATCCAGTAGCCACCCACGTTCTGGAAGCCCAGATTTAGGGGTAATCGGCGGCGGAACACAAGGGAAAATTTCCGCGCTCGCCGCGATTCGCCGGATCCGCCTGGCCGAGAAGTCACGCGCCGCGCGGACGCCGCCTCAGGGCTGTGGACGGAAGTGTTGACCGCCCGGCGGAGGGGAGTGGACCAGTTCTGAACGCGCCGTGGATGCGCTTCCCGCCCAGATGTTAGCGATTCGTTCTAGCACGAATCGACGACGCCGCAAGCCGCGGCGCGCATGATCCCCATCGCGCTTGAGGTTCCTAATCGGCCCCGGTTCGCACCCGCTCCTCGCGGCGGATCGGCTCGAAGCCCGCCCGCTGATAGGTCGCCAGGGCTTTGGGATGATCGAGCGTGCAGGTGTTGACGGTCACGCGGTCGACGCCGCGGCTCCACGCCTCGCGGAGCGCCTGATCGAGCAGCCAAGGCCCGACGCCGACGCCGACGACCTCGGGCATGAGGCCGAAATAGGCGATGTCGCAGACGCCGTCCTCGCGGAAATCGAGCTGATAGAAGCCGCCCGGCCAGCCGGCGTAGATGAGCGTGTAGAGCTCGACCTGCGGATCCTGGACGAAGTCCGCCAGCCGGTCCTTCGGCCATTTCAGCATGTCGGTCCAGTCATAGGCGCCGCCGACGGTGCGGTAGAGATAGAGGAAATAGTGGACCGGCGGACGATGCGCCCGGATGAGCGCCAAGGACTCGCCGACCGGCGTCGGCTTCGGCGGCCCCTTCGGCGGCGCGGTCATCTCGAGGAAGGTGACGGTGTAGACGGTTTCAGGCATCGCGCAGTCGCTCCAATGCTGCGCGGCAACGGCGCAGGCTTTCGGAATTCTCGGCAGCGGCCTCGGGGCTCCATTTCTCGCGGACAAATTCGGAGAGCATGCCGACATACTCGCTGCCCACACGCACGTGTGCGCCAAGTCCGCGGCCAACACCTTCCTTGACGGTGCGAAATCGGCTTCCCGTCGCGAGCGCCACGAGCCGCTCTTTCGCCGAGACCTCGGCTTCCGGATCTCTCGGCACCCTGCTCTCGGCCACGCCGAAAAAGCGCGCCGCACTGCGACGATCTGAAAGCAGCCAACTCTCGATTTGCCTTACGGCCAAGCGAAGTTGAACGTGCTGCGGCGTCGGATGGGTCAAAGCGTAGGCGGCGGCGCACTCCGAATCTCGATCTAGATCGCGAACGAACACCCATTGCCCGACATCTGGACTGGATCGGACCATTCTAGCCACCAGTTGATCAAGCGACGCCTTACCGTTCCGAGCGATTGCTCGACCAATCCTCACCCCCGCGTTTGCGCAAAGCCTCTGCAAGACAACCAGGTCCAAGTCGCTCTCTCCGACGATGACGACAGCCACTAATCGTCTTCTCCGGCAATGTCGAAAAGAGGCAAACCAGCGAGCCCCTTGGGTTCCGTAATTGGGATAACAGCGTCGCCGAGCGCTTCACCTGCATCGAGGAGCGCGACAATGTCGCTGAATTCCGAAGCCAGAGAGATCCCGACACCGCTGTCGCTCGGCCGAAGTACGAGCACTTCGCTGACGTCGACCCCCTCGCGATTCAACATGTCGGTTGAGTGCGTCGACACGATAATCTGGCTCGCCCTTGTCTTCGATTGCCGCATAACACGCGCGAACAGATCAGGAAGCCGCCGAACAACCGCCGGGTGAAGCGAGAGTTCAGGCTCTTCAAGCAAGAGCGGCCCCTTTTTGTCGATCAACGCCCAGACCAAACCGATAAAACGGAGCGTTCCGTCGGAGAGTTGATCTTCTGTCTGCCAACCGCCCTGCGGTCGCCAATGCGCAAACTTCGCCTTGAGATGCGGCACTCCTCCCGAATCTCGTTCCAGCACCAGTTCCGAAAGTTCCGGAACGATGACTTTGAGCGCCTTCTCTATCCGCCGAAGTCGCGACTCTCGAGTCTTCTTCGTTGCGCTGGCCACTTTCTTTAAAAAGTCGGATCCATAGGGATCATCGATCAAATTAGAATGATAGTTCTTGCCACCATCCTTGATTATTTGCGGGACTACATGGTAGTATTGAACAGACAAAAAGAAGTCGACGAGCGCTCTATAATCTCGGTTTTGATTAACTTGCTCGAGAACAGTTTGCCGCAGTCGCTCAGGGTCGTCGGCATCGTCGGAATCAGGGCGACATAGAAGGATCTTTCCGTCTACAACGATTTTCTCCTCTCGGATCTGCGCTCGTCGATTGTTATCCTGCGTAAAACGTAGGACATATTCCCAGTCCACATGATCAAGCTCGACGTGAACCGCCAGCAATACATCGGAAGGCCCTCGCGCGTGTAGTGACCGAAGTGACGAAACGCCTCCCCGGCTCTGCACAGCGCTCTCAAATCCCCCACCGGTCCTCACGACGTCGCGCAAGAACTTGAAAAGATCGAGAAAGTTCGACTTTCCTGACGCGTTCGGACCAATAAGGAAAACACGACTGGCTAAATCAACTCCGACGTCTCGAAAATTCCTCCAATTCTTGAGCTCGACCCGCGTAAATCGCATGACGCCTCAGCCCTTCTCGACCGGCAGCATCTCGCTTGCGCCCCACTCGGCCCAGGAGCCGTCATAGAGCGCGTGCGCGTCGCGCCCGAGGGTCTCGAGCGCGAGGTTCAGGATCGCCGCGGTCACGCCCGAGCCGCAGCTGGCGATGATCGGCCGCTCGAGATCGACGCCCGAAGCGGCGAGCGCGGCGCGGAGCCCGGCCTCGTCCTTGAGCCGACCGTCCTCGGTCAGGAGCTCGGCGAAGGGCAGGTTCTTCGCGCCCGGCATATGGCCCGGACGCACGCCCGGCCGCGGCTCCGGCGCCTCGCCGCGGAAGCGATCGGCCGGCCGCATGTCGACGACCTGAGACGAGCCGACCTTCAGCGCTTCGGAGACCTGCGTCACGTCCTTCAGCATCATCGCGCGCAAAGACGGCGTGAAATGCCGCTCGCGCGGGCTCGGCGGCATGTCGGCGAGCTCGCCGCCCGCCTCGATCCAGGCCGGCAGCCCGCCGTCGAGCACCGCGACGTCGCGATGGCCGAAATAGCGGAACATCCACCAGACCCGCGGCGCCGAGTAGATCCCGACCGAGTCGTAGACGACGATCCGATGACCGTCGCCGAGGCCGAGCTTGCGGATGCGGCTCATGAACTTCTCGAGCGGCGGCAGCATATGCGGCAGCTGCGAGCGGTCGTCCGAGATCGCGTCGAGGTCGAAGAAGACGGCGCCGGGAATGTGCCGGGCCTCGTACTCCGCGCGCGGATCGCGCTCGGCGGTCGGCAAATGCCAGGAGGCGTCGACGACGCGCACGTCCGGCGCCGCGAGATGATCGAGCAGCCAGTCGGCGCTTACAATGGTCTGCGGATCGGCGCGGCTCGCCGCGCCCGGCGTTGCTGAAGACATCGCTCGCGTCCTTCGCCTCGCATTCGTCCGTCGCTTCCGCACGCGGCGGCGCGTCGCTTCGAGATCGTGAAAATCGACAGAAGAACGTCTCGGCGCGCGGCGCAACCGGCGACGAAGCGCCTGGTCGAAAAAGGAAAGATTATGTCCTGAGCCCGGGCGCAGGGCTCAGAAACTTTCAACTTCCGCAAGTCGCGCCGAGCGCTTGGCGCGTCGAGCAATGCGGCGGAATTCGCTTGCGCGGCGGCGACGCCCGCGAGATCGGCGTCGTTCGGCGCGAGGAATCGCCGCCCCGTTGGTGCGCATGATACGCAACAACAGAGGCGGCGCGGCGAGGCTCCCGACTTCCCGAAGCCGTCACTAACCACGCATTGTGACGGCGTCGCCCAAAAAGCATGGCGATCCTGTGGCGGCGCGAGGCGCGCTTGCGGACAGGTCTCGTCAAGCGAGCGCGATCTGCACGCGCCGGTTGATTTTGCCCTTCTTCTCGATTTTCCCGAGCGCAATGCGGCCGATCTCGCCGGTGCGCGCGACATGCGTGCCGCCGCAGGGCTGCAGATCGATCGGCGGCGCGCCGTCGCCGATGCGGACGAGGCGGACGCGCCCCTGGCCCATCGGCGGCTTCACGGACATGGTCTTCACCAGCGCCGGATTGGCCTCCAGCTCCGCGTCCGTGATCCACTCGAAGCTCACCGGATGGTCCTCGAGGATGAGCGCGTTCAGCCTCTCCTCGAGCGCCGCCTTGTCCTCGGGCGCCTCGGGCATGTCGAAATCGAGCCGGCCCTTGCCCTCGCCGATCTGCCCGCCGGTCACCGGCAGCGGAATCACGACCGAGAGAAGATGGAGCGCGGTGTGGACGCGCATGCGCGGCCAGCGCAGATCCCAATCGATCTCCGCCGAGACCGCCGCGCCCTCGGGCGGCGGCGGCGCGCCCTCCGCGAGCAGATGCAGAACGTCGTCCGGCGCCGCGCCCTTCACCGTCCGCGCCACGGCCGCCTCGCCGCCCTCCCAGGCGAGCACGCCAGCGTCGCCCGGCTGGCCGCCGCCCTCGGCGTAGAACACCGTCTGGTCGAGCCGCACGGCGACGTCGCCGCTTTCCAGCGTCTCGACGCCGACCACACGCGCGTCGCAGCGCCTTGCATAGGCGTCGTCGAGAAAGATGAGCCGTGTGCTCATGCGCCGTCTCCTTTCATTGCGTCGCAGCCGTCACGCGCCGCTCCGGTCCCTGAGCCGCGAGTCCAGCGTCCGCGCGCGCAGAGCGAAGACCTCGAAGCCGATCTCGCGGAGCTCCGGGCCGCATTCCGCCGGGCCGATCGCCTTCGTCGCCGCGACGCTGCGCCACACCGGCGGCATCTCGCCCAGACGCGAAACCATGCCGCCGCCCTCGTCCCAGGCGACGAATTTCAGCGTCTCGAGCCGCGAGTTCAGAAACCGCGCCAGGCACATCGGACAGGGTTCGAGCGAGGTCGTGAGCGCCAGGCCGGACGCGTCCGACGCGCCGCTCGCCTCGAAGGCCTCGATCGCGCGCATCTCCGCATGAGCGCCGCTGTCGAAGCGCGGCGCGAACATGGCGTTGACGCCGATCGCCGCCGGCGCCGACGCCGCGTCGACCGGCGCGATGATCGCGCCGACGCCGTAATTGCCGCGCGCCGCCGCCTCGAGCGCGAGCACGACGGCGCGCCAGGACCAAATCGCGTCCGGCGCCGCGTCTTGCCGAGGCGCCGCCGTCGCCAACCTGTCGACAAGAGCGGCCACCTGCCGCGCGATCTCCGGATCGCCCGCCGCAGCCGAGGCGAGTCTCTGGTTGAAATCGATCGTCTCTGCGCTCATCGAGCGACCTTAATCGCATCGAGCGCCGCGACAAACGCCTCTATCTTCTCGCGCTGGGCCGGATCGAGCTCGACGCCGACGCCGCCGGAGAGGAGCAGCCGGCCCAGCCGGCGCATGTCGCGCTTGTATTCGCGCTTGAACCCGCCGAAGGAGTGCGGACCGGTCATAAGGACCAGCAGTCCCTCGCGGAGCGGCCGGTGCAGAAGCGCCGTCGCCTGCGCATTGGCGTAGAAGGTTTCCCAAAGGGCGCTGCGACCGGCTTTGTAGATCTTCTTCGTCGCGCACCATTCGTTGAAAGCGTTGGTCCAATACTGCGTGACGGCCGACTTGGCCGGCGCGGGCAGATCGGAATAGGCGTGCGGATAGTCGCTGTCGTCGAAGCCAGGCAGGTCTCGAACGAGCTGTTCTCTGATCTGCAGGTACTTGTCGCGCAGAATGAGAAAAAGCTCCGCCCTGCCGTACTCGACCGATTTGCGCGCCTGGATGATGTTGAACGCCACCACGAAAGCGCCGCCGATCACGGAAAAATTCGCGACCAGCTCCGACCATTCCAGGATCGTGAAGTCCGACATCCGCCCCGGCCTCCCCTGACGCGCCTCGCCGCGCCGAGCCCGCGGACGCTATCCCTTCGCGGACTGGATCGCGGACCAGATCTTGACCGGCGTCAGCGGCGTGTCGAGATCCTCGACGCCGACCGGCCTCAAAGCGTCGAGCGCCGCCAAGACGACCGCCTGGGTCGCGCCGACCGAGCCCGACTCGCCGGCGCCCTTGACGCCGAGCGGGTTGGCCGGCGTCGGCGCCGTCTCCACGAACATGTTGCGGAAGCGCGGCATGTCGTCGGCGCGCGGCATCGCGTAGTCCATGTACGAGCCGGCCAGAGGCTGGCCGCTGTCGGGATCGAAGACCGCCGTCTCGAGGAGCGCCTGGCCGACGCCCTGCGCGACGCCGCCATGCACCTGGCCCGAGGCGAGAAGCGGATTCACGATCCGGCCGAAATCGTCGACGATCACATAGTCGACGATCTCGCTCGCGCCCGTCTCCGGATCGATCTCGATCTCGACCACATGCGCGCCGTTCGGGAAGGTCGCGCCCATGTCGTCGATCGAGCCTTCGCCGAGGATCGAGGCCTCGCCGAACGCGTCGACCGCATGCGCCGCGGCGGCGTAGAGATCGATGGCGCGGTCGGTGCCGGCGACGCGGAAGACGCCGCCCTCCTCCGGGCTGAACTCGATGTCGGCGACCGCGGCCTCGAGCGCCTTCGCGGCGGCCTCCTTGCCCTTCTCGACGACGTCGTCCGCGGCGTTGAAGAGCACGCGATGGGCGACGATGAGCGAGCGCGAGCCGCCGGTGCCGCCGCCGGCCGGCAAGAGGTCGCTGTCGCCGGCGAGGAGATCGATGCGGTCGACGTCGACGCCGAGCTTCTCGTGGATGATCTGCGACCACGCCGTCTCATGGCCCTGACCGGTCGACTGCGTGCCGATCCAGACCTGGATCCGGCCGTTCGGCTGGATGCGCACCCGGCCGTGCTCGAAGGGCGCGCCGCCGGTGCGCTCGACATAGTAACAAAGCCCGACGCCGCGCAGCTTGCCGCGCGACGCCGCCTCTTGCTTGCGCGCCGGCGCGCCGGCGGCGTCGGCGATCTCGAGCGCGCGATCGAGGATTGCGCGGCAGTCGGCGCTGACGATGTTGAGCCCGGTGGCGGACGTGAAGGGCGTCGCG
>CAZPTD010000211.1:0-8010 GCA_964588915.1 uncultured Neomegalonema sp. | reverse complement strand
GAGTTCGGCGCGGTCTGTGACCAGGTCAACAGCCGCATCCGCATCGGCGCGTGGCGGTACCCGCAGAGCCCGTCGCTGTACCGCTTGTCCGACTCCACGCCGCTGCCGTCGTTCCTGCGTCCGGCCGGGGGTGCCGGAGGTGAAATGGATGAGCGCGTTGTCGTCGGGCCGGGTGGCCACGGTCTCGAAATCGTCATGGGCGCGCTCCATCTCCGGCTCGAGCGCGACGCAGCCCTCCGGCGCGGCGCCGTCGCAGCCGACGAGCAGGACCAATTTCAAGCTGGGAAGCTCCGCGCGCCAGGACGCGATCTTGCGCCGATAGAGCGCCGCCGTCGTCAGCAGCACCGTCGCCGAGCCGATCTCCATGCGCGCGCGGATCGGCTCCGGCCCGAAGGCGGAGAAGAGCGGCGAGAAGGTCAGCCCCGCCTTCAGCGCCCCGAGCGCGCCGATATAGACCTCGGGCAGGCGGCCCATCAGACAGAACAGCCGATCGCCGCGGCCGACGCCGTGCTTCGTCAGCACGTTGGCGAATCGATTCGTGAGATAGGCGAAATCCTCGAAGGAGAAGTCGCGGACGCTGTCGTCCTTGCCGATCCAGCGCAGCGCGATCTGCTCGGCGTAGTCGCGGCCGAGATGCCGGTCGACCGCCTCATGGGCGATGTTGAGGGCGCCGCCCGGCAGCCCGTCGAGCCGCGCCCGCGCCGCCGCCCAGGAGAAGTCGCGCCGCGCCGCGTCATAGTCGGGCATGTTCGCCCGCGCCCGCTCCGCCTCCGTCTTGCGAATGGTTTCCCACGCCATGGCGCGCCTCTCCTGTCGTGATCCTTATTGATCTAGACAATGCCCGCGCAGGGCGTCGCGGCGCCTTGATCAGCGTCAACGGCCGTTCTCCGACGCCGCCGTTCCGAGCGGGCGAGAGCCTCCGCGTCCTCAGTCGTCGGCGCGCTCCGAGACGACGAGTTCGCGCGCGGCCTTGACCTCGTCGAGACGGCGGACCGGCGCGTCGTGCGGCGCCTCGCGCAGGATCTCGGGGCTCGAGCGCGCCTCTTCGGCGATTCGGCGCATCGCGCCTGCGAAGGCGTCGAGCGTCGCCTTGGTCTCGGTCTCGGTCGGCTCGATCATCAGAGCCTCGGCCACGATCAGCGGGAAGTAGTTGGTCGGCGGATGAAAGCCGAAATCCATCAGCCGCTTGCTGACGTCGAGGGCGCGGACCTCGCTGTCCGTCGGCCGTCCCTCGCAGACGAACTCGTGCATAGAGATCCGGTCGAACGGGACCGGATAATCCTCTCGAAGCAGCGTCCGGAGATAGTTCGCGTTCAGGACCGCGTGCTCGGCGACGGCGCGCAGGCCGTCCGCGCCAAGGCCGCGCAAATAGGCGTAGGCGCGCACGAACATGGCGAAATTGCCGTGGAACGCGCTCATCCGGCCGATCGAGCGTTCCGGCGACGAAAGCGCGTAGCCGCCGTCGGCCGCTCTCGTGACGATCGGACTCGGTAGATACGGCGCCAGTTCGGCGCTCGCGCCGATCGGGCCCGCGCCCGGGCCGCCGCCGCCATGCGGCGTCGCGAAGGTCTTGTGCAGGTTGAAATGCATCAGATCGACGCCGAGCTCGGCCGGGCGGGCGACGCCGGCGAGCGCGTTCATGTTGGCGCCGTCGCCGTAGACGAGGCCGCCGCAGCCATGGACGAGCGTGACGATCTCGCCGACGCGCTCCTCGAAGAGGCCGAGCGTGTTCGGATTGGTCAGCATGATCCCGACCACGCGCTCGCCGCAGGCGGCGCGGAGCGCGTCGAGGTCGACGCCGCCGCGCGCGTCGGACGGGATCTCCACCGCGACGCAGCCGGCCATGCTGACCGACGCCGGATTGGTGCCGTGCGCGCTGTCGGGAACCAGCACCTCGTCGCGCTGAGGCGCGCCGCGGGCGGCGTGATGGGCGCGCATCATCAGAAGGCCGGTCAGCTCGCCCTGCGCGCCGGCGGTCGGCTGCAGCGCGACGCTCGCGAAGCCGCCGATCTCCTTCAACTGCTCCTGAAGCGCGTGCATCAGGCCGAGCGCGCCTTGCGCCGTCGCCGGATCCTGCAGCGGATGGATGTCCGCGAAGCCGGGCCGCCGCGCCAGCTGCTCGGCGATCTTCGGGTTGTGCTTCATCGTGCAGGAGCCGAGCGGGTAGAAGCCGGTGTCGACGCCGTAATTCCGCTGCGAGAGGCGGAGATAATGGCGGACGACCTCTTGCTCGGAGAGCTCCGGCAGGCCGTTGTCGTCGCGCAGGAGACGCTCGGGCGGCGGCGCGGGCGCGACGTCGCAGTCGGGCAGGCGGACGCCGACGCGGCCCGGCGCGCTCAGCTCGTAAAGGGTCGGCTCGGTCCTTTTCGCCGCGCTCACGCCGTCGCGCTCCTCAGACCGTCGACCAGCCGGTCGATCTCGGCGCGGGTGTTGGTCTCGGTGACCGCGACCAGGATCTGACGCGCGCGCTTCGGATCGGCGCGGCCGAGATCGTAACCGCCGACCACGCCGCGCTCGGCTTCAAGGATCGCGAGCACGTCCGCAGCGGGACGCGGCGTCTCGACGACGAACTCCTTGAAGAAGACGGCGTCCGGCGCGTCCGGATTGACGACGCAGCCCGGCAATGCGGCGATCTCGGCGGCGGCGTATCGGCTCTTGTGGAAGCAAAGCTCGGCCACCTGCCGCAGACCGCGCTTGCCGAGCGTCGCAAGATAGGTCGCCGCCGCCAGCACGCCGAGCGCCGAGTTCGTGCAGATGTTGCTCGTCGCCTTGGCGCGCCGGATGTGCTGCTCGCGGGTTGCGAGCGTGAGCACGTAGCCGCGCGCGCCGTCGGCGTCGACGGTCTCGCCGACGAGCCGGCCGACCAGGCGGCGGATATGCGCGCGCCGCGTCGCGAAGACGCCGAGCGACGGGCCGCCGAAGGACGGCGAGAGGCCGAGCGGCTGACCGTCGGCGACGACGACGTCGGCGCCATCCGCGCCGGGCGGGCGGAAGAGCCCGAGCGCGATCGGATCGGCGCAGACGATGAGGAGCGCGCCTCGGGCGTGAACGGCGTCGGCGAGGCCGTCGAGCTCCTCCAATCGGCCGAAGAAATTCGGCGACTGGACGACGAGCGCCGCGGTCCGATCGTCGAGAAGCGCCGCGAGATCGGCGGCGCTCAGCGCGTCCTTCTCGGGAACGACGAGCTCCGCCTCGGCGCCGCGCAGATAGGCCGCGACGACCTCGCGGTAGTGCGGATGGACCGACGGCGAGACCAGGATGCGGCGGCGACCGTCCTTCGCCGCGCCGAGGGCGAGCAGCGCCGCCTCGGCGAGCGCCGTCGCGCCGTCATAGTGGCTGGCGTTGCTGACCTCCATGCCGGTCAGCCGACAGATCATGCTCTGGTACTCGAACATCGCCTGCAGCATCCCCTGGCTCAGCTCCGGCTGATAGGGCGTGTAGGCGGTGTAGAACTCGCCGCGTTGCAGCACATAGTCGACCGTCGCCGGGATGAAGTGCCGATAGCAGCCGGCGCCGAGGAAGAAGGGGCGCTCCCGCATCGTCGCGTTCCGTCCCGCGAGGGCGCCGAGTTCGGCGGCGAGCTCCATCTCCGAGAGCGCCGGCGGCAGCGCGAGCGCCGGAAACCGCGCCGCGTCGGGAATATCGGCGAAGAGCGCCTCCATGCCGGAGACGCCGATCGCCGCCAGCATCTCCTCGCGTTCTCTGTCGGTATGCGGCGGTCTCGACATCTTCCGCTCGTCCGTTGTTCGGCCTTATGTTCTAGCAGAGCGGAGCGCGGCGGCGCGCGCCTTGCCGCAGGTCAACTCAGGCGCGGATCGGCGCGAGCCGCCGCCGTCGATAGCCGGTGATCACGGAGAGATGGCCGCGCGCCGCGAGGGCCGCGTCGAGCTGCGCGTCGCCGGTGTCGAAACGGAGGCGGGGCGTGCGCCCGAGCTTGGCCGGCGTCGCGATGACGGTCAGCCGGTCGACGCCGACGCGCCGAACGACTTGCGGGCTGATCTGCAGATTGCCGCGACCGAGCACGAAACCCTGGGCGCCGATCGGGCTCAGGATCAGCTCGGCGTCCGGATGGCGGTCCAGCAGCGCGAGAAGGCCTTTCTCGGCGAGATCGCGGCCGACGATCTCGCCGCCGAGAAGCGCGGCGACGCCGAGCAGCGTCTTTCGGGCGCCGAGCCGCTCGGCGACCGCCTGGACCGTGCCGCCCGGGCCGAGCAGAAAGAGCCGTCCGGGCCGCGCCGCGACGAGCTCCGCGAGATAGTCGGCGATGTCCGCCTGCGCGTCGGCGTCGGAGCTCTCGGCGATGAGCGCCTTCGCCGCCTGCGTATAGCTCGGCTCGAACGGCGTCAGAGCCGAGCCGACCAGACGCACCGCCCATTCGCCGCGTCGATACTTCTCCTCGTCGAGATCGAGCACCTCCGCCTTGGCCAGCGACAGCTCGCCCTGCACGAAGCGCGCGAGGATCTCGGCGGTGCGCTCGGCCGAGACCCCGAAGACGCCGGAATACATCTTCACGCCGGACGGAACGCCGAGAACGGGCGTCTCCTCGCCCGCCGTCTGCGTCACGTCGCGCGCGGTGCCGTCGCCGCCGCAGAACAGGATCAGCTCGACGCCGGCGCCCAGAAAGGCTCGCGTCGCCGCAATCGTGTCGGCGGCGGACGGCGCCGCCGCGCTCCGATGGACGATCTCGACCGTCTCGAAGCCGGCGGCGCGCAACGCGTCCTCGCCCATCGCTCCGGAAGCGGTCAGCCAGTCGATCTCGCCGCCTTCCGCGCGGCCGCGCAGAAGGACGCGCAGACGGCGCAAGGACAGCGCCGCCTTCTCCGGCGCGACCGGGCGCGCGCCGCGCCGTATCGCCTCCTCGGCGACGCCGTCCGTGCCCTTGAGGCCGACCCGACCGCCCATCCCGGAGATCGGATTGACGAGAAAGCCGATGCGCATGGGCCTCCGAAGTCGGCGTTCGCCGCCGCGCGCCGTTCGTCCGACGGGGCGGCGCTCACCGGTAAGGATCGTCGCGCGCGCGAAGCCGGCATTGACGAAGATCAACGCGGCGCCCGCGCGCGGCTTCAGGCTAGGATGGACGCAAGTCCCGAGTCTCTGAGCCGAGGAGCAGGCGCCAGATGCGCAAGATACTCGTCACCGGCGCGCTCGGTCAGATCGGCAGCGAGCTCGTTCCCGAGCTCCGCCGCCTGCATGGCGACGACGCGGTGGTCGCGTCGGACATCCGCATGCCGACGCCGGCGCGCGCGTCGGACGCGCCGATCTTCGAGCATGTCGACTGCGCGCGGCCGCATCTCGTCCACGACGCAGTCCGGCGCCATGATGTCGGCGCGATCTACCACCTCGCCTCCTTGCTTTCGGCGGTCGCCGAGGAGCGGCCGCAAGTCGCCTGGGCGGTCAATATGGGCGGGCTCTACAACGTGCTCGAGGTCGCCCGGCAGTTCCGCTGCGCGGTCTTCTTTCCGAGCTCGATCGGCGCCTTCGGCCCGTCGACGCCGCGCGACGGCGCGCCCCAGACCACGATCCAGCGGCCGAACACCATGTACGGCGTCACCAAGGTCTCGGGCGAGCTTCTCTGCGACTATTACGCAAGCCGCTTCGGCGTCGACGCGCGCGGGCTGCGCTTGCCCGGGCTCGTCTCGCATGTCGCGCCGCCCGGCGGCGGCACCACGGACTACGCGGTCGAGATGTTCCGCCAGGCGCTCCGCTACGGCCGCTACGCCTGCTTCCTCGAGGCCGACGCGCGGCTCGACATGATGTACATGCCCGACGCGATCCGCGCGATGATCGAGCTGATGGCCGCCGATCCGGCGCGGCTCGTCCATCGCAACGCCTTCAACGTCGCCGCGACGAGCGTGACGCCGGCCGAGCTGGCGGCGGCGATCGCGCAGCGGATCCCGGGCTTCGAGGTCGACTACGAGGTCGATCCTGTGCGCCAGGCGATCGCCGAGTCCTGGCCGCGGTCGGTCGACGACAGCGCCGCCCGCGCCGAATGGGGCTGGGCGCCGCGCTACGATCTCGACGCCATGGTCGACGACATGCTGGCGCGTCTGCGGCCGCCGACGCCGATGTGAGCCGATCTCGCCCGCGCCGGCCGCCTTGATCGCCGTCAACGCCGATCAGAAGACGCCGGCCTACAGAAGCGAACGCCCGACCGCCGCTCCGACGCGCGGTCAAGAAGGAGGAACGACCGATTCCGGCTTGGCTCGCCCGATGGTTCGACGCGGTCGTCGTCGATCTCGGCCGGCAATTCCGCTGGTCGTTCGTGCCGCCTTTGATGGTGTATTTCGCCGCCGGCGTCTCGGGCCTGACCGGGATCGTCGGCACGTTCTTCGTCAAGGAGTATCTCGGGCTCTCGGCCGCCTTCCTCGCCGGCCTCGGCTTCTGGGCCGGCCTGCCCTGGGCGCTCAAGATGCCGGTCGGCCATCTCGTCGACGTCATCTGGCGCTGGAAGTCGGCGCTGGTCTATCTCGGCGCCGGGCTCATCGCGAGCAGCCTGATGATCATGTACGGGCTGATCAGCGCGCCGGAGGCGATGGCCGAGGTGATGCCGATCGACGCCTGGTTCGTCGTCAGCGTGCTGCTCACGCCCTGCGGCTACGTGCTCCAGGACGCCGTCGCCGACGCGATGTCGGTCGAGGCTGTCCCGAAGCTCGACGCCGCCGGCCGGCCGTATGACGAGGCCGAGATCAAAGCGCTGCACACGACCATGCAGACGCTCGGCCGCATCGCGCTGATCGGCGGGCTCGTCGCCGTCGCCGTGCTCAACATCGTCATGTTCGAGGGTGTCGAGGATCTCGCCGAAGCGGAGAAGACCGTCGTCTACGGACGCATCTATCTCATCGCGTTGGCGATCCCGGCGATCTCGGTGAGCGGCGTCGTGCTCGCGGCGATCCTGAAGCTCCGCCGCCGCCGCCGTCTCCGCCGTGAAGGCGCGTCGGAGACGGAGGTTCGCCAGGCGCTCGACCGTCCCGGCGAGAAGACCAAGCCGAACTTCTGGTATTTCGGCGGCGGCCTCGCCTTCGTCGTCGTCACGCTCGCGATCGGCCTCTCGAAGCCGCCCTTCTCGCAGGAGCTGATCTTCGCCGCCTCGATGGCGGTCGTCGTGTTCCTGATGCTGCGCCTCGCCGGCGAGATCGCGCCCGAACGGGCGAGGATCCTGTTCGGGACGGCGATCATCATCTTCATCTTCCGCGCGATCCCGGGCCCCGGGCCGGGCGCGACCTGGTTCGAGATCGACATGCTCGGCTTCGACCAGCAGTTCATCTCGGTGCTGACCTTCATCACCTCGGTTCTGACGCTCGCGGGCATGATCGTGCTCAGGCCGATGATGGCGAAGCGGCCGATCACCGAGATCATCGCGATCCTGACCGTGGCGGGCGGGATCCTGCTCCTGCCCAATATCGGCCTCTATTACGGCCTTCACGAATGGACGTCGCGGCTCACCGACGGCGTCGTCGACGCGCGCTTCATCGCGGTGTTCGACACCGCGATCGAGTCGCCGCTCGGGCAGATCGCGATGATCCCGATGCTCGCCTGGATCGCCAAGAACGCGCCCGATCATCTCAAGGCGACCTTCTTCGCGGTCATGGCGTCGTTCACGAATCTGGCGCTCTCGGCGAGCAGCCTGCTGACGAAGCATCTGAACCAATTCTTCGTGGTGACGCGCGAGGTTCGGGATCGCGAGACCGGCGACGTCGTCGTCGCGGCCGACTATGGCGAGCTCGGCGTCTTGCTGATCACGGTCGGGATCGTCGCCGTCGCCGCGCCGCTGCTGGCGATCTTCTTCATTCAGCGATCGCGGCTGCGAACGGACGAATAGTCGGCGCGTCGCGCCGCAGCGGCCGAAAAACCGGCGCTCGACCGCGCGGCTCGGCCAAAATGCGCTTGAGGATCGAGATCGGCGTCCTCTAGCGCAGGATCTGTTGAGGTGGATGCAACGCTGATGACGCCGTCATTCCGGGATGACGCCGTCATCCCGGAAAGCCGCAGGCTTATCCGGGATCCAGGGCC
>CAZPTD010000210.1:0-8011 GCA_964588915.1 uncultured Neomegalonema sp. | reverse complement strand
GGCCGTTGAGCGCCGCCGAGGCGGCCACCTGGATCGGCGTGAAGGCGCCGTAATCGAGATAGCTCTTGATCCTCGTGAGCGCAGAGATCAGCCGCTCGGCGCCGACGGCGAAGCCCATGCGCCAGCCGGGCATCGAGAAGGTCTTGGAGAGCGAAGTGAACTCGACCGCGATCTCCTTGGCGCCGGGCGCCTCGAGGATCGAGGGCGGCGGCCGGTCGTCGAAATAGATCTCGGCGTAGGCGAGATCGGAGAGCACGAACATGTCGTGCTTCTTCGCGAAGGCGATGATCTCCTTGTAGAAATCGAGATCGCACACCAGCGCCGTCGGGTTCGACGGAAAGTTGACGACGAGCGCGATCGGCGTCGGCACGCTGTGCCGCACCGCGCGGCCGAGCGCCGAGAGATAGGCCTCGGCGTCGAAGGCGCCCTCTTCGGCGATAGCGGTCGGGATGTGCCGGAGCGCGCCGCCCGCGATCATGAAGCCGTAGGGATGGATCGGATAGGACGGGTTCGGCGCCAGCACCACGTCGCCCGGCGCGGTGATCGCCATGGCGAGGTTGGCGAGCCCTTCCTTCGAGCCGAGGGTCGCGACGATCTCGCGCTCGGGGTCCAGCTTCACGCCGAAGCGCCTGGCGTAATAGGCGGCCTGCGCGCGGCGGAGGCCGGGCACGCCGCGCGAGGTCGAGTAGCGATGCGTTCTCGGCTTGCGCACGGTCTCGATCAGCTTCTCGACGATGTGCTCCGGCGTGTCCATGTCCGGGTTGCCCATGCCGAAATCGATGATGTCCATGCCTTCGGCCCGAAACTCCGCCTTCAGCCGGTTGACCTCGGCGAAGACGTAGGGCGGCAGCCGCTTGATCCGGTAGAACTCTTCGGTGGGATTGCTGGGGCGTGTCATTCGAATACCGGCGCGAAGCGCGATGGGTGCGGCGCGATCGGCGTGCGACAGGAGCCTGTCGAGCGGGCGACGCGACGCGCCTGGGGCGGGTGGGATGTCGGGCCGCCGCGCGGACGGCGGCGCGCGCTACTCGTCGGCGGCGAGCGCGCGGCCTGCTTCTCGGGTCTCCGCCGCCCGCGCGCTCAGATCGTCCGTCGCGCCCGGCGCGGCCAGGAGGAGGGCCGCCTGCGTCTGCAGCGCCGCCGCCCGCGCCTCGAGATCGGCGTTGATCTCCTCGCCGCGCGCGATCCGGGAGCGCGCGTCCGCCTCCTCGAGCGAGGCGGGGTTGTCGACGAGCCGCGGCCAAGGCGCCGTCTCGACGTCGGGGCTCTCGGGCAGGTCGCTGTAGTCGTTCGGCAGAATCTCTTCGGCGGCGCAGCCTGCGGTCAGCAGTGCCGCGCCGAAGGCGACGACGCATGCCGCGCGCGCGGGCCGTCTGGCCGGAAGGATCGATGCGGACGCGCCCAGCCTTTTCGCCATCGCTCTGTTCGCCTTTCGCTCATGAATCGGAAGCATTTCGCTGATCGAACGCCGCCGCCTTATAGCTCTGCGTCCTATCGAATGCTACCTCGCCGCTGCGAGTATGTGTATTAAGAGAAACACACTGAACGGGCGCAACACCGGCGAGGAAGACCAGGAGGAACGATCGACATGGCTCCCGAGGGCGGGCGACAACAGGGCGGCGTGGATCTCGGCGCGGCGACGATGGATCCGGCGCAAGCGGCGGAGCTGAGCGGCAATGTCGCCAAGATGTTCGAGAAAGGGCGAAAGGTCTGGGAGACGGCGCTCGCCGCGCAGGCGCAGGCGGAGCCGGGACCGGCGCAGCTCGATCCGTTCAACACGGCCCAGGCGTTCACCGAGCTTTGGCGCAACATGCTCGAGCATCCTCAGGAAGTGACCGAGTCCGCGCTCAAATTCTGGACCGATCAGGCCGAGCTCTGGCGTCGGGCGAGCCTCAAGGCGGCGGGCGCCAAGGTCGAGCCGGTGGTCCAGCCCGATGCGGGCGACAAGCGCTTCAAGGACGCGGAATGGTCCGAGAACGCCGTCTTCGACGCGCTCAAGCAATCCTATCTCCTGACCGCCGGCTTCATGATGGACACGGCCGAGGCCGGCTCCAAGGATCTCTCGAACCGCGACCGACGCAAGGTCGCGTTCTTCACGCGGCAATTCGTCGAGGCGATCAGCCCGAGCAACTATTTCGCGACCAATCCGGAAGTCCTGCGCGCGACGATCGACGAGAAAGGGCAAAATCTCGTCCGCGGCCTCGACAACATGCTCGAAGACATGGAGCGCGGTCGCGGCAAGCTGCTGATCAAGCAGACGGATCTCGACAAGTTCAAGGTCGGCGAGAACATCGCCACGACGCCGGGCAAGGTCATCCACCGCAACGAGGTGATGGAGCTGATCCAATACGCGCCCACGACCGAAAAGGCGCGGGCGCGGCCGCTGCTGATCGCGCCGCCCTGGATCAACAAGTTCTATATTCTCGATCTGAACGACCGCAAATCCTTGGTGCGCTGGCTGGTCGATCGCGGCCACACCGTCTTCGTCATCTCCTGGGTCAATCCCGACGAGAGCCTCGCCGCGAAGGAGTTCGTCGACTACATCGCCGAAGGCCTCTTCGAAGCGGCGGCGATCGTGCTCGAGGAGACCGGCGCCGAGGATCTCGACCTCGCCGCTTACTGCATCGGCGGCACGATGACCGGGGCCGCGCTCGCCTATCTCGCGCAGGAGCCCGATCATCCGCTGAACGGCCGGATCGCGAGCGCGACCTTCTTCACGGCGCAGTTCGAGTTCTCCGACGCCGGCGAGCTTCAGCTCTTCGTCGACGACGAGCAGCTGGCGGCGCTCGAGCAGGAGATGGAGGAGGGCGTCCTCTCGGCCGAGAAGATGGCGTCGAGCTTCAACATGCTCCGCGCCTCCGACCTCATCTGGGGCTTCGTCGTCAACAATTACCTGCTCGGCAAAGAGCCGTTCCCGTTCGACATGCTCTACTGGAACTCGGACAGCACCAACATGCCGGCGCAGGTGCATCGCTACTATCTGCGCCAATTCTACCGCGACAACGCCCTCGCGGGCGGCGCGCTGGAGATGGGCGGACGCCGGCTCGATCTCGGCAAGATCGAGCTGCCGACCTATCACGTCGCGACGAAGGAGGATCACATCGCGCCGGCGGACAGCGTCTATCGCGGCGTGAAGATGTTGAGCGGCGATCGGCGTTTCGTGCTCGCCGGCTCCGGCCACATCGCCGGCGTCGTCAATCCGCCCGAGGGCAAGAAGTACCAATTCTGGTCGCGCGACGACAACGTCTTCCCGGACGACGTCAACGCCTGGCGCGACGGCGCGGCCGAGACGCCGGGCTCCTGGTGGGCCGATTGGGACGCCTGGCTGCGCGCGCGCGACGCGAAGCCGGACGTTCCGGCGCGGACGCCGGGCGCGGGCCTGGGCGTCCTGTGCGACGCGCCGGGCGAGTATGTTCTCAGACGCACGCTCGGCTGACCCGCCGCGCGCTGTGGCGCGGATGCGTCGGTCGGCGCGTCCTCGCCGCGTCGAGCGTTCGATCCGGGCTGCGGACGGCGCGCGCCCCGATATGCAGTTGGGCGTTTGAAACGGTCGCGCCCGCCGGCGGCGCGCGGCCTTGCCCGAGGTGTGCATGTTCGCGAAATTCTTCCGTCGGCTCTCGGCTCCGGCCGCCGCGATCGGATCGGCGCTTCTCCTTTCGGCTTGCGCGACCACGTTCGAGCGGACGCCGCCGCCCGAGATCGGTTGGCGCGACGCCGTCTCTCCGACAACGCCGCTGGCGCGGTTCTGGGGCGACGCGCCGCCGCCGGACGCCGAGACGCGGCTGGCGCTCATCATGGAGCAGCTCGATGCGCGCCGTCTCGCCGCCGAAGCGGCGGGCGAGCCGTTCCGCTACACCATTCTCGCGCTTTCGGGCGGCGCCAATGACGGCGCCTACGGCGCCGGCGTGCTCGTCGGCTGGACGACGCTGGGCGACCGGCCGGAGTTCGACGTGGTCACCGGCGTCAGCACCGGCGCGCTGATCGCGCCGCTCGCCTTTCTCGGGCCGGAATACGACGAGGAGCTCGAGTCGTTCTTCACCGAGACCTCGACCGACGACCTCTTGGAGGCGAACATCCTGCAAGCGCTCGCCGGCGGGCTCGGCTTCGCCAATCCGGACGGCTTGGCGGAGGCGATCGCCGGCGTGATCACGCCCGCGTTTCTCGAGGAGGTGGCGCGCGAGCATCGCGCCGGCCGCCGGCTCTACATCGCCACCACGAATCTCGACGCGCGCCGGAGCGTGATTTGGGACATGGGCGAGATCGCGGCGCGCGGCGGCGAGGAGGGGCTCGCGCTCTTCCGGCAGGTGATGCTCGCCTCGGCGTCGATCCCGGGCGCGTTTCCGCCCGCTTTCATCGACGTCGAGATCGACGGACAGCGTTTCCAGGAGATGCATGTCGACGGCGGCGTCGTCACCAGCGTCTTCATCGCGCCGAACTGGCTGCGGCTCGACGGTCCCTTCGGCGAACTGATCGAAGGGCGGACGACGATCTACGTCATTCAGAACAACAAGATCACGCCGCCCTATGCGCCGATCGAGGACGAGCTGCTCACCATCGCCTCGTCCTCGATCAGCGAGATGATCCGCAATCAGTCGCGCGGCGACCAGTTCCGAATCTACAGCATCGCGCAGGTGAACGGCTTCGGCTACCAGATGACGGCGGTGCCGACCGAGTTCGACGCCGTGTCCGACGAGCTCTTCGATCCGGTCTATATGCGCGCGCTCTTCGATGTCGGCTACGCGCGCGTCCGCTCCGGCGACGCGTGGATGGACGAGCCGCCCGACCTGCCGGCCTCGATCCGCCTCGGCGCCGCGGCGCGCGCGCGGGCGGCGGAATAGCGGGCGCCGCGGGCGCTCGGCGTCAGAGCGCGGCGCGGTTGGACGGACGCATCGACGCGCCGGCGCAACCGCAAACCCGTCCGTCTGATTTCGACACGCGTCAAAACCACATCCGCCGAAAGACGCCGTCGCGGCGGATCAGGAGGTGATAGAGCGCGCCGGCGACATGCGCCGCGAGCACGGCGAGGATCGCGAAGGCGATGGCGACGTGGACGCCGATCACGTCGAAATACTCCTCCGTCGTGCCCTTCTCGAGGAGCGGCGGCATCTCGAAAAGCCCGTAGACCGGCTCCATGAAGCCGCCGACCGAGACCGCCGCCCATCCGGCGAGCGGCATCGCGATCAGGAGCGCGTAGAGCGTGAAATGCGACGCCTGGGCGGCGAAGCGCTGCGCCTGCGGCACGCTCCGCGGCAGAGGCGGCGCGCCGAGGACGAGCCGGAGCAAGAGCCGCAAGATCATCAACGCGAGGACGAGAAAGCCGGTCGATTTATGCATCGAATAGAGCTGGTTGCGCAGATCCTGCGTCTCCTGCGGCAAGTCCGCCGAGAAGCCGATCGAGCTCATGTAGAACCCTGTCGCGAGCATGCCGATCGCGGCGACGGCGATCGCCCAATGCAGGATCTTCTGGATCGTCGCGTAGTTTTCTCCGGCCATGAGCCCCTCCCGATGTCATCACGACTTTTTCGCCGGCCGAGCGGCGCGCCGCGTCTTTGCGGCCGCCGCGCCGGTCCCTACCTATAAGCGGAGCCTAGCGCGCCGTCGCCGCTCGAGAAAGCGGCGCTTTGGCGGCGTCCGAGGATCGACAAGGACATCGAGAAGGGTCTCGAGACGGCAATGAACGCCATTAAGACAGCTGCATTGCTCGCCGCGCTCACGGCGCTCTTCATGGGCGTCGGCTGGCTGATCGGCGGCGCCGCGGGCGCGGTGATCGCGCTCGTGATCGCGGTGGGCGTCAACTTCTTCGCATTCTGGAACTCCGACCGCATGGCGCTTTCGGCGCACGGCGCCGAGCCGGTGACGCGCGCCTCCGATCCGGAGCTGCTCTCGCTGGTGGAGCTTCTCGCCAGCCGGTCGAATCTGCCGACGCCGCGCGTCTACCGAATCCCGACCGAGCAGCCGAACGCCTTCGCCACCGGCCGAAGCCCGGACAACGCCGCGGTCGCGGTCACGGACGGGCTCCGGCGCATGCTGACGCGCGAGGAGCTCGCCGGCGTGATCGCGCATGAGCTCGCTCACATAAAAAATCGCGACACTTTGATCATGACCGTCGCCGCAACCGTCGCCGGCGCGATCTCGATGCTGGCGCAGTTCGGACTTTTCTTCGGCGGATCGAGCGACAACCGCAATCCGCTCGGCTTCATCGGCGTGCTGCTCGCCGTGATTCTGGCGCCGGTCGCGGCGGCGCTCGTGCAGATGGCGATCAGCCGCACGCGCGAGTATTCGGCCGACCGCGACGGCGCCGAGATCTGCGGCGATCCGCTCTGGCTCGCCGGCGCCTTGCGCAAGATTTCGGGCGGCGCGTCACGGCACGAGATGCGCTCGGTCGAGGCCAACCCGACGACCGCCCATCTCTTTATCGTCAATCCGTTATCGGGGCGGCGGATGGACAATCTGTTCGCGACGCACCCGAATCCGGAGAACCGGATCGCGGCGCTGCTCGAGATGGCCGGGCGCAATCCGGCGGAGTTTTCGGCCGGCGCGCCGACCGCGTCGCAGCCGGGACGTCAGGCCGAGGCGCGCGGGGCCTGGGGACGGTTTTCCGGCGGCGACGCCCGGCGCGCGCGCGGGCCGTGGAGCCGCTCGCCGCGTCGCGGCCCGTGGAGCTGAGGCGGGCCGCTCGCGGCGGTGGCCGCGTCCGTCTGTCGCTGTTCGGCGCGGCGCCTCGATCGGATGAAAGACGCGCGGAAACAGGTGCATAGAGCGTGGTCGAAGCCGCACGGCGATGAATATGGGCGCGGCGCCGCACTGCGAAAGCGTTGACCTTTTGCGCAAGGCGGCTGAAGATCTACATGGCGATACAGGATCGCGGCGCATCGCCGAACGGGGCTTCTCGCCATTTGGGGCTTCCAGCTTCGGCGCTCTGCGCGGCGCGCATAAACCCGAGGCGTTCGGGTCGTCGAAATGGCGGATTAGCCGCCGCTCCGCCTTTATGTTGTCTCTATTTTAAATACTATAGATTGTTCTGTCTTGGGACTGAGTAATCTTGTCGAGTTGTCGGCAAGATCTGTCTAGGTCCGCGGCGCAGCCGCCGCGCAGCAGATTTCCGCCTTCGCCGGCAGCGGCGCGGCGGCGAGCAGAGGGAGCAGGACGATGGCGACCGACGCAGACATCTACAAACTCTTCGCGAAGGGCTACAAAGGCGGCGCCCGCGAGACGATGAGCCTCGACGCCTATCTCGAGGGATGCCGCGAGGATCCGATGATGTACGCCGGGGCCGCGCAGCGGATGCTCGCGGCGATCGGCGACCCCGAACAGGTCGACACGTCCCGCGACCCGCGGCTCGGCCGGATCTTCATGAACCGGACGATCAAGCGCTATCCGGCCTTCAAGGAGTTCTTCGGCCTCGAGGAGACGATCGAGCGGATCGTCGGCTATTTCCGCCACGCGGCGCAGGGCCTCGAGGAGCGCAAGCAGATCCTCTATCTTCTCGGCCCGGTCGGCGGCGGCAAGAGCTCGCTCTCCGAAGCGCTGAAGTCGCTGATGGAGAAGTTCCCGATCTACGTGCTCTCGGTCGAGCGTGACGGCGGGCAGGTCGAGCTCAGCCCGGTCTACGAGAGCCCGCTCGGCCTCTTCGACCCGATCGAGATGGGGCCGATGCTGCGCGAGAAGTACGGCGTTCCGGCGCGCGCCGTGACCGGTCATCTCAGCCCCTGGGGCGTCAAGCGCCTCGACGAGTTCGGCGGCGACGTCTCGCAGTTCAAGGTCGTCCGGATCCATCCGTCGAAGCTGCGCCAGATCGGCGTCGCCAAGACCGAGCCCGGCGACGAGAACAACCAGGACGTCTCGGCGCTCGTCGGCAAGATCGACATCCGCAAGCTCGAGTACTACGGGCAGAACGATCCCGACGCCTACTCCTACTCCGGCGGCCTCAACGTCACGACGCAGGGCCTGATGGAGTTCGTCGAGATGTTCAAGGCGCCGATCAAGATGCTGCATCCGCTGCTGACGGCGA
>CAZPTD010000209.1:0-8041 GCA_964588915.1 uncultured Neomegalonema sp. | reverse complement strand
TACAAGGTCGGCGAGAGGCGCTTCGACTATCTGCCGACGGCGGCGGGCGAGCAGGCGCGGGCGGAGCCGATCTACGAGACCTTGCCGGGTTGGAGCGAGTCGACCTACGGCGCGCGCGCCTTCGCCGATCTGCCGGCGGCGGCGATCAAATACGTGGTGCGCGTCGAGGAGCTGATCGGCAAGCCGGTGGCGCTTCTGTCGACGAGCCCGGAGCGCGACGACACCATCCTGATGCGCGATCCCTATGCGGAATGAGCCGCGCCGCATGGCCGCGCGCGCCGATCGCCTTAGCTGAGGCGTCATGGAACGACGCGATCACATCTCGACTGCAGACCCCGCCGAGGCGCGCCGCGCGCGCGCGGAGGCGGCGGAGGCGGCGGAGCGCAGCCGTCGCCGGCGCCTCGCGATCGCGACGGCGCTGCTGCTGATCGGCTTGCCGATCTATTTCTGGCTGGCGAGCGGCCTGGTCGCGGCGATCACGCAGCCGGTCGAGACGGCCGAGGGCGTCGTCGCTGAAGGGCGCCCGATCCACTGGGCGCTCGAGCTCTTGATCTATATCGGGCTCGGCCTTGTCTGGGCTTTTCCGATGAAGCGCCTGGTCGTCGGACTCGGCAAGAAGACCGGCGGCTGACGCCGATCCTATCTGTCGACGCCTCGGGCGAGGCGGTCGGCGATGCGGCGCGCGAGGAAGACGAGCAGCCAGGCCCCGAGCGGATAGCCGAGCAGGAAGAGCGCTTCGAGCGCGTAGCCCCAAGCGCCGAGCGGCTCCGCCGGCACGCCGCCGACGAGACGCTCGAGAGTAGCCGACTCGATGAGCGCGCTTTTCCGCGCCCAGAAGTCGTCGAAAGTCAGGGCGCCTTCCGGCGCGACCATCACGAATTGCGACGCGTTGAAAGCGGCGTAGGCCGCGACGCCGAGAAAGACGACGACCGGTCCTGCGCTCGGGCCGAGCCGGCGACGGAGCCCCAACGTCAGAAAGACGAAGCACAGCGCGGCGCAGAGACCGATCAGCATCGTCGCGAGCGGCAAAGGACCGCCGAGAAAGCTCGAGAAAGCGTATCCGACCGATATCTCGAGCGCGCCGAACCCGGCGCCGACGGCCAGCGCCCAAACCAAGCCGACCGCCCCGATCAAGGCAGCTTGCATTCCACCCCTTCCCCGGCTCCCGCCGTCGCCGCCCGCCTTGGCCTAAGCGGGCGTCGTCGCCAACCGCTCGTAGACGCCCGTCGGCGCGCCGATCGCGTCGCAGAAGCGCCTGAGCAGCGCGTCCTCGCGCCGATGATACTGGCCGTCGCCATGCGCGACCTCGTGGAGCAGCTCGATCAACCGCTCTTTCTGCGCCTCGGAAAGATGCGTCTTCAGGAGCGCGCCGACCTGCTTCGCCGAGAGCGCCGGCCGCTGCAGCATCCGGTCCAGGAGCTCGGCGTTGAAGCCGTCGATATGGCGCGGCCCGGCGTTCCGCGCGGTCTCGATTTCCTTCTCGCGGATCTTTCGGTCCGCGTGGATCATCGCCGCGATCGCCGCGTGAAGGCTGAGCGTCGGATCGCCTTCCGCCGCGCTCGTGGGGATCCCGATCTCTTCGAAGAGCTCGACGACGCGCGCCTTGTTCGGCCGAACGAAGAAGGACCGGCCGAAGTTCCAGGGCGCGTTGACCAGGGTCAGCGCCAGAGCGGCCGGCGAGAACCAGCCATAGAGCGTCGAGCGGCCCGCCTCCTTGCGCAGCTCCGCGGCCGAGCAGGGCGCGCAGCCGACGAAGCGCCGCTTGCCGATCCGCGAGGCGACAAGCATGCCGCGCGCGTAGTTGTAGATGATGACCGTTTGGACGTTGCGCGTCCCGCAATGCGGGCACGGCACCAGCGATTCGTAGTCTTGGCTCATATCTCTGCGGCTCTTCTCGCCGCCCTCCCCGAGCTTCTCCGGCGCGCCGCGCGCCGCGTCAGCGACAGGATCTGATCGCGTCGCGATGAAGCGCGCCGGCCAATTGAACGCGCGATCGAACGTCCGCTTCGCCGCGTCCGGAGAGCGCGCTCGTCTCCATGATCGCCGCCGCCCACGCGTCTTCATCCGGCAGACCGGCGGCCGAGCGCAGGAGATAGGCGTCGGACGCCTCGGAATAAAGCGCCAAGTCGACCTCTGCGAGCGTGGCCGCGAGCGCGTCCGTCGCGCAGACGCATCGAGCCTCCGACCGGCCGCCCTTGAGGCAAATCTCGTCGATCGGATTGGCGGCGGCCGCGCCGGCGAAAGAGGTCGAGACGAGCGTCGCCAAAACGGCGATGCGAGAGCGAAGTTTCGGCATGGCGCTTCCCTGAAATGCGAAGACGAGCAATCGAGCTGCGCGCCGAAAATGTCTCGGGAACACGGCGAAAGCGAGGCGCTGCCCGCGCCGCCCGACCCTCGACGCGGCGCGCCGAGGGCCGGGCCGCGCGCAGGATCAGCGCGCCGAGAACACGATCGCGTCGTCTTCGGGCCAGGCGATGTCCCATCCGAAGGCGATCTCGTTCGTCGCGGCGGCCGCGAGCTCGAAGCGCCAGGCGAGCACGCCGCGGCGGCCCTCGACGCGATCCTCGTCCGGCTCCGGCGCCGTCGTCAGCTCGATCTCGATCTTCTCGTCCTCGCTCACCGGCGCGGCGGCGTAGACGACGACCGGAAGCGCGCGATCGGTCAGGTTGGAGGCGCGCACGACGAAGCGCTCGCGCGTCGTCGTCGAGTTCTCGAAGGCGCTGGCGCCGCCGCCTCGGACTCGCTCGAGCACCTCGTACTCGATGCGCAATCCGTCGACGGCGCCGAAGGGCAGCTCGGCCTCGTCGCCGGGCGCGACATAGGCGAGCCGCGTCTGGCCGAGATAGGACTCGCCGCGATAGACCGAGGCGATCCCGGGCGGCAGCGCTTCGTCGATCGTCGCGATCGCGGTCAGATACGCCGTCTCTTCGATCGCGGGCGCCGCGCGCGCCTCGAGCCGCGCCTCGAGCGAGTCGTCGCCGATGAGCGCGAAAGCGGTCGAGCCGTCGCCGGCGATCGTCTGGCGCGCGTCGAGCACATAGACGACGCGGTCGCCTTCGAGCCGCGCGGTCGCGGCCGCCTGCTCCGCCGGCGCGGGCGGCTCGGCCTCGGCGACATCGAACTCGAGGCGCCCGCCGACCTCTTCGGCGACGCTCCGCTCGCGGTCGTCATAGATTTGGCTGTCCGTTCGGGTGCTTGCGTCCGGAGAAATCGCGTAACCGCCGGCGCCGCCGAGGACGATCCCGTCCGCCGGGACCGGCTCGGCGATCTTCGCCACGACCGAGCTCGGAACGCGGCCCGCGAGCCGTCCGGACGGCCGCGCCGTCGACAGCGTGACCTGGATGTCGACCCAATCTTCGCCGGTGCTCTGCCGGATCGCGGCGCGGCGCGTGATGTCGACCGCGCCTTCGGCCACGTCGTCGGATTCCTCGAGCCGAAGGTCGTAGAGCGGCCGCCAACTCGCCTGGCCGGTCAGATAGGCGATTTCGAGCCGTCCGCCCTCGATGGCGGTCTCGGCGTCGATGGCGATCTTGAGCACGGTCTGGCTCTGCGTCGCCGGCCCGACGAGCGCGAGCTCGCGCCTGAGAATGTCGAGCTCCTCGCGGACCTCGATCACGCGGCGCTCCGCGACGCGCAGCCCTTCGGCGGCGTCGGCGGCCTCGGCGTCCATCGCCTCCCAGGCGTCGCGCCAGCTGTCGCGGGCGCCGAGCAACGCGCCGCCGCCTTGGCCGTCGGTCGGCGCGGTCGCGGTCGCGGCGCGGAACCGGCGGACGTATTCGATCCGCTCGCGGGCGAGGTTGACCTCGTCCTCCGCCGCCCGGAGGCGCCAGAGCGTCTCCTCGATCCGCTCCTCGATCGCGGCGCGCTCGGCGTTCTGCTCCTCGGTCGGCTGAAGCGCGATCGCGCCGCGCTCGGTGCTGAGGATGGTGAAGGATCCGCCGGCCGCCTCGCCGGAGATGCGCAAGGTCGCCGGATCGAGATTGGCGGGCGCGTCCTCGAGGATGACGACATGCCGACCGGCGGGCGCATCGAAGAGCGCCTCGCGCGTGACGGAGGCGGCGTCCGGGAACAGCGTCGCCTCGGTGATCCGGCTCGAGACCGCAATGTCCTCGGCGGACGCGGCGCCGGCGAGGAGCGCCATCGCGGCGGCGCCCGCGAGGGCGCGCGCTCCGAGACGTCGGGGCGAGAGATTGGGGCGACAATGCGGCGCGGCGCGCATGGGCTCCTCCTGCTGCTGACTGGATCGGGTTCTTATCGCAGAAGAAGCGCTGCCGCGCGATTGCGCTCAAGTTGCGGCGTAATGCGGGGCGCAATCGGGCGCAGAGAGGGCGCGCGGCGCGGAGAGCGCTGCGAAGCCGTCAGCGGTCGGCGGTCGGGGCTTCGCGACCGCCGCCCGCCGGCAACTGACCGCTCACATCGCGTGATCGCGGGCGACGATGTCGAGCACGATCGCGCCGAAGCGCTTCAGCTTCGCCTCGCCGACGCCGTGGCAGCGGCCGAGCGCCTCGCTGGTGCGCGGCCGATGGGTGGCGATCTCGGCGAGCGTCCGGTCGGTGAAGATCGCGTAGGCCGGGACGTTATGCTGCCGCGCGAGCTCCATGCGCTTCAGCTTCAGCGCCCGATAGAGCTCGGGGCTGGCGTCGGCGTCGAGCGGCGGGCCGCCGTTCCTCCGGTTCGCGCGCTCCGTCCAGCGCGGCGGATCCGCCTCCTTGCGCATAAGCGCCTCGCGCTCGCCGCGCATCACCTCCCAACCGGCCTCGGTGACGCGCCACGCGCCGTAGTCGGCGACGTCGACGGAGGCGCAGCCGGCGGCGTAAAGCTGTCGGAAGACCGATTTCCACGCGCCGTGCGAGAGATCCGAGCCGACGCCGAAGGTCGGCAGCGTGTGATGATTGTAGCGCGTCACCGCGTCGGTCGCGTCGCCGCGCAGGACCGAGATGAGATGCTCGACGCCGAAGCGCTCGCCGGTGCGCCGGATCGCCGAGAGCGCCTTTTGCGCGACCACGCTGTCCGAATAGCGCTCAGGCGGCGTCTCGCAGAGATCGCAGGCGCCGCACGGCTCGTCCAGCGCTTCGCCGAAATAGGCGAGCAGGCTCTGGCGTCGGCAGACCGGCGCCTCGGCGAGCGAGAGAAGCGCCTGCAGCCGCGCGCGCTCGGCGTCTTTGCGCTGCTCGGGCGCCTGGGACTCGTCGATCTGGCGATGACGCAGCTTGATGTCCTCGACGCCGAAAAGCGTCAGCGTGTCCGCCGGCGCGCCGCCGCGGCCGGCGCGGCCGATCTCCTGATAGTAGCTCTCCACCGTCTTCGGCAGGTCGGCGTGGACGACGAAGCGCACATCCGGCTTGTCGACGCCCATGCCGAAGGCGCTCGTCGCCACCATCACGACGCCGTCCTCATGGACGAAGGTTTGCTGGTTCTTCGCCCGGATCTCCGGCGCGAGGCCGGCGTGATAGGGCAGCGCGCGCACGCCGTTCGCCTGAAGATGATCCGCCATCTTATCGACGCCCTTGCGCGAGGCGCAGTAGACGATGCCGGCCGTCTCCGGACGCGCCTTGACGAAGTCGAGAATGCGCGCCCGCGGATTGTTCTTGGGCTCGAAGGCGAGGCGCAGATTCGGCCGGTCGAAACCGCGAATGAACACGCGCGGCGCGCGCGCGGCGTCGAAGAGCTTGGTCGCGATCTCCTCGCGCGTCGCGGCGTCGGCGGTCGCGGTGAAGGCCGCCACCTGGAGCGGCGCGCCGCGCGCCTCCTCCATTCGGGCGCGGAAGGCGCCGACGGCGAGATAATCGGGCCGGAAATCATGGCCCCATTGCGCGACGCAATGCGCCTCGTCGACGGCGAGCAGGCCGAGCCCGGCGCGGCCGAGCAGCGCGGCGGTCTCATTGAGCGCCAGCCGCTCCGGCGCGATGTAGAGAAGCTTCAGCGACCCGTCGCGGAGCTTGGCGCGAATGGCGTCGTTCTCTTCGGGCGTGTTGGCCGAAGTGATCGCCCCGGCCGCGACGCCGAGCTCGCGCAGCGCGGCGACCTGGTCCTGCATGAGCGCGATCAGCGGCGAGACCACGACGGTGAGGCCCGGCCTCAGCAGCGCCGGCAGCTGATAACAAAGGGACTTGCCACCGCCCGTCGGCATGATGGCGAGCGCGTCCTCGCCCGCGAGGATCGAAGCGACGATCTCGGCCTGACCCGGCCGAAACGCGTCGTAGCCCCAGACCCGGCGCAAGAGGTCGCGCGCCTCGGCTCCCGGCTCCGCTTCGCCGCGCGTCGCGTCGGACGCGCGCGACGCGGCGCACACGTCCGCCTCCGCGCCCGGAGCGGTCGCGGCGCGCCGCCTCCCCGGCGCGCTGTCCTTGAACGACATCGGTACCCTCCTCGACAGCCCTGCCCTGACAACCGTAACACTCTCTCCGTCGAAAACCTTAAGCCCGGGAACCGCGGCAGGTCTAGCAGAAGATCAAGGACGGGACTCAATATGTGGATGACACTGCGTCGACCGTGCAACTTATCCGCGATCGGTGCGATTATCGGCGGGATCAGGCGCCGCTTGTCGCCCGGGCAGGCGTCGCGCTAGTCGGGATCGGCGCGGCGTCGGTTAGCCGGCGGAACGAGGCAAATAGCCAAATTTTAAAGGAGATTTTAGAAGGTAAGGCCCGCGGGAGAGCCGGCGCGGCCGCGCCACGCAGCCGCGCTCGTTCTCGGCCCCGAGCCGCCAGCGGACGCGGCGCCGACGGACGTCGCCTTCGACAGCCGGCGGGCGCGGCCGGGCGGCCTCTTCGTCGCGGTGCGCGGCGAGAAGGCCGACGGAGCCGATTTCGCCGGGCAGGCGATCGCCGCGGGCGCCGCCGGCGTGGTGACGGATCTCCGGGGCGCGCTCCGCATCCGCGAGCGGCTCGGCGACTGGCCGGTTCCGGTCTATGTCGTCGGGAATCCGCGGCGGCTCGCGGCGCATCTCGCGCGGGCGGTCTGGCCGGCTCAGCCCGAGACCGTCGTCGCGGCGACCGGCACCAACGGCAAGACCTCGGTCGCGAGCTTCGCCGCGCAGATCTTCGCCGCGCTCGGCCGGCCCTCGGCGAGTTTCGGGACGACAGGTCTCGAGACGAGAGGCCTCGCGCCGGCGATCCGCGAGCCGCTCAGCCACACTACGCTCGAGCCGACCGCGCTCCACAAGCTGCTCGGCCGGCTCGCCGGCGCCGGCGTCACGCACGCCGCGATGGAGGCGTCCAGCCACGGGCTCGCGCAGCACAGGCCGGACGGCGTCGACATCGCCGCGGCGGCGCTCACCAACATCGCGCGCGACCATATGGACTATCACGCCGACGCCGCCGAGTACTGGGCGGCGAAGCTGCGGCTCTTCACCGAGGTCGTCCGTCCGGACGCGGCGGCGGTTCTCAACGCCGACGACGTCAGCTTTCCGGCGGCTGCGGCGACGGCGGCGGCGCGCGGACTCCGGATCATCGCCTTCGGCCGCGCCGCGGCGGGCGAGGACGCGATCACGATCCTCGAGGAGACGCCCGACGCCGAGGGCGTGACGCTCGCCTTCCGTTTCCGCAGCGCCGAGCGGCGCGTCCGGCTGCCGCTCATCGGCGCCTTCCAGGGCTCGAACGCGCTCGCCGCCGCCGGGCTCGCGATCGGCGTCGGCCTGGCGCCGGCCGACGTCTTCGCGGCGCTCGAGACGCTCGAGGGCGTGCGCGGCCGGATGGAGCTGGCGGCGCGGCGCGCCAACGGCGCCGGCGTCTTCGTCGACTACGCGCACACGCCCGACGCGCTGGCGGCGGCGCTGGCGGCGCTCCGGCCGCACACGCCGGGCCGCGTTCACGTCGTCTTCGGCGCCGGCGGCGACCGCGATCCGGGCAAGCGGCCGCTGATGGGCGCGGCCGCGGCGCACGGCGCGGATCGGGTGATCGTCACCGACGACAACCCGCGCTCGGAGGATCCGGCGGCGATCCGCGCGGCGGTGACGCGCGGCTGCCCGGACGCCGTCGAGGTCGGCGACCGCGCCGAGGCGATCCTGCGCGGCGTCGACGGGCTCGAGGCCGGCGTCGCG
>CAZPTD010000208.1:0-8072 GCA_964588915.1 uncultured Neomegalonema sp. | reverse complement strand
AGTTGGACCGGCTCGAGATGTTGTCGATCGGGAAATTGCGCTTGATCACCACGCCGAAATTGCCGGAGGCGGCCGAGAAGTGGTTCATCCCGCCGTCGAGCGCGAGCAGTCGTTGTCCGCGGCTGTCTTTCGACGCGAGGACGCGCGATAGAAAGACGCCGGCCTCGCCGACGATGTAGCGGCCGATCTCGAGCGCCAACCGGCCGTCCGGCGCCAGGCAATCGCGCCTGAGCGCCCTCAGCGTCTCCGAGGTCGCCGCGGCGATCGCCTCGATGTCGATCGGCTTCGAGCCGTCGTGATAGGGGATGCCGAAGCCGCTGCCGATCACGAGGAGCGACGGCCGCAGATTGTGGCGAGCGCTGGCGCCGGAAAAGATCCGCGCTGCGTTCGCGATATTCTCGATCAGCGCCGCGTTGTCGAGGCACTGCGTCCCGGCGTAGATGTGAAAGCCCTCGAGCGCCACATGCGCCATGCCGGTCGCGGCGCGCACGGCGTCGTCGAGCTCCTCCTCGTCGACGCCGAAGATCGTCGCCTGGCGCGACATCGACAGGCCGAAGCCCTTGGGCATCTCCATCGGGTTCACGCGCAGGAGCACGCTCTGGCGCCGACCGCGGGCGCCGGCCTCCTCCGCCACCAGCGCCAGCTCGGCGAGGCTCTCGACGATGATGCGGCCGCAGCCGGCCTCGATGGCGGCGGCGATCTCCCAGCGCTGCTTGGCCGGGCCGACGAAGGTGAGCGCGGCCGGCGCGAAGCCGGCGTCGAGCGCCACGACCTGCTCGCCGCCGGAGGAGATGTCGAGATGCTCCACGGCGCCGCGGAGGGCGCGGAGCAACGCGCGGTTCGGATTCGCCTTCACGGCGTAGCTGATCTCGATGTCCTCGCCGAAAGCCTGCTTGAGCGCGGCGACGCGGGCGAGCGCTTCGTCGAAGTCGTAGACGTAGCAGGGCGTTCCGAAACGATCGGCGATGGCGACGAGGGCGTCGCGCCGGCGCGCGTCGGCCAGATCGATGCGGCCGCTGCGCGAGTCGGCTGTCACGCCTGGACGGCCCGACTGGCCGAGATGTAGCGCACGATCGCCTCGACCGAGCCGAAATTGTCGAGATCGACATCGTCGTCGGCGACGATGATGTCGTAGGTTTCCTCGATATGCGTGACCAGCCCGAGCATGCCCTGCGAATCGATCACGCCGTCCTCGAGCAACCGATCGGTCGGCGCGATCGGGACGTCGCCGCTCGTCGTGCTCTTGAGATAGTCGATCAAGTTCTGAGCGATCTCGTCGGCGGACATGGCCTGCAACCCCCGTGCGTGCGCCGGTCCTCTACCTGCGTCATAGCTGCAAGTCAATCGCCGGCCCTTGCGCGCGTTCGCCGGCGCCGGCCCCTGCGCGCTCGGCAAGGACGGCGCCGCCGCGGCTTCCGGTTGACGCGGACGCGTTCGACATTGCAGGCGACGGCGTCGAGACGGATCGGCTCCCGAGGCGAGCCGGTCGGCGCGGCGCCGGCGGGCTGTAAGACGGGGCGAAAGGGCCTACGTCTCTTCGAGAGCGGCGTTCCGTGATCGCCGCGTCGTCGGCGCCTGCTGGGGGCGAGAACACTTGAGCGATATGACGAGCTTGCCTGATTTGACCGCCGATGCGGCGCTGTTTCTCGACTTCGACGGCACCTTGGCGCCGATCGTTCCGCGTCCCGAAGACGCGGTGATGCGGCAGGCCGCGCGCGAGGCGGTCGCGACGTTGGCCGAGCGGCTCTCGGGCGCCGTCGCGATCGTCTCCGGACGCGGCGTCGACGATCTCGAGAGCCGCGTGGCGCCGCTCCGGCTCGCGCTCGCGGGCGGTCACGGCGTCGAGCTGCGTCGCCGGGACGGCGCCGTCATCTCGCGCGCGCCGGCGCCCGAGGCGCTCGAGGCGATCGTCGCGCGCCTCGCCCGGTTGCCGGAGATCGATCGCGGGATCTTCATCGAGCGCAAGAGCCACGGCGTCGCGGTCCACTACCGCAACGCGCCGTCCGCCGCGTCGGCGTGCGCGACGGCCGTCGCCGAAGCGGCCGCCGGCGCGCCCGACTGGCGGATCATCGCCGGCGACATGGTCGTCGAGATCGCGCCGGCCGACGCGAACAAGGGCCGCGCCGTCGCGCGGCTTTCCGCGCTCGCGCCCTTTGCGGGCCGGCGCCCTTTCGCCGTCGGGGACGACGTCACCGACGAGGACATGTTCGCCGTCGTCAACGAAGCGGGCGGCGTTTCGGTGAAAATTGGCTTGGGCGAGACGCGAGCGGCGTACAGACTGGCGAGCGTCGACGACGTCGCCGACTGGCTGACGCGCCAGGCGGACGGCGTCATTGGGACGTAAGAACGGGGCGCCATGAGCAACGACGATCTCGAACTCGGCCTCATCGGGAATTGCGCGGTCAACGCGCTTGTCGATTCGCGCGGACGGATCGTCTGGCATTGTCTGCCGCGCGTCGACGGCGATCCGGTGTTCCACGCGCTTTTGGGGCGCGGTCCGGATCAGGCGCCCGGCGACGGCGCGTATGCGATCGAGCTCTTCGGCTTGACCGCGTCCGAGCAGAGCTATGACGACAACACCGCGATCTTGCGGACCGCGCTCGAAGGCGAGTCCGGCGCGCTCGAGATCGTCGATTTCGCGCCGCGCTTCATGGCGCGGGGCCGGACCTTCCGGCCGGCGATGATCGTTCGGCGCATACGGCCCTTGCGGGGCAATCCGCGCATTCGGATCCGCTTGCGGCCGCGTTTCGGATGGGGCGCGGAAGCGCCGACGGTGACGCGCGGCTCGAATCACATCCGCTTCGTCGGTCCGGGGCTGACCCTTCGCCTCACCACCGACGCGCCGCTCGAATACCTGCTCGAGGATCGCGAGTTCAATCTCGACGCGCCGGTCGATCTCCTGCTCGGCCCGGACGAGACCTTGAGCGCCTCTCCTTACAAGACGGCGGAGGAGTTCGAGTTCGAGACCCGCCGCTATTGGCTCGATTGGTCGCGCCGATTGGCGGTGCCGTTCGAATGGCAGGAGGCGGTGATCCGCGCGGCGATCACGCTGAAGCTGACCAGCTACGAGCCGCCCGGCGCGATCGTCGCGGCGGTGACGACGCGCGTGCCCGAGGCGCCGGACACCGGGCGCAACTGGGACTACCGGTATTGCTGGGTCCGAGACGCGTTCTTCGTCGTGCGCGCGCTCAACAGCCTCGCGGCGGTGCGCACGCTGGAGAACTATTTCCGCTGGCTGATGAACGTCGTCGTCGACGCCGGCGGCGATCACATTCAGCCGGTCTACGGCGTCGGCCGCGAAGGCCGGCTGTCGGAGCGGATCGAGACCGGATTGCCCGGCTTCCGCGGCATGGGGCCGGTGCGGGTCGGCAACCAGGCGCACGAGCACTTTCAGCACGACACCTACGGCAACGTGATCCTCGGCGCGGCGCCGGCGTTCTTCGACAAGCGCCTGATCATGGACGCCGGCGACGCCGCTTTCGGCCGGCTGGAGGCGCTCGGCGAGCAGGCCTGGAAGCTTCACGATCAGCCCGACGCCGGGATTTGGGAGCTGAGAACGCGCGCGCGGATCCACACCTCCTCGAGCCTGATGTGCTGGGCCGCCTGCGACCGGCTCGCGAAGATCGCCGCCCATCTCGGCTCGACGCGGGCGGCGCTCTGGCGCGAGCGCGCGGACACGATCAAGCAGACGATCATCGCGCGCGCCTGGTCGGAGAAACGCCGGGCCTTCGTCGAGAGCTTCGAGGGCGAGACGCTCGACGCGAGCGTGCTCCTGATGGGCGAGGTCGGGTTCCTGCCGCCGGGCGATCCGAAATTCGTCTCGACGGTCGAGACGCTCGAGAAGACGCTCGGCCGCGGCCCGTTCATGATGCGCTACGAGGAGGCCGACGACTTCGGCAAGCCGGAGACGGCGTTCAACGTCTGCGCGTTCTGGCGGGTCGACGCGCTGGCGCGGATCGGTCGGCGGGCCGAAGCGCGCGCGATCTTCGAGGAGCTGCTCGGCGCCCGGACCAAGCTCGGCCTGATGGCCGAGGACACGCATCCCGAGACGCGGGCGCAATGGGGCAACTTTCCGCAGACCTATTCGATGGTCGGCGTGATCAACGGCGCCGTGCGTCTCTCGCGCGCCTGGGAGGCGGAGCTATGAGCCGCTTGATCGTCGTGTCCAACCGCGTCGCCGACCTCGAGAAGGCGACGCAATCGGGCGGCCTCGCCACCGCGCTGACCGAGGCGCTGAGCGAGGAGAACGGGCTTTGGTTCGGCTGGGACGGCACGGTGGTCGAGGATCAGCCGGCGGCGGGCGTCGCCTTGTCGCGGCGCGGCCCGATCGCGACGGCGACGACGCCGCTGACCCAATCGGAGTACCAGCAGTTCTATCTCGCCTATTCGAACGGCGCGCTCTGGCCGGTTTGCCACTACCGCCTCGACTTGGCTGAATTCAATACCGAGGCTCTTGCAAGCTACGCTGCGGTGAACGCCAAATTCGCGTCCTCGGTCGCGGCTTTGGCCGAGCCTGACGATGTCATTTGGGTGCATGACTATCATCTATTCTTGCTGGCCCGCGAGCTCCGCCAACTCGGCGTCAAGAACAGGGTCGGTTGGTTTCTGCATATTCCGTTTCCGCCGCCGGATATCTTGACCGCGATGCCGGGACACGCCGATCTCGTCGCGAGCTTGTTCGACTACGATCTCATCGGGCTGCAGACGGCGCGCGACGTCGCGAACTTCGTCGCCTATGTCGAGAACGAGCTCGGCGGCGCGCGGACGGGAGACGGCGCGCTCAGCCTCGGCGACAGGCGGCTCGTCGTGCGCAGCTTTCCGATCGGCATCGACGCGGAGCAGTTTCGCGCCATGGCGACGACGCCGGAGGCCGACGAGCGCATCGCGTCGCTGAAGCGCATCATCCAGCGCAGCTACGTCATCGGCGTCGATCGCCTGGACTACAGCAAAGGCCTGCCGGACCGTTTCCGGGCGTTTCGGCGGTTTCTCGAGCTCTCGCCGGAGTATCGGCGCAAGGCGGTCCTGATGCAGATCGCGCCGCCGACGCGCGAAGAGATCGCCGCTTACGCCGAGATCCGCACGGAGCTCGAGCTTCTGTCCGGCCAAATCAACGGACAGCTCGGCGAGTTCGATTGGATGCCGGTGCGCTACATCCATCGGGCGGTGCCGCGCGAGGTCCTGGCGGCGCTTTTTCGCGCGGCGAAAGTCGGCTTGGTCACGCCGCTGCGCGACGGGATGAACTTGGTGGCGAAGGAGTATGTCGCGGCGCAGGATCCGGACAATCCCGGCGTTCTGATCCTGTCGCAGTTCGCGGGCGCCGCCGAGGACCTCGAAGAGGCCCTTCTCGTCAACCCCTACGACGTCGACGAGATGGCGCGCGCGCTCCGCGACGCGATCGGGATGCCCGTCGACGAGCGCCGGTCTCGGCATGAGGCGCTTCTCGAGCGCGTGCGCCGCAACGACGTCTCGAACTGGCGCAAGACCTTCCTGAAGGCGCTGAACTCGGTTCCGCGCGACGATGCGGGCGCCGCGGACGCGCCGGAAGCCTGACGGCGCCAAGAGCCCGCGCCGGGCTATCGGCGCATCAGGACCCAGATGTTGACGTCGGCGCCGGTCAGCGGCTCCTCGGTCCGCGCGAGCTCGCCGGGCATCTCGGTCTCGAAGGGCAGAATGCGCACCGTGTCCGGATCGACCAGTTCGACGTGCCACGGACGCTCCGGCATGATCAGGCCGCTATGGTAATCGGCGACGAAGGTGAAGACGCCCGGCTCCGGCTGATCGATCATGACGTCGAGCGGCGCGCCCGAGGTCTTGCGAAGTCGCAGTCCGTCGCCGCTGCGCTCGATCACGCAGGAGAACGTCCCGGAGCGGTAGAGATAGACGCCCGGCGTGTCGAGATAGCCGTCGATGGCGCCGTAGACGGAGCAGAGATAGTCGCCGACGAAGGCGCCCGGCGCCGCCGCCTCGGCTTCGGCGGACAGGATCGCGAGGGCCGTCCGAGCTTCGCTGTCGCCGGGCTCCGGCTGCGCGGCGACCTCTTCGGCCAGGCGCCGTCGGTAATCCGTGATCACGGCCGCTCGTTCGCCCGGCGAGAGCATGGCGGGATCGCTCGCTTGGAGCTTCTGGCCGGAGCCGGTCGGCTTCGCCGCCGCCGGCGCGGCCGCCGCGACGAGCGCCGCCAGCGCCGCGAGCCCGTGCATGATCCATCGCCGCATCGTTCATCCTCCTTTTCGTCCGCCGCCGCGCCCGCGCGGGGCCGCGCGGCTCAGACCTTCGGGTCAGGGTTCTCGGTGTGGCCGTCGACCGCGATCGCCTGGCCGGAGACGCGACGCGCCGCGTCGGACGCGAGGAACGCCGCCATCGCCGCGACGTCGCGCGCCTCGACCCAAGCGCGCATCGAGACGCCGCTCGCGTAGCCCTCGTAGAGCGCGTCGCGGGTCGTTCCTTTCGCCGCCGCCTCGCGGGCGAGCACGCCCTCCATGCGCGGTCCCTCCACGGCGCCCGGACAGATCGCGTTCGCGCGCACGCCGTAAGGGCCGAGCTCCATCGCCAGGGTTTTCATCAGGCCGATCACGCCCCATTTCGCGGCGGCGTAGGGCGCGCGGTTCGGGTAGCCGAAGAGGCCGGCGGTCGAGGATGTCAGAATGATCGCGCCGGAGCGCTGCGCCTTCATCATGGGCGCGGCGTGCTTGGCGAAGAGGAACGCGCCGTCGAGATTGACCGAGACGCAGCGGCGCCAATCGGCCAGCTCGACCGCTTCGATCGGCGCGGTCGGCCCGGCGATCCCGGCGTTGGCGCAGAGCGCGTCGAGCCCGCTCCATTCCGCCTTCAGGCGCGCGAAGAGATCCGCGACCGCGTCCTCGTCCGTCACGTCGAGCCGGTCGCGCCGCCACGCGGCCGGACAGGCCTCGAGCGCGGCCGCGTCGATGTCGACGACCCAGATCTCGGCGCCCGACTGCGCAAACGCCTCCGCGATCGCCCTGCCGACGCCGGCGCCGGCGGCGGTGACCAGAGCGCGTCGCGGCGCGGCTCCGGTCAATTGTCGGCCGAGGCGACGCCGCCGCCGGCGCGGCCCGCCGCCCGCTCCTCGAGCAGCTCGGTCAGCCAGTCCGGGTCCATCTCCGGAACCGACGACAACAGCAGCTCGGTGTAGGGCGCGTGCGGCGGTTCGAACATCGCGGTCTTGCCGCCTTGCTCGACGACGCCGCCATCCTTCATGACGACGACCTCGTCCGCGATCGCGCGCACGGTCGAGAGATCGTGGGTGAAGAACATGTAGGAGAGGTCGAACTCCGTCTGCAGCCGGTCGAGGAGCTTCAGGATGCCTTCTGCGACGAGCTGATCGAGCGCGGACGTCACCTCGTCGCAGATGATGAATTGCGGCTCGGCCGCGAGCGCTCGGGCGATGCCGATCCTCTGCTTCTGACCGCCGGAGAGTTCGGAAGGGACGCGGTCGATGAAGTCGTCGGGCTCGAGTTCGATCAGACGGAGCAACTCGCGCACGCGTTCCTCGCGCGCGCGGCCGCGCAGGCCGAGATAAAACGCGACCGGCCGGCCGATCAGCCGACGGATCCGCTGTTTCGGATTGAGCGCCGTATCGGCCATCTGGTAGATCATCTGCGCCTGGCGCAGCTGGTCCTTCGTGCGCTGCTTATAATGCGCCGGCAACGGCGCGCCGTTGAACAGCACTTCGCCCGATCGCGGCGGCAGGAGGCCGGTGATCACCCGCGCCGCGGTCGACTTGCCGCTGCCGGACTCGCCGACGACGGCGACGGTGCGGCGGCGATGGATGTCGAAGCTGACGTTGCGCAGCGCGACCGCGGCGCCGTAGGCGGCGGTCACGTCGCGGACCGAGACCACGGGCGTCTCGGTCGCCGGCGCCGGCGGCTGCTCCACGCGCGCATGGCTGCGCACGGCCCAGAGCGATTTGGTGTAATCCTCGCGCGGCGCCGACAGCATCCTTGCGGTCTCGGCCTCTTCGACCTCCTCGCCGCGGAGCAGCACCTTGATGCGGGCGGCCATCTGCGCGACGACGGCGAGGTCGTGCGTGATGTAGATCGCCGCCGTGCCGA
>CAZPTD010000207.1:0-8119 GCA_964588915.1 uncultured Neomegalonema sp. | reverse complement strand
GGCCGTCGACGTGCGCATGGGCTCGACTCCTTTGCGCTCGAGGGGGCCAGGTAACGGAAAGCCTGGAGGGGACGGATACCGGAGACCGTCGGCGCTTGTAAAGGAATTATTTCCTCGATCCATGTGCCGGCCCGGCACTTCGGCGCAATAAGTTCGATAAGGTTTATTATGGAAAGTAACTCGAGGGAGCCGCAGGTGGACCCGGCCAGCTACCGGGTCAGTGCGAGAGAATCTGACTGAGGAACAGCTTGGTGCGGTCGGATTCCGGCTCGGTGAAGAACTTGGCCGGCGGTGCCGCTTCGACGACCTCGCCACGGTCCATGAAGACCATGAGATCAGCCACGGACTTGGCAAAGCCCATCTCATGGGTCACGACCATCATGGTCATGCCGGCTTCGGCGAGCTCGATCATCACATCGAGCACCTCTTTGATCATCTCGGGATCGAGGGCTGACGTCGGCTCGTCGAAGAGCATGATCTCCGGCTTCATGCACAGCGCCCGCGCGATCGCGACCCGCTGCTGCTGACCGCCAGAGAGCTGACCCGGGTACTTGTCCGCCTGCTCCGGAATGCCGACCCGCTCCAGGTAGAGCCGGGCCGCCTCGTCCGCCTCCTGCTTCGGGAGGCGCCGGACCCAGATCGGCGCCAGGGTCAGATTTTCCATAACCGTGAGGTGAGGGAAGAGGTTGAAGTGCTGGAACACCATCCCGACCTCGCGCCGGATGGCATCGACATTGCGGATGTCGTTGGTGAGCTCGATGCCATCGACCACGATGTGGCCGCGCTGATGCTCCTCGAGCCGGTTGATGCAGCGGATCAGCGTCGACTTGCCGGAGCCCGAGGGCCCGCAAATGACAATCCGCTCGCTGCGATTGACGGTCAGATTGATGTCGCGCAGCACATGGAACTGGCCGAACCATTTGTTCATGCCGCGGATCTCGATCGCGGCCTCAGCGGACATATGCGCGCCGCGAGGAGCCGTCGAAGGCGTCGCCTCAGCCAAGGTCATGATCGTTCTCCTCTCGGACGGCGGTCATCGGTTGCGGCCGCGTCGGAGCTGGCGCTCCACGGCCATCGAGTAGCGGGACATGCTGAAGCAGAACACGAAGAACATCAACGAGACGACCAGATAGGCCGTCGAGGCCTGCACCGGCGACGCCCATTCGGTGTCGCTGAGCGCGGTGAAATGGACGATGTTCAGAAGGTCGTAGAGGCTGATGATCAGCACCAGCGAGGTGTCCTTGAAGAGCGAGATCATCGTATTGACGGTGCCCGGGATCACCAGGGTCAGCGCTTGGGGCAGAATGATCAGCCGCATCATCCGCCAATAGGAAAGACCGAGCGCCATCGCGCCTTCGTACTGCCCCTTCGGCAGCGCCTGAAGCCCGCCGCGGACGACCTCGGCCTGATAGGCGGCGTTGAAGAACATCACGCCGAAAAGCGCGCGCACCAGCTTATTGAAGTCGGTGCCCTCGGGCAGGAAGAACGGCAGCATCACCGAGGTCATGAAGAGGACGTAGATCAGCGGCACGCCGCGCCAGAACTCGATGAAACCGGTCGAGAGCAGCCGCACCGCCGGCAGCCGCGAGCGCCGCCCGAGCGCCAGCAGCACGCCGAGCGGGTAGGAGAACACGATGCCGGCGAAGGAGACGACCAGGGTCACGAGCAGCCCGCCCCAGTCGCTGGTGATCACCGGCGGCAGCGGCCAGACCTGCCGCGCGCCCGGTCCGGAGGCGGCGCCGAAGAGCGACGGCTCCCAGCCCATGCCGCGCAGCCGGTCGATCTCCTCCTCCGTCAGCGGCGTTCCGCTCGCCTCGGCGAAGGCGGTGAGGTCCGTGCTCGCCGGCACCTGACGGCCTTCCGGCGCGAAGTCTCGCCACCATTCGAGCGCCTCGGCTTCGCGCTCGGTGACGACATGGCCCGAGCCGGCCTCGATCATGTCGACGAGCAGGTCGCTCGAGAGGAAGACGACGACGGACGCGGCGACGCCGATCCAGCCGAAGACGCGAGCGAGACCGGCGAAGAGCGCGCCGAACTCGCCGAGGATCCCGCGATCGGAGAGCGTGGCGAAGAGAAGGAGCGCCAAGCTCACGGCGACGAGGACGACGAAGTCGGCGAGCGGCACCTCGAGGTCGCCGCCGGTGAGAAAGAGGAAGGCGACGAACGGATAGACCGCCAGCATCAGCAATCCGATGACCCGCCGCGGCGCGTTGTCGGGCATCACCGCCCACATCGCGCCGATGGTGATCAGGATCTGGACGCCGACCCGGTCGAGGATCCCTTCGTCGAACAGCGTCATCACCGTGAGGCCGATGGCGACGCCGATCGCGATCAGGACCATGCCGACGATCCGCCGACGCGGGATCGCATGCGCGATCAGCCAGCCGACGCCGACCGCGCCGAGGAAATAGACGAGGTCGACCCGCCAGATCTGCGACGTGTCGTAGCTGCCGTAGATGATCAGCTTCCACTTCGCCGAGATGAACGGATAGCACGCGCCGGACCAATCCGACGGCTGCAGCCCGCCCTCGGGTCCCGCGGGCCGGCAGGCTTCGCCGGTCACGCCGTCGGGCGTCGCCCAAACCGCGTCGAAAAAAGCGAAGTCGAGAAGGTTGAAGACCGCCGACAGGCCGAGATAGAGCACGACCGCGGTCACAAAGATCATGACGATCGACTGCGCCGCCGCGCCCGTCGTCGAGAAATTCGACATCGACGACAGGACGTTGCGCCACAACCAGCCGATAATGCCGACCTGGGTCGACGGCGGCGGCAGGGTCGGCGCGTCCTCGGTCCGGACGAAGGCGATCTGGTCTCTGGATGAATTCGCCACTATCCGGTCCTCAACGCTCGACCAGCGCAATGCGCTTGTTGTACCAGTTCATGAACAGCGAGATTAAGATCGACAACGTCAAGTAGACCATCATGGTGATAAAGACGATCTCGATGGCGCGGCCGGTTTGATTCAACATCGTCTTGCCGAAGATGCCGACGAGATCCGGATAGGTCGCCACGGTCGCCAATGACGAGTTCTTGGTCAGGTTGAGATACTGCGAGGCGAGCGGCGGAATCACCACGCGCATCGCCTGCGGCACCACCACCAGGCGGCGCGTCTGCGACGCTCTCAGCCCGAGCGCGCTCGCCGCCTCGGTCTGGCCCTTGTTGACCGCGAGGACGCCGGAGCGGACGATCTCGGCGATGAAGGCGGCGGTGTAGATCGTCAGCGCCAACCAGACGGCGAACATCGACAGCGGGAAGATGAAGCCGTAGCCGGGAAAATAGCCGTCGAGCCCGCCCTTCAGCGGCAGCTCCCATTGCACCGGCGAAATCCATTCCGGCTCGGCGCAGTCGGCCGACGCGACGTCGTAGTCGCTCAGCGCGTCGCGGTCGGCGTGGTATCGGCCGAGCAGGATCTCGGTCACCGGCTCGCCGCGGACCACGAGCCCGTCGACCTGAGCGACCCGAACCGGCCGGCCGCCCTCGACGACAGGCGCGCATTCGACGACCGCCGTCACCGTCGCCGAATTGGGGAACTGCATCCGCGAGCGCTGATCGCGGAAGCGCGGGTCGTCGCGCACCCGATCCCGGCCTTCGAAGTCGCTCTCGTACCAACGCGCGGCGTTGTCCGCGGACAGATAGCCCGCCTGCCAATAGGCGAGCGGGCTGACGACGAGAAGGCCGACGACCGCGATCCAAAACGCCGGAAAGCCGCGCCCGGTCCGGTCCTTACGCGTCCGCGACCAGCGGTCGAGCGCCCACCAGAGCAGCGCGAAACCGATGAGCACGATCCAAACGGCGCCGCCGCCGGGCAGAGTCTCCGGAAACGCGGCGCGCAGCCCGCCCTTGTCGATAGAGACGTCTCCGAAAATCGCGATGCCGCCTTCGCGCGCCCGCGGCAAGAGCTCGCCGACAAGCGTGTAGATGATGATCATCTGCAGAATGAGCGGGATATTGCGGAACAGCTCGACATAGAGCGTGGCGAAGCTCCGCAAGACGACGTTCGAAGAAAGCCTGAATATTCCCAAAATAAAGCCAACGATCGTGGCAAAGAAGATCCCGAGAATAGCGACGATAACGGTATTGATCAGGCCGACAAAAAACACGTCCAGCACGGTCGACTTGCTCGACACGTAATCCATAAGGTAGGTGCCGGCCGAGGTTTGGATCGCGACGCCGCTTTGCTCGCCGACGAAGCGAAACGACGTCTCCTGCGGCAGGTTGTCGTTGGCGTTATTGATAATCCAAATGACGAAAATAATGCCGAAGACGATCAACAGCGCTTGATAAATAACACCACGAACTTTCGGGTCATAAATCAACGCGCTCAAGCCGCGAAAACCCTTGTCGCGCTCGGGACCGACGCCGCCTGCGCCAACGCCGCTGTCGTCCGCCGTCATACGGAACGCCTCCACCTACTCCGCGGGCATTTCCCCTATCACCGCCCGGCGCCCCATGGGCGTCCCGGCTCTGGGGCGCGCGGCCGACGACGCCGCCGGCCGCGCTGCGCTGTCGCGCGATCAGCGGATCGGCGGCGCGTACATGATGCCGCCGTCGGTCCAGAGCGCGTTCACGCCGCGCTCGAGCTGAAGCGGCGTGTTCGGGCCGACATTGCGCTCATAGATCTCGCCGTAATTGCCGACGGCGGCGATCGCCTGAGCGGCCCATTCCGGCGACAGGCCGACCTCTTCGCCGAAGTTGCCTTCGACGCCGAGCAGACGGCGGATCGCCGGGCTGTCGGAGCCCTTCATCTCCTCGACATTCTCCGAGGTGACGCCGAGCTCTTCGGCGTTGACCAGCGCGAACACCGTCCACTTGACGATGTTGAACCAGCGCTGATCGCCCTCCGCGACGACCGGGCCGAGCGGCTCTTTCGAGATGATCTCCGGCAGAACGACATGCGCCGACGGATCGGCGAGCTTGAGGCGCTGACCGGCCACGCCCGAGCGGTCCGTGGTGTAGACCTGGCAGTTGCCGGCGTCATAGGCGCCGACGACCTCGGTCGCGTTCTCGAACACGACCGGCGTGAAGGTCATGCCGTTGGCGCGGAAATAGTCGGTGACGTTGAGCTCGGTGGTGGTCCCGCTCTCGATGCAGACGCGGGCGCCGTCGAGCTCCAGCGCCGAGCCGATGCCGAGATCGGCCGGCACGAGGAAGCCCTGGCCGTCATAATACGTCGTGTGGGTGAACACGATGCCGAGCTGCGTGTCGCGCGTCATCGTCCAGGTGGTGTTCCGCGACAGCATGTCGATCTCGCCGGAGGCCAGAGCGGTGAAGCGCTCGACCGAGGAGAGCGGCGTGAAGCGGACGGCGGTCGGATCGTCGAAGATCGCCGCGGCGACCGCGCGGCAAACATCGACGTCCAGGCCGCGCCATTCGCCGTCGTCGTCGAGGTTCGAGAAGCCCGGCAAGCCTTGGCTCACGCCGCACTGCACGTAGCCCCGAGCCCGGATGTCGTCCAGCATGTCGGCCATCGCGGGCGCGACCGCGACGCTGGCCAGCGCGAACCCGGCCAGTAGCGAAAATCTCTTCATTTGAACCTCTCCTGTTACCGCCGCGGCGCGAACCGCCCGCTCCGAATACGTTGAAGTCGGGTCAGCCGCGCCGCAGATGCGTCGAAACGGGTTGACGCGCCGAGATCTCGACACGTCATTGGGATTCCTTGCAGAAAAGAATCTGCCTCGCAAGGTTATCCGGGGCGCGTGCGCCTGTTTTCGCCGCGTCTCCATCAAATGCCTACGCATGGGGCAAAGGCGTCCGGCGTTTGACTAAGAGTAGGGCGCTCGGCAATGGGTCGAAACAGGCGGGGCGCCGCGGGTTTTGGGGACGAAGTTACCGACTGTTCGGGCTCGCGGTCGTAGGATGGATATCGACGGCGGCGAACGTACCTGGCGCATAACTTGCACGAGTTCGCGCGGCGCGCGGGGCCGGCGCCGCGGGCGGCGCGACGACACACAGGTGAGAGATGAAGGACGCGACCCAGATCGTAAGCGTCGGCCGCCGGCCGCATGAGCATCGCGGGGCCGTCAATCCGCCGGTCTATCGCGCGTCGACGATCCTTTCCGAAACGCTCGCCGACTTTCGCGCGAACGGGTCCGCGCGCGACCCGCGCGCCGTCACCTACGGCCGTCACGGCGTGCCGACGACCCATGCTTTGGAGGACGCCCTCGCCGAGCTCGAGAACGGCGCCCGCGCCCGCATCTGCTCGTCGGGCCTCGCCGCGATCACGGCGCCGCTGCTCGCCTTTCTGAGCGCCGGCGACCACCTCTTGATGACCGACAGCTGCTACGGCCCGACCCGCCGCTTCTGCAACGGCATGCTGCGCCGGCTCGGCGTCGAGACCACCTTTTACGATCCGCTCATCGGCTCGGGGATCCGCGACCTCATCCGCCAGAACACGCGCGTCATCTTTCTCGAGAGCCCGGGCAGCTGGACCTTCGAGGTGCAGGACGTGAAGGCGATCGCCGCGGTCGCCAACGACGCCGGCATCTGGACGATGCTGGACAACACCTGGGCGACGCCGCTCTTCTTCAAGCCGCTCGACCACGGCGTCGACCTCTCGATCCAGGCGGCGACGAAATACGTCTCCGGCCACGCCGACGTGATGATGGGCGCCGTCGTCGCCTCGAAGGCGGCGGAGCCGAAGCTGACGCGCGGCTTTCTCGAGATCGGCGCCTCGGCGAGCCCGGACGACGCCTATCTCGCGCTGCGCGGCCTTCGGACGCTCGGCGTCAGGATGGATCGGCACTTCTCGAGCGGCCTCAGGCTCGCGGAATGGCTTTTCGCGCAGCCCGAGGTGCTCGAGGTGATCCATCCGGCGCTGCCTTGGGACCCGGGACACCGGCTCTGGAAGCGCGACTTCGCGGGCGCCTCCGGGCTCTTCGCCTTCATCCTGCGGCCGGAGCTCGCCGACCAGCGCGCGCTCTCGGCGTTTCTCGACCCGCTCGAGCTCTTCGGCATGGGCGCGAGCTGGGGCGGCTTCGAGAGCCTGCTCGTGCCGGGATCGCCGGGCGGCGGCCGCAGCGCCACGCCTTGGCCGCGGGAGGGCCGGCCCGACGGTCAAGTGATGCGGATCTCGGTCGGGCTCGAGGATCCCGACGATCTCGTCGCGGATCTGCGCGCCGGCTTCGAGCGAATCCGCGCGCGCGGGCTCTGAATGCGCCGCTCGCTCCGCGCCGCCGCCGCGCTCGCCCTCGCCGCGCGCTGCGCGCTCTCGGCGCCGGCGCGCGCGGAGGAGCCGCTCCGGGTCTTCGCCGCGGCGTCGCTCGCCGCCGCGCTCGACGCCGCCTTCGCCGCCTATGAGGAGGCGACGGGCCGCGCCGCGGTCGGCGTTTATGCGGCCAGCGGCGCGCTCGCCCGGCAGATCGACGCCGGCGCGCCGGCGGATCTCTACGTCTCCGCCAACCCCGAATGGACCGATTGGCTCGCGGCGCGCGGCGGCCGCGCCGGCGCGCCGGCGCCGTTGGCCGGCAACCGGCTCGTCGTCGCGGCCGCCGCGCCGATCGAGGGCGGCGCCGGCCCCGAGATCCTGCTCGAGGCGGACCGCGGCGCCGTCGCCGATCTCCGGGCGGCGCCGGCCGGCCGCTACGCGCGCGAAGCGCTCGACGCGCTCGGGCTCTTGGGCGCGCTCGAAGGCCGGCTGGTCGAGGCGGCCGACGCCCGCGCCGCCGCGGCCTGGGTCGCGCGCGGCGAGGCGCCTTTCGGCGTGCTCTACGCCACCGACGCGGCGCTGGCGGGCCTCGTCGTCGTCGCCGAGATCCCGCAGAGCGCCCATGCGCCGATCGTCTATGTGATCGCGGTCGCGCGCGACGCGCGGCCCGAGGCCGAGGCCCTTCGAGCCTTCCTGCTCGGCCCGGACGGCCGACGCATCCTCGCCGAGCACGGCTTCCCGCCGCCGCCCGACGGCGACGCGCCGCGGCCCTAGCCGCTCCGGGCGCGCCGGTCGCCGTCCGCATCGACGTCGACGCCAGGTCGTTCCGCTCGGAGCCGCGATCGCAGCCGGCCCATCGGTCGCGGCGGTCGGCGACGCAAGGATCGGAGACCGCGCTTGCGCGGCGAGATTTTCAAGAAAATCGCGTCCTTGCGGCGTCGGCCGGCGTGACCGACCAGCGCCGCTCGATTGCGG
>CAZPTD010000206.1:0-8196 GCA_964588915.1 uncultured Neomegalonema sp. | reverse complement strand
TCGAACTTGTCCTCGAGCTCGATCTCCTTGGCGACGGTGACGCCGTCCTTGGTGATGCGCGGCGCGCCGAAGCTCTTGTCGATCACGACGTTGCGGCCCTTCGGGCCGAGCGTGACCTTGACGGCGTCGGCGAGGACGTTGACGCCGCGCAGCATGCGGTCGCGCGCGTCGACGTTGAATTTGACTTCTTTAGCAGCCATTTCGGTAGCTCCCTGATGATAGGATCGAAGAGTTCAGCCAAGCTGGAAGCGGTGATTACTTCTTCTTGCTGTTCTTCGTGATGACGCCGAGGATGTCCGATTCTTTCATGATCAACAGGTCTTCGTTGTCGATCTTGACCTCGGTGCCCGACCACTTGCCGAAGAGGATGCGGTCGCCGGCTTTGACCGCCATCGGGATCAGCTCGCCGCTGTCCTTGCGGGCGCCGTCGCCGACGGAGACGACCTCGCCTTCCTGCGGTTTTTCCTTGGCGGTGTCCGGGATGATCAGACCGCCGGCGGTCTTCTCGTCGCTTTCGATGCGGCGGACCAGGACGCGGTCGTGAAGCGGTGCGAAGTTCATTGGATCCAGTCCTTTCAAATGAGGCTGTTGATCGCCAAATGAGGAGCCGGCGCGCGATCGGAACACGGGCTCCGCCTCACGCGAGAGCGGGCCGCCCCGTCCTCCTCTGCGAAGCGCCCGCCGGCTGTTGGCACTCGCTAATGGAGAGTGCTAACATCGGCGAAGCTGAAATACTTGCGTCGTCGGCCTCGGTCAAGAGCGGGAGCGTGAAAAAAATCGTCTCGCGCGGCGCGGCCGACCCGAACGTCAACGGTCTGTTAACCTCCTGAAAACGGGCTGTTAACTTTTCCTGCCGATAGGTTTACGGAACCGAGAAGGGCGCGCTCGGGCCGAAGCGGAGCGGCCGGCGAACGGTCGCGCGCGGGCGCGAGGACCAGAGGCCGGACGAGGACGAGATGGACGAGGCAGCGACGCAAGAAACCGCCCAAGACCAAAGTTGGATCTCGGCCGCGCTCGAGTTCGGCGTGCTCGGCGTCGAGCTCTGGCGGGTTTTGACCGCCTTCGCTCTTCTCGCGGCCGCGGTGCTCCTGCGCCGTCCGGCGGCGTCGCTGGCGCGGCGCGGCGTCGACTACGTCGCCCGACGCACGCGCTTCGAGATCGACGACCGCGTCGGGCCGGCGATCGAGCCGCCGCTCGGCCTCTGCGTCATCGCGATCGCGGCGTTCGCCGGCATTCAGGTCATGCGGCTCGACGGGATGGCGGCCGAGATCGGCGCCAGCGTCGACAAGACGCTGTTCGCGATCGCCGTCTTTTGGGCGCTCTATCGCCTGACGCCGCTCTTCGGCGCCTTGATGCGCGGCTGGACGCGCGTGATGACGCCGGAGATCGCCGGATGGATCGAGCGGATCGTGAAGGCCGCGATCTGGCTCGTCGCCGGCGCGACGATTCTCGAGCTCTGGGGCGTGCGCGTCGCGCCGATCATCGCCGGCTTCGGCCTGGTCGGCGTCGCCGTCGCGCTCGGCGCGCAGGATCTCTTCCGCAATCTGATCTCGGGCGCGCTCATCCTCACCGAGAAGCGCTTCCGCGTCGGCGACTGGATCAAGGTCGACGGCGTCGTCGAGGGCACGGTCGAGGCGATCAGCCTGCGCTCGACCAAGGTGCGGCGCTTCGACAAGGCGCCGGTCTATCTGCCGAACACCGTCCTCGCGGACGGCGCGGTGACGAATTTCGGCGAGATGACGCATCGGCGGATCTTCTGGCGCGTCGGTCTCGAATACCGCAGCAGCGCCGATCAGCTGCAGACGATCCGCGACAAGATCGAGGCCTTCATCCGCGAGGACGGCCGCTTTCTCACGCCGCCGGACGGGACGCTATTGGTGCGGATCGACCAATTCGCCGACAGCTCGATCGATCTCCTGATCTATTGCTTCACCAAGACGCGCGACTGGGCCGACTGGCTCGCGATCAAGGAGGAGCTCTTGCTCTTCGTGAAGGCGAGCGTCGAGGCGGTCGGGACCGGCATCGCCTTCCCGAGCCGCAGCCTCTACGTCGAGAGCGGCGCCGAGGCGGCGCTGCTGCCGGCCGCGCAGCCGGCGGCGGAAGCGCGGGCGGCGCCGGCGAAAAAGGCCGCAGCCGGCGCGAAAAGCGGATCGAAACCCGCTGCGCGAGGCGGCCGCAAGACCGGCGCGCGCGCCGCCGCCTCGAAGACCGGCGCCGCGTCGACGCGGACGCGCAAGGCGAAGACCGGCGACAAGGGTCCGGAAGACGGACCGGTCGACGGCCTCAGCGACGCGCCCGAGGACGAGGACTCAGGCCCGGCCGCCGCGCGCGCGTGACCGGCGTCCCCGACCGGCGCGGATTCGCGCCCCGGATCGTCAGTTCAAGAAAATGCCGAACTTGAGCCGGATCTCGTAGGCGTCGCCGAACTCGACGGTCTCGTTCGAGCCGTCATAGACCGTGGAGTCGCCGATATCATGCGTCTCGTCGAACATGTAGTAGAGGCCTTCGAGCGACAGGACGAAGCCGTTCGGCGTGCGATAGGCCAGGCCGCCGCCCACGACGCCGCCGATCGCGGTTTCGTCGAAGGAGTTCGAGCTGCTCGCTTCGATCCCCGGGAAATCGCCGTCGTCCTGCACCGCCGAACTCACCGAAACGTCGTAATGCGCGAAGCCGACGCCGCCCGTGACATAGGGCAGCAGGCCGGCGCCCTCGGCAATGAGTCCGGCCTCGACCAGGTCCTCGTCGAGCGCGTAGCCGAGGCGAATGCGCGCCGAGCCGAGCATGTCCGTCTCGACGCCGACGCTGCGGTCGACGGAGGCGACGTCGGACTCTTCGAATCCGTATCCGACGAGCGTGCTCGTCGCGCTGGTCTCATCGGCGTTCGGCACGAAGGTGACGTCGCCATGGAGGCCGATGACGAGGTTGCTGTTCTCGAACTGATAATCGTAGCCGCCGCCGACGCCGATCACGACGCTGCCGGAGTCGAGGGAGTCGACGAAGCCGAAATCTTGAAGCGCCGAGAGGGCGTAGGCCTCGCCGCCGTCGCTGCCGGCCCTCGCTCTCGCGCCGTAGCTCGAACCGTCCGCCGCGGCGAGCGCCGACGAACTCGCGAAAGCTTGGTAGTCCGTCACCTCGACCAGAGATGCGTTCGAGACGATGTATTCGTCGGAATCGGAGGATGCTGCGCCCTCGTTTCCGGCGAAGAGCCCGTTCGGGCCGCTCGCCGTCGCGAGGCCCGACGCCTCGAAGCTTTCGCCGTCCGTCTCCGCGAGCGCGTTCGTATTCGCGCTCACCGGCCCGTCGTCGATCGACGCCTGCACCGTGTCTGCGTCCGCCTCGGCGGCGAAGTCCGGGGCGTTCTCCGTCGTCGTCGCCGCCGCGCGCGCTTCGGCGTTGTTGACGCCGCCCAACGCGTCGGCCGCCTCGACCAGCTCGGTCACGCCGTCCGCTGTCGAGGAGGACACCGCGCCGAGGTCCAACTCGGTGTCGTTGTCGGCTTCGGCGTCCACCGTGCGCGTCGCCGAATCGGGGTCGAACGTGATCTCGGCCGTCGCGTTCGCGAACGCGTCGCGGAAGTCGGCGTTGTCGTCCAAGTCGGTGGCGCTCGCCGCAGCCGCCGAGACCGAGTCCTCGTCCGCGCTCGCGGCCGCCTCGGCCGTGGCCGCATAGCCGTCCTCGTCCGGATCGCCCGAGCCGAAGGCGTCCTCGACGACGAAGACGCCGCCCTCGCCGGCCTCGTCGAAGCCGGGAATAGCGGCTCCAGGCGCCGTTCCCGCCGACGCCGCGCCGTCCATTGCGCTCGACGCGCCGGCCGCGCCGGCCTGCTGCTCGGCCTCGTCATTGGCGTCGTCGCCGTCGGGGATCGTCGCGTCGGCCGAGGAGGTCGCGCTCCATTCGCCGCCGTCGACCTCGGCCGTCGCGGACGATCCGCCGATGTCGTCGTCCGTTCCCGCCTCCGCGAAACCGTCGTCGCAGGCGGCTGAGCCGCTGCCGTCGGTCTCGACATAGCAAATCTGATCGTCGCCCGTGACGCCGGCGTCGGTTCCCGCGTAGCCTGCGTGCACGCCAATCGAGAAACCCGTCCACGTGTCTTCGGCGAGGGCTGTCGTCGGCAAGGCTACGGCGGCCATAAGGGCCGCGATGCGGGCGGAGCGGGTCATGATGTGTTCCCCCAATAACGAAGCGTCTCTGTCAAATTTCGAATCGGCTAGAGGTTTTCGATCCCTACAAGGGCAAGTTCCATTCCGGTCGCAGGGCAAGCAAGGCGGGATGTTAATCGCGCGTTAAGATTGTCCGCCCGGTTGCAAACGCGCATCCGATCGAGACGGCGGCGCAATCTAGCCGAGGCTGGGAGCGAGCAGTGCAAGGATCGCGCCGACGCTGAGCGGCAGGCGCAGGCGAAGCCACCAAGGCGGCGCGTCGCCCGAGCGAGTCGCCCGCCAGTCTTCGACGAACATCAGCGCGAGACCGAGCGCCAGGACCGGCGCGATCGCGCTCGCCGGCGCGAGCCAGAGCGCCGCCGCGGCCCAGAGCGACGGCGCGACGGCGATCGCCATCGCCGCGACGGTCGGGCCGGCGCCGAAGCCGGCGGAGCTGAAGCCCCAACGGCAGCCGCCGATGAAGGACAGGATGACCGCGCCGTAAATCTCGAGGCCGCTGAGCGCTCTGGCGGCGCCCTCGGCGTCGAGCGCGAGCGCCGCGAGGCTCAGAGCGAAGAACGGCGCCAGCCCGCTCAGCCCGAAGATCCGCGCCATGCGCGGCGGCTCGGACCCGTCCGGCCGGCCCGATCTTTGTCGTTGCGTCTCGGTCATGGCGCGCAAGCTCCGCTTCTAGATGACGCGCGAGGATTGCGCCGCGCGGAAGGCGCGTTTGCCACAGGCCCGCGGCCGCATGCATTTTCTCGGCTGGACGTCAAGCCGTTAAGTCGCTGTAAAGCGGTAAATGCGATGTTCATGTCGGTAAATGCGGCGCTGAGGCTTATGAACGGCGTCGCCGACACGAAGCGCGGCGAGGCGAAACGGCCGTGGGAGTCGCTTCGGGAGGCTCGAAGCTGATGGAGCGTTGGAGCTCTAGTCTGATCTATCCGTTGACGGCGTGCGCGCTCGGCGTCGCGGCGGCCTTCGCCTTCGCCGCCGTCTCGGCGCCGATCTGGGCGTGCTTCGCCATCGGCCTCTCGACCGCCGTCGGCGCGCTGGCGCTCCGGAACTGGTGGATCGGCGAAGAGGAGAGGCCGCTCCTCGCCGAAGAGCTGACGGGCCTGCACGACGCGATCGACGCGCTGCGGGCGGAGTCGCAGGAGCTGCGCGATCTGATGAGCGAAGCGGTCGAGATGGCCGAGTACCGGATCTCCGAAGACGCGGGCGCGCCGGACGCCGGCGAAGGACGTTTCGGGCTCGGATCGGAACTCGGCCGGATCGACGCCGAGCGGCGCGCCGAAGAGGCGGCCAGAGAAGCGGCGCGGGCGGCGCGGAACGAGGCGCTGCTCAAGGAGGCGCGGCGCGCCAACGCCGAGCAGGAAGCGCAGATCGTGCGGCTCGAGGAGCGGATCGCCGCGCTCGAGACCGCCGCGCGCGCGACCGCCGCCCCGTCGGAGACGCCTTTTCTCGACCGCTTCGAAGCGCGGCTCGACGCGAACGACGCGCGGACGCGCAAGCTCGTCGAGGCGCTGTCGATCGCGATCGAGGCGACGCGCCGGCATTCCGAAGCGCTCCGCCGACTGGACGGCGCCGCGGCGTCGAAGCCCGAGGGGCCGGCGCCGGCGGATCCGCCCGAGGCGCCGATCGGGCGGGCGCCCGATCCGGATCTCGGCTTCGCCGGGTCGGACGATCGGACGCGGCCGCGCGACGACGCGCCGCCGACGTCGTCCGATCCGGCCGCGACCTCGACGCCGCGGCCGGACGCCGCCGCGGACCGGCCGCCCGAAGCCGACCCCGCGCCGCCGCCCCTGCGCGCGACGTTCGAGACCGCCTTCGCCGACCCCTCGGCGGCGTCTCCCGAAGCGGCGGGCGGCTCGGCGGCGGACGCGGTCCTGCGCGTTCAGCCGATCTTCCGCGCCGGGACGCGGCAGCTCCGTCTTCTCGAGGTTCTGCCGGACGACGAGACCGCGGCCGATCTCGCCGCCGGCGCCCTTCTCGACCGCGCGCTCGGCCTCGCCGCGAGTTTCCAGCGCCAGGAGGCCAAGCTCGGCGCCCTCTTCACCATCAGCCTCGCCGCGCTGCGCAGCGAGGCGACGCTCGCGCCGCTCCTCGCCCAGCTTCGCGCCGATCCCGCGATCGCGCCGACGCTGACGCCCTCGATCGCGCACGCCGAGATCGCCGACGTCACCGATCAGGACTTCGCGCTGATGCGGCGGCTCGCGGACGCCGGCGTGCGCTTCGCGCTGCACGACGTCGACGGCGCGGCGCTCGATCCGGAGCGCGCCGCCGAAGCCGGCGTCCGCTTCATCCTGCTCGACGCGGCGTCCGTGGCCGAACGCGAGGCGCGCGAGCCCGGCGCGCTGTCGCGGTTGACCCTTCGGCTCGCGCAGCGCGGCGTCTCGCTGGTGCTGATCGGCGTCGACGCGCCGGAGCTCGAGGCGCTCGCCTCGAGCGAGCAGGGCGTGCTCGCCCAGGGCGCCGCCTTCGCGCCGCCGCGGCGCATCCGCTTCGCCTGACGCGCGGTTGACAGCCGAGCGGGCCGGCCTACTGCTCGCTCCGGGCTGGTTTCACAGGCGGAGCGCATTTCATGACCGACAGAGCGACGCGGGCCGACGGGCCGCCGCGGATCCTTTCCGAGCTCGCCGAGCTCGCCGGCGACTACGACGCGCTGCTCTGCGATCTCTGGGGCTGCCTCCATAACGGCGTCGCGCCCTATCCGGCCGCCGTCGCGGCGCTCCGGGCGTTCCGCGCCGCCGGCGGAACGGTGCTGCTGCTGACGAACGCGCCGCGGCCGAACGCGGCGGTGCGGCGCCATCTGCTCGGCCTCGGCGCGCCCGAGGACGCGTTCGACGGCATCGTCTCCTCCGGCGACGCGACGCGGGCCGAGATCGCGTCGCTCAAGCACGGCCGCCGCGTCTATCCGGTCGGCCCGGCGCGCGACACCTCGCTCTGGGACGGGCTGCCGGTCGAGCTCGCGCCGCTCTCGGGCGCGGAGGTCATCCTCTGCACCGGGCTCTTCGACGACGAGACCGAGACGCCGGACGACTATGCGCCGATGATCGCCGAGGCCGTCGAGCGGCGCTTGCCCTTCATCTGCGCCAATCCGGACGTCGTCGTCGATCGCGGCGAGAAGCGGATCTTTTGCGCCGGCGCCATCGCCGAGCGCTACGCGGCGGCCGGCGGCGAGGTCGTGACCTGCGGCAAGCCGCATGCGCCGATCTACGCGCTGGCGGCGGCCGAGCTCGAGCGCCTGCGCGGCGCGCCGGTCGCGCGCGAGCGCGTGCTCGCGATCGGCGACGGGATCGCGACCGACGTGCCCGGCGCCGAAGCCGCCGGCTACGACTGCGTGTTCGTCTCGGGCGGGCTCGCGATGGCGGAGGTCGCCGCGGATCCGCTGCGGCCGGACCCGGAGTCGCCGGATCCGGAGCGGCTCGCCGCCTTTCTCGCGCGACACGGGCGGGCGCCGGCCTTCGCGATCGGCCGGCTGCGCTGATTTCGATGCGACGCAATCTTTCTCTTTGCGGAGCTTGAGAGAAATTTAATTGCGTGTCCGATTGCTGCGGTGTAGCAAGTTCTCCTGACCAGACGGATCGGAGGGCCGGATGCTGAAGACGAACGCCGCAAGGGCCGCTCCGCCGCGGCCGCTCTGCATCGACGAGATCGAGCCGGGCCTGTCGCGCTCGCGCGTGCGACGCGTGTCGCGGGCCGATATCGAGACCTTCGGCGCGCTCAGCGGCGACCGAAATCCCGTGCATTTCGACGACGCCTTCGCGGCGGAGACGATGTTCCGCGGCGTCGTCGCCCACGGGATGCTCTCGGCGGCGTTCTTCTCCGGGATCATCGGCGAGGAGCTGCCGGGGCCGGGCGCGGTCTATCTCGGCCAGACGCTGCGCTTCCGCGGGCCGGTGCGGCCGGGCGACTCGGTGCGCGCGCGCTGCGTCGTGGCGGAGGTGAACCGCGAAAAGCGGCGCCTGACCATCCGTTGCGAGGCCTGGGTCGGGAAGAAGCTCGTGCTCGAGGGCGAGGCGCTCATTCTCGCGCCCGAGACCGCGCCGGCGGT
>CAZPTD010000205.1:0-8204 GCA_964588915.1 uncultured Neomegalonema sp. | reverse complement strand
CGGCCCGTATTCGCGCCGGTTGACCGGGCTCTTGGCGCGGCCCCAGATGTTCTAGCCCATGCGGCGATCGAATTTGTGCTTCGCTTGCGTGCGCTTCGACATGCGCCGGATCACTCCAATTGCGGCGCGCCGTCCGTCTAATCGGGCGGCCCGCCGGATGAAAAAGATCGCGTTCTCCTCTCCCGAGCCTCAGCCCAAGCGACAGGATTTCCGTTGCCGGAACCACGAACGCGGAATTCGGGGCTCGCCAACCGCGAGCCCGCGTCGCCTAAAAGCCGAAACCCGTTGTATTTGTCAACGCATCCGCCAGAGTCGCGGAAAACAGGCCGAGAGGACGCGTCATGTCGGCGGCGATGCGCGGCGTTCGGGCCGCGGCTTTTCCCATCCTGCTCCTCGCCGCCGCGGCGCGCGCGGAGCCCGCTCCGCCCGTGGCGAGCGCGCCGGTTCTGAGCGCCGAGGTCGACCTCGACGGCGACGGCGTCGAGGATCTCGCGCGGCTCGTCTACAGCGCCGAGCCCGACGCCGAGACCGGCGCCGATCTCGACCTCGAGATCTGGCGCGCGCCCTTCGGCGACGCGCCGGAGGCGATCGCGCGCGCCGCCGCCCGCAGCGCCGCCGAGCTCGAGCTGCAAGTCGGCGGCGACGGCGGACCGGGCCTGCTGACCGTCGTGATGCGCGACCCGGACGGCGGATCCGGCGCGGAACGCTACGCGATCGAGCTCGACGGCGACGGCCCGGTCGTCGTCGCCTATTCCTTCGAGAGCGGCGCGCTCTCTTTCGAGGAGCAGGTCGATCCGTCGATGCGCGACTGCCGGCTCGATTTCGTCGCCGGCTACATCCAGCGCAATCAGGTCGTCGTCCAGATCCCGCGCGAGCGGTTCGCGCTCGGCCCCGGCTCGGCGACGCTGAGGCGGCTGCGAACGCGCTGCTTCGGCTGATGGCGCGCCGATCCCGCCGCATTGCCGCCGAAGACCTTTGCAGATTCGCCGCGGAGACCCGCTTCCACCGCTCGGAGACCATGATGCATCGGACCGCCGCCCATCGCTCCATTCGACGCGTCGGCGCTCTCGCCGCCGCCGTCCTGACGTTCTCGGCGCCCGGCGCGGCGTTCGCTCAATCCGGCGACGCGGGCGCCGAGGACGCGCTCGTCGCGCCTTACGACTACGCGCCCGGCCGCGTGCTCTCGGCGATCGAGGCCGATCTCGACGGCGACGGCGCGATCGACAGCGCGCGGCTCGTCGTCGGCCAGGACGTCGACGCCGATCTCGTCGTCTCCTTCGGCGACGCCGAGAGGCCGCCGCTGACCGTGCTCGGCCTCGCCTGGCGCGGCGGCATGTTCGGCACGCAGCCGGAGCTCGCGGTCACGCCGCAGGGCTCGCTCCAGGTCACGGCGATGAATTCGGCGATCGGTCGCTGGCGTTGGGAGGAGACGTTGACCGTCGCCTGGCGCGACGAGGCCTTCTATGTCGCCGGCTACACCTTCTCGGGCTATGACACGATCGAGCTCTATTCGGTCTCGTGCGACGTCAATCTCTTCACCGGAAACGGCGTCCGCGACGACGCGCCGTTCGAGACGGCGCCGCGCCGCGTCCGGCTCGCGGCTTGGACGGAAGACGCCAAACCGGCGGAATGCGCGCCGGATCAGTGACCGCGGAGCGGCGCGCCGGCGTGACGGCCGACGCGCCGACGTCCGATCATTCGGCGGCGAGCGCCGTGAGGATCGCGTCGAGATTGTGCTCGAACATCGCGAGATAGCTCGTCGCCGGGCCGCCGCGCTCGGAGAGCGCGTCCGAATAGATCCGTCCGCCGATCGCGATGCCGGTCTCCTCGGAGATCTGCTGCACCAGCGCCGGGCTGGTGACGTTCTCGACGAAGAGCGCGGCGGCGCCCGCCTCGTTGATCTGGTCGATGAGAACGGCGAGGTCGCGGGCCGACGGCTCCGCCTCGGTGTCGATTCCCACAGGCGCGAGGAAGTCGAGGCCGTAGGCGTCGGCAAGATAGCCGAAGGCGTCATGCGCGGTCACCACGACGCGCCGATCCTCGGGCAGCGCCGCGACGCGGGCGAGCGCGTCCTCGTGCAGCGCCGTCAGTTCGGCCGCGTAGGCCTCGGCGTTGGCGCGATAGGCCTCCGCGTTCGCAGGGTCGTGCGCGGCGAGCGCCTCGGCGATGTTCTCGACATAGATCACGCCGTTCGGCAGGCTGTTCCAGGCGTGCGGATCGATCTCGCCGTCGACGAGGAGCGGGTCGACGCCCTCGGTCGCTACGATCACGGCCGCGTCCGCGCCCGAGGTTTCGATCAAGTCGGCCGACCACGTCTCGAAACCGAGGCCGTTGACGAAAATCAGATCCGCCGCGACGACGGCGCGGGCGTCGGCGACCGTCGGCGCGTAGACATGCGCGTCGGCGTCCGGTCCGACGATCACGTCGACCTCGGCGAGATCGCCGGCGACGTTCTCGACCATATCGCCGAGGATCGAGAAGCTGGCGACGATCTGGATCTTCTCCTGCGCCGCAGCCGGCGCCGCGGCCAGCAACCCGGCGAAGGTTGCAATGATATATCGTTTCAACGTCATCAGAGGCTCTCCTTTGAAAGATGCGCCGACGACGCCTCAGGCGTCCCGCGGCGCGGCGGTCGGTTCGGTTGTTCGAGAGCGGCGCGCGCCGAGACGGCCGCGCAGGCCGTAGGGTCCGGCGAACACGCTCGCGAAAAAGATCACGCCGGCGGTCAGCACGATGTTCGGACCGGAGGGCGTGTTCTCGGCGTAGAAGGAGACGAGAAGACCGATCCAGCAGCTTGCGAGCGCGAAGACGAAGCCGAGCGCGAGCTGGCCGGTGATCGTCGAGGCCCAATAGCGGGCCGAGGTCGCCGGCAAGATCATCAGCCCGACCGCCATCAGGGTGCCGAGCGTGCGAAACGCCGCGAGCAGGTTGAGCACGACAAGCAGCATGAACGCTTGCTCGACGAGCTGCGGCCGTCGCGATTGCGCCTCGAAAAAGGTCGGATCGCAGGTGCTGACGATCAGCGGCCGCAGCAGGAAGACGAAGGAGCAGAGCGTGATCGTCGCGACGGCGCCGATCAGGATCATCGACTCGTCGTCGACGCCGAGGATCGAGCCGAACAGGAAGCTCTTCAGCGGCACCGCCGATCCCGCGGCGGAGAGGATAAAGACGCCGAGCGCGAGCGCGATCAGATAGAGCGAGGCGAGGCTGGCGTCGGTCCGCAGGATCGTGGCGCGCGCGAGGAGGCTCGTCAGGAGCGCGACGCCGACGCCGGCGATCAGTCCGCCGACGATCAGCGAGTAGACCGAGAGACCGACGGCGACGAAGCCGATCACGACGCCGGGCGTGATCGCGTGCGCCATCGCCTCGCCCGCGAGCGAGAGCCTGCGCAGCACCAGAAACGCGCCGACGGGCGCGACGGAGACGGAAAGCGCCGTCGTCGCCGCCAGGGCGCGGCGCATGAAGTCGAACTCCCACCATTCGAAGGCGCGGGCCCAGATCGGGTCAGACATGCGCCGCCCCCGCGCCGGCGCCGTCGCCGTTGCGCTCGGCGGCGCGAGCGCGGAGGAGCCAAGACGCCTGACTTTCGGTCATGTAGTCATGCGCGACGAGGTTCTCGGGCGTCAGGACCGTCTCCACCGGTCCGAACCGCGCGCGGCCGCCGCCGAGCAGGAGCGCGTGACTGCAGCGGTCGAGCACCGAGGAGAGGTCGTGGACGACCAGGATCACGGCGCGCCCCTCGGCCCGCCAGGCGTTGACGAGTTCGAGGAGCTGCGCCTCCGTCGTCTGGTCGACGGCGGCGAAGGGCTCGTCCAGGAGCACGAGCGGCGCGTCCTGAACGACGACCCGAGCGAAGAGCGCGCGCTGGAGCTGCCCGCCCGAGAGCTGGTGCAAGGGCGCGTCGGCGATGTCGGCGACGCCGGTCGCCTCGAGCGCCGCGTCGACCCGCGCCCGCGCGGCGCGGTCGAGCCCGCCGAAGAAGCCGAAGCCGCGCCAAGCGCCCATCGCCGCCAGATGCCGCACGCGGATCGGGAACCGGCGATCGAACTCGGTCAGCTGGGCGAGATAGCCGATCTCGTCGGGGCGTCCTTCGGGCCAATGCAAGCGGCCGGCGAGCGGCCTCATCACGCCGAGCGTCGTCTTGACGAGGGTCGTCTTGCCCGATCCGTTATGGCCGACGACCGCGAGCGCGTCGCCGCGCGCGACGCCGAACGACATCTCCGACGCGAGAGCGACGCCCGGGTAACCGAGCGACAGCCCGACAGCTTTGAGCAGCATGGCGCAGATCCGCGAACAGGGCCGGGCGACGCGCGTCTCGGATTTCCGATCGAGCGGCCCGGCGGGCGGCCGTCGCTAGAGGACGGCGGCGATCATGCTCCAAAGCGCGACGCAGAAGCCGCCGGCGAAGACCAGCAGCTTAGACGAGCTCATATCGGTGATGCACAGGGGCGGGCGCGCCCGTTCGGTGGTTGCCTTCGCCATCACGTCTCCTCGGGGTCCGCCGCCCCAAAAACTAACGATGGCCTGGCAGGTCTCCTGGCTCGCGGTCCTCGGTCTTGCGCTCGCCTTCCCGAATTCGAGCGCTCGACGGCGGCTCGGAAACAGTGGCGATGAGCGCGACCTCGCGCTTACAGTTGCGGGGACAGCCTCGGAATAGCGCCCTGTTGGGTACGTTTCACCGAGTTCCCTATTAAGCCGCCGCGTTCTTGCGGCCGGCGCCAAGCCCGGTCCCTGTAGGCGCGGAGGCGAGCGCGCGTCAAACGAATTCTCGCGCGCGCGCCGTCAGCCCTTCTGCTCCAGGCTGAAGCTCTCCCGAAGCTTCTTCAGCCCCTCCTTCGCGCCGAACTCCGCCTGCAGGCGCAAGAGCTCGGCGTCGGCGCGGCGGAACTCCTCGATGAGATCGTCGACGATCCGGCCGTCGCCGAAATGCTCCATCGCCCGCCGCGCGAGATTGAGCGCCGATTCGAACGTCTCGCGCTCGACCACATGCGCGCCCGCCGCCTGCATCTCGAGCATGCTGAACCGGTCGTAGGTCGAGGCGAAGACGGTCAGATTCGGAAAGCGCGCGCGGATGCGCTCGACCGCGAGCCGGGCGCCGTCGCGGTCGTTGATGCAAAGAAAGACCGCCTTGGCGTTCTCGGCGCCGGCGGCGGCGAGCGTGTCGAGCCGGCGCGCGTCGCCGAAAAAGACCTTGGCGCCGAAGGTCTCGGCGAAACGGATATGGCGCGGATTGTTGTCGATCAGCGTCATCGAGTAGCCGCGGCTCCTGAGCACCCGCGCCACGAGCTGGCCGGTGCGCCCGAAGCCGGCGACGATGATGTCCGCATGCGGCGCCTCGTCGACAGGCGCGACGCCCGAGGGATCGTCCTCGTCCTCTTCGGCGAAATGGCGTTTGCCGAACCAGTTCGCGCCGGCGACCAGGAGCGGCGTCAGCGCCATCGAGACCGTCACCATCACGGTCAGGATCGAGGCGTTCGCCGTGCCGAGCACGGCGCCGTTCAGCGCCTCCTGGAAGATGACGAAGCCGAACTCGCCGCCCTGGCAGAGCACCGCGCCGATCTTGATCGCGTCGAGCGTCTTCGATCCGGTGGATCGGGCGAGGGCGAAGATGATCGCGGCCTTGACGAGGACGAGGACCACCGCGCCGAAGAAGATCCAGAGCAGCACCGTCCAGCCGAGATCGTTCATCAGATTGCTGACGTCGATGTTCATGCCGACGGCGATGAAGAAGAGGCCCATCATCAGCCCGCGAAAGGGCTCGATATCCGCCTCCAGCTGATGGCGAAACTCGGTCTCGGCGAGCAGCACGCCGGCGAGAAAGGCGCCCATCGCCATCGAGAGCCCGACCGCGTCCATGGCGAGCGCCGAACCGATGACGACGAGCAGCGCCGCGGCGGTGAAGACCTCGTCCGCCTTGGCGGCGGCGAGCGCGTGAAAGAGCGGCCGTAGCGCGTAGCGGCCGATGAAATAGACCGCGGCGACGGCGCCGAGCGCCTTCAGGAACTGCCACCAGACCGGGTCCGGATCGCCGCCGGTCGGCTCCGCGCCGAGAAAACCGACGAGCGCGATCAGCGGCACGATCGCGATGTCCTGAAAGAGGAGTATGGCGAAGGATCGATCGCCATAGGGCGTCGAGAGCTCGTTGCGCTCGCGCAGGATCTGAATGCCGAAGGCGGTCGACGAGAGGGCGAGGCCGGCGCCGGCGACCGCCGCTCCGGCCGGCGAGAGATCGAAGCCGCCGACGCCGATGACATAGGTCGCGAGCCCGATGACGATGCTCGAGATGAGCACCTGCGCGCCGCCGAGACCGAACACGTCGGCGCGCAGTCGCCAGAGCCGCGCCGGTCGGAGCTCGAGCCCGATCACGAAGAGCAGCAGCACCACCCCGAACTCCGCGATCTCGAGCGCCGCCTTCTCGTCCGAGATCAGGCCGAGCGCCTGCGGCCCGATCAACACGCCGGCGACGAGATAGCCGAGCACCGAGCCGAGATTCAGGCGCTTGAAGAGCGGCACCGCGACGACCGCGGCGCCGAGATAGACCGCCGCCGCCTGTAGATGCTCCGTCTCGCCGCCGCCCGCCATCGTCTCTCGTCCCTCAACCGCGCTTTCCCGCCGATCGCGCCCACACCGGCGCGCAGCATGGCCCGGCCGCGCCCGCGGTTCCAGCGCGACGTGACGTCCTCGACGTCGGATCGATCCGAGCCTATGAGCACGGCGCGCCGCGTGTCGCCCGGCGCCAGCCGCTGATTGGACGCGCCCGCATGCTCGCCTGGATTCCGATTACGCTCGCCGCCGCGTTTCTGCAGAATCTGCGATCGAGCCTGCAAGCGCGTCTGCGCGGCCGCGTCGGGCCGACCGGCGCGACCTTCGTCCGTTTCTTCTACGCCGCGCCGTTCGCCGCCGGTTTAACGCTCGTCATCCTCTCGATCGAGGGCGGCGCGCCGGGCCTCACGATCGATTGGGCGCTCTGGACGGTTGTCGGCGCGGCGAGCCAGATCCTGGCGACGGCGGCGCTCTTGGCGGCGGTGCCGCGCGCCGGCTTCGCGATCGCGACCGGCTACTCGAAGACCGAGCCGATCCTCGCCGCGCTCGTCGGCGCGCTCGTTCTCTTCGAGACTCCGCCGCTGCTCGCGATGACGGGAATCCTTGTCGGCGTCGTCGGCGTTTGGCTGGCGACGGTGCAGAAGGCGCCGGACGCGCCGCTCGCGGCGCTGCGGGCCGGTCTCGCCTACGGCGTCGGCTCGGCGGCGCTCTTCGCGCTCTCGGCCGTCTCCTATCGCGCCGCGTCGCTCGGGCTCGCCGACGGCTCGGTGCTCGCGCGCGCGTCGCTGACGCTCGTCGTCGCGACCTTCGGGCAGACCTTGGCGATGGCGTTCTTCATGGCCGCGCGCGCGCCGGGCGAGCTCAAGGCGGTCGTGCAGGCCTGGCGACCCGGCCTCGCGACCGGCGCGGCCGGCGCCTTCGCCTCCTTCGGATGGTTCACGGCGATGACGCTCGAGCCGGCGGCGCATGTGCGCGCGCTCGCGCAGGTCGAGCTGCTCTTCGCCGCGGCGACGGCGCGATTCTGGTTCGGCGAGCGCCCGACGGCGCGCGGCCTTCTCGGCCTCGGCCTCATCGGCCTCGGCGCGGCGCTGCTGCTGATCGCCACGGCGGGCTGACCTTACGTAAAGGTCTTGGGCGACGCGTTAATAATGGTTAATGTCGAACACAGCCCGCAAGGCGCGCGGCCATGTTCGGGACCGGAAGGCGGCGCGCGCGGATAAGCGGGCGTGTTTGGGAGGTACCTCATGGCACTGAAAAGAACGGCGCTGCTGGCGTCGGCCGTCGCGTTCGTCGCCACGGCCGCCGCGGCGCAAAACGAGACCAATCTGGATCGTCTGAGCCAGTTCAAGACGACCGGCGTCACCGAGTTCACCTTTATCGAGCAGGGCGGCGAACGGGCGGAGTCGATCCGCGCGATACTCGACAATATCGACCTGCCGCCGGGCTTCTCGATCGATCTCTACGCCATCGTGCCGGACGCGCGGCATATGGCGGTCGGCCCGCAGGGCATCGTCACCTTCGTCGGCACGCGCAAGACCGAGGTCTGGGCGGTCACCGACCGCGACCGCGACCGCGTCGCGGACGAGGTCAAGAACTTCGCGCCGTCGATCGACTTCGCGATCCCGAACGGCCCTTGCTTCTCGCCCGACGGCTTCCTGTTC
>CAZPTD010000204.1:0-8235 GCA_964588915.1 uncultured Neomegalonema sp. | reverse complement strand
GCTCGGCTGCGACCTCGTTCTCGTCTGCTCGGCGGCGCAGCCGGACGCGCGCGGCGGCGGCGACCGCGCCGCGGACGATTTCCGCGCGCTCGGCGAGCGCGCGGCGCAGCGCGGTTTGCGCGTCGGCTACGAGGCGCTCGCCTGGGGCCGGCACGTCAACGACCATCGCGACGCCTGGGAGATCGTGCGCCGCGCCGATCATCCGAATGTCGGGCTCATCCTCGACAGCTTCCACACGCTCGCGCGCAAGATCGATCCGGACGCGATCCGGCGCGTGCCCGGCGACAAGATCTTCTTCGTCCAGCTCGCGGACGCGCCGGCGATCGAGATGGATCTGCTCTACTGGTCGCGGCATTTCCGGAACATGCCGGGCGAGGGCGACCTCGACGTCATCGGCTTCATGCGCGCGGTGATGGCGACGGGCTACCAAGGGCCGGTCAGCCTGGAGATCTTCAACGACCAGTTCCGCGGCGGCAGCCCGCGCACGATCGCCAAGGACGGCTATCGCTCGATCCTCTATCTCGTCGACGAGGTGCGGCGGCGCGAGCCGGAGCTGGCGGTCGATCTGCCGGCGATGCCGGCGCGGGTGTCGGTGAACGGCGTCGCCTTCGTCGAGTTCGCGGCGCAGGGCGCGGGCGCCGAGGCTCTGGAGGCGCTTCTGCGCGCGCTCGGCTTCCGTCTCGAGGGACGGCACATCGCGAAGGCGCTGACGCTCTGGCGCCAGGGCGAGATCCGCATTGTCGTCAATCGCGAGACGGTCGGCCACGCCGCCGAGGTGTTCCGAGCCAGCGGCGTCGCCATCTGCGACATCGGCGTCGACGTCGCCGACGCGCGCGCCACCTTGAAGCGCGGCGAGCGCCTCGGCGCGGCGCCGTTCCGCCAGCCGCTCGGCCCGGGCGAGCTCGACATTCCCGCGATCCGCGGCGTCGGCGGCGGCGTGTTGCATTTCGTCGACCGGGCGAGCGGGCTCGCGGCCGTCTGGGACGTCGAGTTCCGTTCCGCCGGCGAGGCCGAAGCGGCGCCGGCGGCGATCGGCCTCGAGCGGATCGACCACATCGCCGAGACGATGTCCTACGCCGAGATGCTGAGCTGGTCGCTCTTCTACACCTCGCTCTTCGAGATGGCCAAGGCGCCGATGGTCGACGTCGTCGATCCGGACGGCCTCGTGCGCAGCCAAGCGCTCGAGGCGGCGAACGGCGCGCTTCGGATCACGCTCAACGGCGCCGAGACCTACCGCACGCTCGCCGGCGATTTTCTCTCGCGGAGCTCGGGCGCGACGGTGCAGCATATCGCCTTCGAGACTGGCGACATCTTCGCCGCGGCGGCGGCGCTGGCGGCGAACGGCTTCCGCTCGCTCGCGATCTCGAGCAACTACTATGACGATCTCGCCGCGCGCTTCGATTTCCCGGACGGCCAGCTCGAGCGGATGAAGGCGGCGCACATCCTCTACGACCGCGACGCGAAGGGCGAATTTCTCCAGCTCTACTCCGAGCCCTTCGCCGGCGGCATGTTCTTCGAGATCCTCGAGCGCCGCGGCGGCTACGCCGGCTACGGCGCCCCGAACGCGCCCTTCCGCATCGCGGCGCAGAAGCGTTTCCAGCGGCGGGCGGCGGCGGTCTAAGCGTCGCGTCGCCGGCGGCGGCGTCGAGCTCTTCGGAAAACGCGTTCTCTCCGAGCGAGGGCGCCGTTGCGGAACCCGCCGCCGATCGCCCGACCGAGTTTGACAGCCTCCGGTTTACGTGCTTGCCTGCCCTCGCTCACGTCCCGGTAATATCGACTTGAACGGGACGTCGCGCGCGCAAGACCGCGCCCGTGTCGCGTTGGCGAACCGGCCGCGGACGCTAAGAAAATTCAGAGGAGCGCCCGATGAGGTTCATTTCAACGGTCGCAGCGGTTGCGATGGCGTTCACCGCCTCGACCGCAGCGGCGAACGAGATCCGGATCGCGTATGACGCCGATCCGGTCTCCCTGGATCCGCATGAGCAGCTGTCCGGCGGCACGCTGCAGCTGAGCCATATGGTCTTCGATCCGCTGGTTCGGTGGAACCAAGAGCTCGAGTTCGAGCCGCGCCTCGCGGTGAGCTGGGAGCGGATCGACGACACGACCATGCGCTTCACTTTGCGCGAAGGCGTGAAGTTCCATAGCGGCAGAGAGATGACCGCAGCCGACGTGGTCTGGACGGTCGAGCGCCTGAAGAGCTCGGACGACTTCAAAGGCATCTTCGCGCCGATCGTCGAAGCGCGCATGGTCGACGATTACACGGTCGACCTCGTCACCGACGGCCCGTTCCCGCTGGTCCTGCACACCGCGACCTACATCTTCCCGATGGATCGCGAGTTCTATAGCGGAACCGACGAGCGCGGCCGCGACCGCTCCGAGATCGTCAAGCACGGCGACAGCTTCGCCTCGACGAACGTCTCGGGCACCGGGCCGTTCATCGTCACCAATCGCGAGCAGGGCGTCATCGTCGAGTTCGAGCGCTTCGCCGACTACTGGGACACGGAAAGCCCGGGCAATGTCGACCGGATCGTGCTGACGCCGATCGCCGAGGCGCCGACGCGCGTCGCCGCGCTCCTGTCGGGCGACGTCGACTTCATCGCGCCGGTGCCGCCGGCCGACCTCGCGCGGATCGACGCCGACCCGAATGTCGAGCTCATCACCATGAGCGGCACGCGCATCATCACGCTGCAGCTCAACCAGGAGCGCGTCGAGGCGTTTCGCGATCCGCGCGTTCGCAACGCGATGGCCTACGCGATCAACAATGTGGCCATCGTCGATCGGATCATGGAGGGCTTCGGCACGCCGGCGGCGCAGATGAGCCCGGAAGGCTATCTCGGCTACAATCCGAGCCTGCAGCCGCGCTACGACCTCGAAAAAGCGCGGGAGCTGATGGCGGACGCCGGCTACGCCGACGGCTTCACCGTCTCGATGATCTGCCCGAACAACCGCTACGTGAACGACTTCAAGATCTGCGAGGCGGCGACGGCGATGCTGGCGCAGATCAACATCACGGTCGAGCTGACCACGATGCCGAAGGCGCAGTACTGGCCGCAGTTCGACGAGCGCGCCGGCGACATCCAGATGATCGGCTGGCACTCCGACACCGAGGACTCGGCGAACTTCTACGAGTTCCTGGCGATGACGCCGGACACCGACACCGGCCGCGGCCAGTATAACTCCGGCGCCTACTCGAACGCGCGGGTCGACGAGCTGACCGTCGCCTCGTTGACGGAGACGGACAACGCCAAGCGGGCCGAGATGCTGCAGGAAGTCGAGCAGATCCTGTTCGACGAGGCGGCCTATATTCCGCTGCATTGGCAGGATCTCGCCTGGGCCGCCCGCAAGGGCGTTCACGCCGAGCGGATCGTGAACGTGCTGAACTTCCCGTATTTCGGCGATCTCGTCGTCGACGAGTGAGATCGAACGGTTAGGTTCGTCATGACCGCGGCGCGGCCCCTCCGAGCGAGCGGGCCGCGCCCTCCCGGCGCCCGCGGCCCCTTCTCCGGCTCTTTCTCGACCTTCGTTCGCGTATTTCTCTGGCGCGCGCCGCGCCGTCGTCTCTTATTGTTGCGTCGCGACTTCCGAGCGCGTCGTCCCGGGCGGGCGAGCGATACGCTCGAACCACAAGACGGAGGAGCTGATGCGGCTCGCCGCATTCTTTCTGCAGCGGCTCGGCCAAGCGGTGCTGGTGATGCTCGTGATCAGCTTCATCGGCTTCGCGATCCTGGACAGCCTCGGCGATCCGCTGCGCGAGCTGGTCGGCCAGTCCGTCTCCGAAGAGGTTCGCAACGAGCTGCGCGAGGAGCTCGGTCTCAACGACCCGTTCTTGGAGCAGTACGGCCGCTTCCTCGCCGGCGCGATCCAGGGCGATCTCGGCGACAGCTATTTCTACAAGGATTCGGCGCTCGGGGTGATCCTCGGCAAGTTTCCCGCGACCTTCGAGCTCGTGCTCGCGACGGCGCTCATCACCGGTCTGATCGCCGCGCCGGCGGGCGTGGCGACGGCGATCTGGCCGAACTCGTTCTTCTCGCGCTTCATCATGGCGTTCAGCATTCTCGGCGTGTCGGTGCCCGTGTTCCTGACCGGCATCTTCCTGATCTACATCTTCGCCGTCGAACTGAACTGGCTGAGCGCCTTCGGCCGCGGCCAACCCGTCGTGTTGCCTTGGGGGTGGGACACGGGCCTCCTGACCGTCGACGGGCTCAAACGGCTCATCCTGCCGGCGGCGACGCTGTCCTCGATCATGCTGCCGTTCTTCATCCGGCTGATCCGCGCCGAGATGATGGAGACGCTGCGCACCGAATACGTTCGCTTCGCGCGCGCCAAGGGCCTGTCGCGCTGGCGCGTCTGGTTCGTGCACGCCTTTCGCAACACGCTCTTGCCGGTGGTGACGGTCGGCGGCGTGCAGATCGGCACGCTCCTCGCCTATACGATCCTTACGGAGAGCGTCTTTCAATGGCCGGGGATGGGCTTCATGTTTCTCGAGGCGGTCAATCGCGCCGACACGCCGCTCATCGTCGCCTACATCATCGTCGTCGGGCTGGTGTTCGTGACCGTCAACACCATCGTCGACATCCTCTACGCGCTGATCGATCCGACCGTGCGGCTGGGCGAGAAGCGATGACGCGCCCGGATCCGACCGCGGCGGCCGCGCGAGCGAAGGAGCCCGACGCATGCGCATGAGCGCCGGCGCGCTGCTGCGCAGCCTCGTCCGAGATTGGAGCGCGTTGATCGGCGCCGTCCTTCTGCTGACGCTGGTCACTCTGGCCGTCTTCGCGCCGCTGATCGCGCCGCAGAACCCGTATGATCCGCTGCAGCTCGACATTCTCAACAGCAAGCTGCCGCCGGTTTGGATGGAGGGCGCCGACGAGCGCTTTCCGCTCGGCACCGACGAGCAGGGCCGCGGCGTCCTGAGCGTGATCCTCTACGGCATGCGGGTCTCGCTCCTGATCGGCCTCGGCGCGGTGGCGCTGCAGGCGCTGATCGGCGTCGTCATCGGGCTGATCTCGGGGTTCGTCGGCGGGCTCGTCGACGCGGTGATGATGCGGATCGCCGACATCCAGCTCTCGCTCTCGACCCTGATGCTCGCGATCATCGCGCTCGCCGTTTTTCAGACGGCGTTCGGCAAGTCCGCCTTCAACGACGCGGCGGTTTGGATGCTGATCCTCGTGCTCGGCCTCGCCGAATGGCCCCAATACGCGCGGACCGTGCGCGCCAACGTGCTCGCCGAGCGCGAGAAGGAGTATGTCGACGCGGCGCGGATCGTCGGCATGAGCGGCGCGCGGATCATGGGACGGCACGTGCTGCCGAACACGCTGACGCCGGTTCTGGTGATCTCGACGCTCCAGGTCGGCAACATGATCGTCGCCGAGGCGGGCCTCAGCTTCCTCGGCCTCGGCATGCCGGTCAACCAGCCCTCGCTCGGCTCGCTCATTCGCGCGGGCTACGAGCTCATGCTCTCCGGCAAGTGGTGGATCACCTCCTTCCCGGCCTTCGTCCTGATCGCGCTGGTGCTCTCGATCAATCTCCTCGGCGATTGGCTGCGCGACACCCTCAACCCGAAGCTCTATCGCGGAGTCTGACTATGGCGCTCTTGGAGATCTCCGGGCTCGAGGTCGCCTTTCCGTCGCCGAGCGGGCCGGCCTACGCGCTCAGAGGCGTCGATCTCGCGCTGGAGCGCGGCGCGCGGCTCGGCGTCGTCGGCGAGAGCGGCGCCGGCAAGTCGATGGTCGCCTTCTCGATCCTCAATCTGATCAGCGAGCCGGGCCGGATCGCCGGCGGCTCGATCCTCTTCGACGGCATGGATCTGACGCGCGTCTCCGACCGCAAGCTGCGCGACATCCGCGGCGGCCGCATCGCGATGATCTTCCAGGATCCGATGATGACGCTCAATCCGGTGCTGACGATCGAGCGGCAGATGGTCGAGACGCTGCAGGCGCATCGCGACGTCTCGCACGCCGCGGCGCGCCGGACGGCGCTCGAGGCGCTGAAGGCGGTGGCGATCCCGTCGGCCGAGACGCGTCTCGACGGCTATCCGCACGAGCTCTCGGGCGGTCTGCGCCAGCGCGTCGTCATCGCGATCGCGCTGATGACCGACCCGGAGATCATCATCGCCGACGAGCCGACCACCGCGCTCGACGTCACCATCCAGGCCGAGGTGATGTCGCTCCTGCTGAAGCTCTGCACGGAGCGCAATCTCGGGCTCATCCTCATCACGCACGACCTCGCGCTCGTCGCCGAGCCCACCGAGCGGCTGATGGTGATGTATGCGGGACGCGTCGTCGAGGAGGGCCGGACGGCGGAGCTGATCGCGCGGCCGCGCCATCCCTACACGCGCGGGCTGATCAACGCGCTGCCCGAGGCCGGGCGGCGCGGCGCCAAGCTCAACACGATCCCGGGCTCGATGCCGGGCGTCTGGGAGACGCCGGAGGGCTGCGCCTTCCATCCGCGCTGCGGACGCGTCAAGGAGCGTTGCCGCGCGGCGCGGCCGGAGCTCGAGAGCCGCGGCGGCGGCGGCGGGCCGAGCGCGCGGCGGGTCGCCTGTTTCGATCCGATCCTCGAGGAGGCGGCGGCGCAATGAGCATGAACGGCGCGCTTCTCGAGACCCGCGGCGTCGAGAAGGCGTTTCCGCTCCGGACGCATTTTCTCGACTTCGAGAAGAAGCGGTTGATGGCGCTGCGCGGGATCGACCTCGCGGTGCGCAAGGGCGAGTCCTTCTGCGTCGTCGGCGAGAGCGGCTGCGGCAAGACCACGATCGGCCGGACGATCATGGGCCTCCTCGCGCCGACCTCGGGCGAGATCTGGTTCGACGGCGCGCGGATCGACAATCTGAGCAGTTCGGCGCGGCGGCCGTTCCGCCGGCGCATGCAGATGGTGTTTCAGAACCCCTACGCCTCGCTCAACCCGCGTCTTCGGATCCGCGAGGCGCTCGCCGAGCCGCTGCGCGTGCTCGAGCCCGGGCTCTCCAGCTCGGAGGTCGCGGCGCGGGCGGAGGCGACATTGCTCTCGGTCGGCGGCGCGCGCCAGTGGCTCGACCGCTATCCGCACGAGTTTTCGGGCGGCCAGCGCCAGCGCACTCGTCACCGAGCCCGAGTTCATCGGCGCCGACGAGCCGATCTCGGCGCTCGACGTCTCGATCCAGGCGCAGGTGCTGAACCTGATGATGGAGGCTCAGGCGGCGCGCGGGCTGACCTACTTCTTCATCACCCACGACCTCTCGGTCGTCGCCCATTTCGCGAGCCGCGTCGCGGTGATGTATATGGGCGCGGTGGTCGAGCTCGCCGACGGCGCTTCGCTCTTCTCGCGGCCGCGCCATCCCTACACGCAGCTCCTGCTGTCGGCGGCGCCGAAGCTTTCGGGCGAAGGGCTGGCCGGCGGCCGCAGCGTCGGCGAACCGCCGGATCCGGTCAATCCGCCCTCGGGCTGCGCCTTCCGCACGCGTTGTCCCTACGCCGACGCGCGCTGCGCCGCCGAGACGCCGACGCTCCGCGAGGCGGGCCCGGCTTCGGTCGCGTGCCACGCGGTCCAGGAAGGGCGCATCGGATAAAGCGCGTTCGACGCATTCGGAGCCGCCTTGCTGCGGCTTGGTCGTCGGCTCGAGCTGCAGTCGCGCCGGCCTCCGGCCGGCTGGCGACCGGCCCGCGGCGACGAGCGCGCCTCGTTTATGTTGAATTGTCGTTCTCCAATTATTGGAAGAACCTCGGCCAGTTCGGCGCGACAACTTTTCACACAACGCGAATCCGGCCGTTTCTCGCAGCTTGACGCAAGTCAAAGCGCTGGGCCGCATCGGACTTCCATACCGGTCCGTGCTCGGGGAGGTGCGAAGCGTCGCTTCATCAACCGCATGCTCCCGCCAACGCGAGGCCGTCATGTGGTTGTTGCCCTTTGAACTATCGATCTACGGCGTTTGCTTTCTCGGCGCGCTCATCGCGTCGGCGCGCGCGCACGACCAGGTGTTCTCGATCCATATGCTGATCGTCGCCGCGGCCGCGGCGTTCTTCTTCTACCGGCGGATGAACGCGAACGAGCGCGTCGAGAGGAGCGTGACGGGATATCACGACGGCGTGATCCGAGCCGGCGTGATCGCGACGGTGTTCTGGGGCGTGGTCGGCTTCACGGTCGGCCTCTACATCGCGCTGCAGCTCGTGCTGCCGGAGCTCAACCTCGATCTGCCTTGGACGACCTTCGGCCGCCTGCGCCCGGTGCACACCTCGGCGGTGATCTTCGCCTTCGGCG
>CAZPTD010000203.1:0-8238 GCA_964588915.1 uncultured Neomegalonema sp. | reverse complement strand
GATAAGCCTGCGGCTTTCCGGGATGACGGCGTCATCGGCGGTGCATCCACCTAAACAGGTCCTGCTCTAGCGCGTGCTCGAACCATTCGGAGCCATCGGCGCGCCGTGGTTGCGCCGCGCGAGCTGCGACCCTGCCGGCCTTCGGCCGGCTTGCCGCATGAGTTTGGAGGCGCGCTTCGGCGCGAACGGCTCGGATTCGCGTCGCAGGAGCGGCGCGTCAGGCCCCGCTCGAATGCGTCAACCCTTGACCGAGCCCGACATCAAGCCGGCGACAAGGAAGCGCTGGGCCAAGATGACGAAGATCAGCACCGGCGCCAGCTGCACGGTCGCCGCGGCGAACAGCGGCCCCCATTCGACGCCGGTCAGACTGCCCATCATCTCGCTGATGATGATCGGCGCGGTCTTGGCGTTGGAAGTCGTAAAAATGAACGCGAACAAATAGTCGTTCCAAGCAAAGACAAAGATGAAGACCGAGATCGCCACCATGCCTTGCGCCGCGAGCGGCAAGATGATCCTGAGCACGATCTGCCATTCCGACGCGCCGTCGATGGTCGCGCTCTCGTCGAGCTCGCGCGGAATCGTGTCCATGAACGTCTTGATGATGAGACTTCCGAGCGAGACGAAGAACGCCGCGTAGAGGAGCGAAAGCAGCAGGTAGGTGTCGCTCAGTCCAAGCGCGCCGACGATTGGAAACAAGGGCAAGGTGATGACGATCGGCGGCAGCAACCGTATCGCGATCATGTAGATCGCCGAGACGGCCAACGCGGGGCTGCGGTACCGAGACAGGACGTAGCCGGCGAGAACGCTCACGCAGACGGTCAGCGCCGTGGCGCTGAGCGCGACGATGGCGCTGTTTTCGAGCGTATCGAGAAAATCCGGCCAGCGCTCAACAAGGGCGACGTAATTATCGAATGTCGGCTGAAAGAAGACTTTCGGCGGAAAGGCGAAAATTTCCGACGTCGACTTGAACGAAGAGACGACGATGAAAAGAATCGGCAGCAGCGACCAGGCGTAGAGAACCGCGAGCACCGCGACGTGAAAGATCCGATTGCCGAGCGGCCTAGTCATGACGCGCCGCCCGCCGGGTCAACAACCAAACATAAAGCGCCGCGAACACGCCGGAGACCAGAACCATCACCCAAGCCGCCGCCGCGCCTTGGCCGAACTTGGCGTATGTGAAGGCCTGCTTGTAGAGATAGATCGAGAGAACTTCCGTATAGCGCGCCGGCCCGCCGCCGGTCAGGAGCCAAACCTCGCTGAAGAGGCGAAACGCGATGATGTAGCGGAACACGAGCGCGATCAGCAGCGCGCCCGCGACCAGAGGCAGGGTGATGTGCCGGAAGGCGCGCCACTCGCCGCCGCCATCGACCGCGATGGATTCGTACAGCTCTTTGGGGATCGCCAGAATCGCGGCGTAAAGGATCATCGAGGTGAAGGGGAGGTGGAGCCAGATGCTGATCGCGGCGACCAATCCGAGGCCGTGGGTCGGATTGATCGCCCATTGCAGCGGCGGCATGCCGAGGGCGTCGATAGACCGCGCCAGCGCGCCGACATTCGGATCGAGCATGAACTTCCACATCACCACCGCGACCACCTCGCTGATCGCATAGGGCGTCAGCAGCACGGCGATCGTCAGCCAGCGAAGGGTTGCAACCTGTGCGAGCACATGGGCGACGAGAAGGCCCAGCATCAGTTCGATGACGACAACAACGTTGATGACGATCAACGTGTTCCAGAGCGCCCGCCAGAACTGCCGGTCTTCCCAGATCGCGGCGTAATTGTCCCAACCGACGAAGCTCGGCGCGCTTCCGTAGCTCGACTCGGTGAAGCTCAACGCCAGCACGTAAACCGCCGGCAACGCGATCAAAGCCGTCAGCAGCGCCAATGCCGGCGCCAACATCAGCCAATGGACGACGCCGAAATCTCTCATCGACGGCGCTGAGCCGGCTCCTGCTTCCGGCGGCTGCGGAGCGCCGGAAGCATCGTCGTCGGTCGCGAACTCACGCGGGCGTCAGGCGGGCAGCAGCGGGCGAATTCGGGCCGCCATCTCTTGGCCCGCTTCTTCGGGCGACTTCAAGCCGACAAGGGACGCCTGCATCTCCTCGATGAAGATGTCTTTCGCCTCGGCTGCGCGCGAGAAGGCGGGCATCGGCACGCGCGCTTGCGCAAGCGCCGTGGCCTCGAGCGCCGCGTAGGGAATTCCGGCCTGTATCCGCGGATCGGCGTAGGCCGATGGGCGCACCGGCCCGTTGCCGTTGAGGGCGGAGCGCACGGCGGCCTCTTTCGTCGAGAGTTCGCGGATGAGGCTCCAGGCGAGCTCCTTATGCGGATAGTTGTTCGGGATCGTCATCGCCCAAAACTCGGCGGTGCTCAGCACCTCGCCGCGTTCGACCATTTCGCGCGACGCGAGCGGCAGAGCCAAGTCGAAGGCCCCCGGGAAGCGGCTTTCGCCCTCGCGGTTGAAGAGAACGGTGCGGCCGAACGGGAAGACCGACATCGCGACTTGGCCGGTCTGCATCGCCGTGATGACGTCCGCCTGCTTCATCGCGGTGATGGTCTGAGGGATCATGCCCTCTTCGAACATGCGCTGCGTCAGCGTCAGCGCCTCGATCATGCCCGGTCCGTCGGCGAGGCACTCATACTGCTCGGTGATGAAGTCGCCGCCGAACGCGCGCGCGAGGCGGACGTGATCCGAGTAGTTGTCCGCTTGGAAGCCCCAACCGTGGACGCGCATGCCGTCAGGGCGCGTGTAGGTCAGCGCCGCGGCGGCGTCGTAGAATTCTTCGATCACCTGCGGCGGGCCGGAGAGCCCGGCCTCCTCGATCAACGCCGTGTTGAAGTGGAACGCGTTGACGGCTTGGCGATACGGCACGCCATGCATGGTTCCGTTCAGCCGGAAGGCGTCGAGCATGCCCTGCGAAATGTCGTCGATGTCCTCGATCGGCTCGGCCGCGTGGAGCTCGTCGAGGGGCGCGAAGAGCTCGATCGCCTCCGGCACCGCGCGCGCGTTCAAGAGGAAGGCGAGCCCGACCTCGGTGCTCGAGAGGCTCGCTTCGCGGAACGAGCGATCGTGGATGGCGTTGAGGTCGAGCGTGACCCATTCGAGCTCGACGCCGTGCCGGGCGCGCCATTCCGCCGTGATGTCGCCGCCTTCGCCTTCGGTCGACGTGCCCTTGTGCACGCGATGCGAGACGATCGTGATCTTGCTCGGCGCGCTCTGCGCCAGCGCGGGCGCGGACAGGCTGGCGGCGGTCAGCGCCGCAGCCGAACCGCCGACGAAACTCCGGCGATCGATTGCACTCATCTTCACTCCTCCCAAACCGGCGCTCTCTACGGAGCCGCGGCGCAGCAACCGTGGGCGCTTATCTTGTTTTTTTAGTTTGCTACGCGAATTGGGCTATGGCAAACGGAAATTCACAGAAAATGCCGCGCTTTCCGCCGGTTCTCGACGAAAAATGTTGCGGTGATAAAATTTCTCGCGGCGCGGCTCGCAGGGAAATCGGAGGAGAACGTGATGGGGCCAGAAGACGCCGACTTCGATGTTGTCGTCGCCGGAGCCGGGATGGCCGGCGTCGTCGCCGCGATCGCCGCGGCGCGCAACGGCGCGCGAACGCTGCTGACGGACCGCATGCCGTTCCTGGGCGGCAATATGACGGCGGGCCTCCTCGGCAACTTCTTGACCTTTCACAACATGCGCGGCGAGCAGATCACCGACGGCGTGCCGCAGGAAATCGTCGACGGCTGCATCGCGATCGGCGGCGCCTTCTCCGAGCATCGCGGCCATCTCCCGAACGCCTACGGCCAAGCCTACTCCGTCACGCCGATCGATCCCGAGGCGCTCAAGCTGGTCGCTCAGCGGCTCTGCGTCGAGGCCGGCGTCCGGCTGCTTCTCAACAGCTATGTCGCCGAGACGTTGACCGACGGCGCGCGCGTGTCCGCGATCAAGGTCGTGAACAAATCCGGCTATCGGACGCTCCGCGCGAAGGTGTTCATCGACGCGACGGGCGACGCGGATCTCGTCGCCGGCGCGGGCGGCGCGTTCCAGTTCGGCGACGCGGACGGCAGGGTGATGTCGATCAGTCTGTTCTCGCGGCTCGGCGGCGTCGATCTCGCGCGGCATCTCGACTACGTGAAGGCCAATCCGGACGAGTTCATGCTCGGCGAAGACCCCTATATCGGCAAGACGAAGCAGGAGATCGCCGCCGGGCTCTCCGATCCGATCGACTACCCGCTCGTCACCGGTCACTACAATGCGGTCAAGGCGGCGCAGGCGAAGGGCGAGTTCCATCCGAACAGGCAGCGGGTCGTGTTCCAGATCACGACGATACCGGGCGTCGTGGTGCTGAACGCGACCAGTCTTCTCGGCTTCGATCCGACCGACGGCGAATCGATGACCGAGGCGGCTCTGGAAGGGCGGCGCCAGATCATGGCGGTCACGAAGTTCTTTCGCGACTACGTGCCGGGCTTCGAGAGCGCCTACATGCTCGACTCCGCTTCGGCGCTCGGCGTGCGCGAGAGTCGACGCATCGTCGGCGCGCGCATCTTGACCGACGAGGATTGTCTGAACGGCGCGCGCCATGACGACGACGTCGCGCTCGGCGCCTATTGCCTCGACGTGCACCAGCCGTCCGGCGTCATCGAGCACAAGCACGTGCGCGACGGTCTCGCCTACGGCATTCCGTTCGGCGTCATGGTGCCGGAGAAGACCGACGGCGTCCTCGTCGCCGGGCGCAGCCTTTCGTCGGAGCGCTTCGCGAACGGATCGGCGCGCTGCCAGGCGCCGATCATGGGGCTCGGCCAGGCCGCGGGCGTCGCCGCGGCGCTCTGCGTCGAGCACGGGCTCGAGCCGCGGGACGTGCCGGTCGGACAGCTCCGCGGCGCGCTCCGACAACAGGGTGGGATCGTTTGAGCGCCGAAGACGCGACAGAAGCCCGCGCCGCCCGATCCGGCGGCGCGCATAGTGGGGAGCCGCCAGGGGCGCCGCGCGGCGACATCTTGAGCGCTCTCATGGCGCGCGAGGGCGAGTTCGTGCGCTCCGACGCGAAGCTCGTGAAGCTGGTCCTCGAGGCGCCGGAAGCGGCGACGCGGATGACGCTCGCGGCCTTCGCGTCCGCCGCAGGCGTCAGTCAACCGACCGCGTTGCGCTTCTGCCGCAAGCTCGGATGCGACGGTTTCGACGAATTCCGCATTCGCTTGGCCCAGGCCGTCGCCGTCGGCGCGCCCTACATCCATCGCGTGATCCGGCGCGACGACCCCTTGACGACGACGGTGTCGAAGATCTTCGCCTCGTCGATCGACACGCTGCAGATGATCAGCCGGCAACTCGATCTGACGACGATCGAACGCGCGGTGGCGCGCATCGGCGCCGCGGAGCGGATCGAGTTGCTCGGGACCGGCCTCTCCAGCGTCGCCGCCATCGACGCTCATCAGAAGTTCATGAGGCTCGGCGTGCCGACCGGCTATCACGCCGACGGCCATCTCCAACGGATGTCCTGCGCCACCTTGGGGCCGAGCGACGTGGCGATCGCGTTCTCCTACACGGGACAGTTGCGCGACTTCCTACGCACTTGCCAAACGGCGGTCGATCGCGGGGCGGCGCTGATCGCCTTGACGCGCAGCGGCACCGCGCTCGCGCGGCTCGCGACGGAGACGATCGCCATCGACACGCTCGAGAACACGTTCGTCTACGCGCCGATGACGACGCGGTTGGCGCATCTCACGGTCGTCGACGTCTTGGCGACCGCGGTCGCGCTCGCCGCCGGCGAACCCGCCGTCCAGACGATCCGCGACGTCAAGAGAGCGGTGAGCGACGAGTGGCTCGAAGATCCGGAGGCGCGCGACGTCGCGCCGACCGAAGGCGACGCGCCGCCGCCGCCGGGCGGGCGCGAAGAGACGCCGGCGCCCGACGACGCGTCGGCGTTGCGGCCCAAGAGCGCCCTCGAGAAGAAGCGAACAGCGCCGAACACGCCCGACGGCGCCCAGACGGAGCGAAAGACATGAACACCGGCGCGCAGCCGCCCGAACGCCGCGCGTATTCGCGCGAGATCGACGTCGCCGACGCCGTGGACGTTGTCGTCGTCGGCGGCGGTCCGGCGGGAATCGCCGCCGCGATCGCGTCGGCGCGCGCCGGCGCTCGGACGCGTTTGATCGAGCGCTACGGCTTCCTCGGCGGCAACCTCACGGCCGGGCTGGTCGGCCCTTGCATGACGTCCTACTCGCTCGACGGGTCGCAGCAATTGATCCGCGGCGTCTTCGAGGAGTTCGTCGACCGGATGGCGGCCGATGGCGGCGCGCTGCATCCGCGCGGTATTCCCGCCGGAAGCCCGTATTGCGGCTTCATCGTGCACGGGCACGACAAGGTGACGCCGTTTCAGCCCGAGGCGGCGAAGATCGCGGCGATGCGGATGTGCGTCGAGGCGGGCGTCGATCTCTTGCTGCACACGATGACGGTCGACGCCACCACCGAGACCGGCGCTTCCGGCGTTCGCCGGACGACCGGCGTGATTTGCGCCAGCAAGAGCGGGCTTCACCACCAGCCGGCCGGCGTCATCGTCGACTGCTCCGCGGATGGCGACGTCTGCGCTCACGCCGGCGCCGAGATCGCGAAGGGTCGCGAGTCGGACGGTCTCATGCAGCCGATGACGATGTTCTTCAGGATCGCCGACGTCGACGACGCGGTCGTCGAGGAGTATGTCGCCACGCATCCCGACGACTTCCGCCCTTACGCGTCGATCGTCGCGAAGGCGCGCGAGGCGGGACGGTTTCCGGCGCCGCGCAAGGGCGTCGGCATGTACAAGACGCTGGAGCCGGGCGTCTGGCGCATCAACACCAGCCGGGTGTTGAAGCGCGACGGCTCGAGCGCGGCCGAGCTGACCGCCGCCGAGATCGAGGGGCGCGAGCAGGTCTACGCGCTGATCGAGTTCTTCCGATCCGACCTGCCGGGGTTCGAGAAATGCCGGCTGCTCGACACGGCGGCGCAGATCGGCGTGCGCGAGACGCGCCGCGTCGTCGGCGACTACACGCTGACATTGGCGGACATTCAGAACGGCGCGCGGTTTCGCGACGTGATCGCGCTCTGCGGCTATCCGGTGGACGTCCACGACCCGGCCGGCGCCGGCGGCGGGACGGCGGAGTCGCCGCCGACGGCGAACATCTACGAGATCCCGTATCGCGTCATGACGCCGCGCGGTCTCGACGGCGTCCTGGTTGCGGGGCGGGCGGTGTCGGCGACGCATGAGGCGCTCGGCGCGATCCGAGTGATGCCGCCCTGCTTCGCGATGGGCGAGGCCGCAGGACGCGCCGCCGCCCTCGCCGTCGCGGAAGGGGTCGCTCCGCGCGGAGTCGATGTGCGCAGGCTGCAGCGAACGCTGATCGAGAGCGGGGCCTTTCTGGGCGACGACGCGCTCTCGCGCTGGGACGCCGACCAGAACTCGGCGCTTTGACGCCCCGTCGAAACGCGCGTCGTCGACCGGCCGCCGTCATTGGCGCGGTCGGCGACGACACGCCGCCCGTCGGGTCGCGCTACTGTTCGATTCGCAGCTCTCGGTTGGTGATGTTGACGTCGACCTCGCCCGCGACGGTCACCTCGAGGCCGCGCGGCAAACCGTCGATCTCGATATGACAGGGATCGAAGCTCGTGCCGGCGCAGCCGCCGCCGAGCTGCGCCGAGGCGGAACGCACCGTCGCGTCGATCGCGAGGACGCTCAGCGCGACGGCGATGACGGTCAGCACGATTTTCGTATGTCGATCGATCATCGACCCTCTCCACGATTGGGCCGCCGCCGACGGGAGGCGGGGCCGCCTGCACGATTTCTGCGCCCTCGGGACGATAGCTGGCTTTTCGGGGTGCGAGTCGGCTTTTCCGACGGTTGATTCCGCTGTCGCTATGCAAGCCGACGTCGGCGATTTGGCGGCCTACAGCGCTTGTTGGCCCGGATGTATGCTCCGGCCGCGGTTCGCAAGCGAGGTGAGGCAAGGCTTCGGAAGTCGCTGACATCTAGCCGGCCTGTCGATCGGCTCGCGGGCCGTAGCCTTGATGGGAATACGCGCGCGCCGTTGGCCTCGTTAGCGGCTCGACCTGTCGCCGATCCTTCGGGTCCGGCGTGGCGGGCGTCCGCCGTCCAGCGGGCAATCGCCCGCGCCCTTAAGAAAGCCACCTTAGAGAAGGATCTGTTGAGGTGGACGCAACGCCGATGACGCCGTCATCCCGGGATGACGCCGTCATCCCGGAAAGCCGCA
>CAZPTD010000202.1:0-8275 GCA_964588915.1 uncultured Neomegalonema sp. | reverse complement strand
CGAACAGGCGGCTGTCGATCCTCGATCGGGTCGTCCCGCTCGGAGCGGACGGATTCCTGCGCCTGGCGCCGGCGCGGCCGAGCGCGTTCGAGACCATCAGCGTCGCCGATCTCGCCGCGCCCGAGACGGCGGAGCGCCTGGCCGACGCGGTCGTCCTCGTCGGCGCGACGGCGCCCGAAGTCGCGGATCTGCGCGCGCAGTCCGACGGCGGCCTTGCGCCCGGCGTCTATCTCCATGCGACCGCCTATGGGCAGATCGCCGCGGCGATCTTTCCGACGCGGCCGGGCTTTCTGGTCTGGGTCGAAGCCGCGGCCGCGCTTCTCGGCGGACTTCTCGCCGCCTGGGCGAGCCTCCGGCTCGCGCCGGCGCTCGGCGCGCTTCTCGTCCTGGTCGTCGCCGCGTCCTGGACGGCGCTCGCGGCCGGCGTCGGCGACGGCGCCTTGCTGCTCGTCGATCCGATCGCGCCGCCGGCGGCGACGATCGCCGCCTTCGCGGTCGGCGGCCTGGCCGCGATCGCCGAGACGCGGCGGCAGGCGGCGCGGATCCGCGCGAGCTTCGAGCAGCATCTCTCGCCGGCGGTGGTCGCGCGGCTGGCGGAGGCGCCCGAATCCCTGCGCGTCGAGGGCGAGGCGCGCGAGGTCACCGCGCTCTTCACCGATCTCGAGGGCTTCTCCAGCATGGTCGAGCGCGCCGATCCGAAGGCGCTGGTGGCGACGCTCGACGCGTATTTCGACGGGCTGAGCCGGATCGCGATCGCCCATGGCGCGCTCGTCGACAAGTTCGTCGGCGACGCCGCGCATCTGCTGTTCAACGCGCCGTTCGACCTGCCGGACCATCCCGCCCGCGCCCTCGACTGCGCGCGCGACATCCTCGCCTTCTCGGAATCTTTCCGGATCCGGCCGGCGGCGCGGTCGCTCGGCGTCGGCCGCACGCGCATCGGGCTCGAGACGGGCATGGCGATCGTCGGCGATGTCGGCGGCGCGCGGAAGCTCGACTTCACGGCCCACGGCGCCGCGATCAACGCGGCCGCTCGGCTCGAGCAGGCCAACAAGGTCCTCGGCACCTCGATTCTGATCGGGCCCGGCGCGGCCGAGCGGCTCGACGCGTCGATCCTGCGCTCGCTCGGCGCCTACGACATCCGCGGCTTCTCGGAGCAGATGGAGATCTTCACGCTCGCGGACGGCGCCGAGCCGCCGGCGCGCCCAGACGTCAGCTGACGCTGTCGAGCGCTTCGCGGATCCGCGCCGCGCCCCATTCGCGCGCCTCGCCGAGCGGCGCGCCGGGCGCCGGGATCGAGACGCCCCGCCCCGCGCTCAGCAGCACGCTCGGCGCCAGCGCGCTCGGCGCGTCGCCGGGAGCGTCGCCCCGGGCCCGGGCGGACACCTCGACCACGCCGCGCTCGACGAAGACGCTGAACTCGCCGCGGCTCGGCCCGGCGAAGAACGTCGTGCCGCGCACCGCGATCACGCCATACGGCCCGCGCACCGTCGTCGGCCCGTCCGCGCCCGCCTCGGGCGGCTCGCGGTCGAAGAGCATCGGGCCGGAGATCAGCTCGATCTCGCCGCCGGCCTCCGCGATGTAGCGGTCGATGACGATCTCGGCCCGCGCGCCCAGACGGATCGTCGTGCGCTCGCCGAGACGCAAGGTCAGGCGCGACTCCTCGCCGGTCGCGATCAACTCGCCGTCGTAGACGGGCTCGTCGAGCGCGAGATCGCGCGTCGCCGCCTCGCGCGACGCGACGGCGTCGCCGCGAAGCGCGGTCACCTGACCGAGCGCGGCCGCCGCGGCGTCGTCGTCGGTCTCGGTCCTGCCGCGGAAAGCGAAGAGGCCGCCGACGGCGCCGATGGCTGGCGCGGCCAGCAGCAGCTTGAGGCTCCTGCGCCGCGATGTCCGCCGCGCGCCCTCGCTCCGCGCGTTTTCGTCGCTCATGCCAACCGCCTCGCTCAATGCGGCGCGCCGACGCTTTCGCGCCGGCGCACCCGTCCCGGTTACTTTGTGTCGGCTGCGCCGCGCGTTCAAGGGCCCTTCACGCAGCTGGCCACCGCCGCGCAGGCGCCGATCGTCGAGAGCGAGCTGCCGACGATCTCGAACCGCGCCTGGCGGCATTCGGGCGTCAGGAAGGTCTCGCGGCACACGCGGCGGCACTCGCGCCGATCGCCGCGCGCCTCGCGCACGCAACCGCGGCGTTCGCGCCGGCAGGCCCGGCGGCATTGGCGGAAATCGCGGCCGCGGCCGAAGCGGCGCCGGCAGTCCGCCGTGCAGTCGCGCCGGTCGCCGCGGCATGCGCCGACGGTCTCGCGCCGGACGCTTCGGCACTCTTGGCGGCACTCGCGCACGGCGCGGCAAGCGCCGATGAGGCTGGCGGCGTCGGAGCCGACGCTCGCGGCCGCCCTCGAGCATTCCGTGATCGCCGGCGCGCAGAACTGCGCCTGCGCCTCGTCGACGGCGACGAGCGGCGCCGCAATCGACGCGATCGATGCGACCGTCAACGCGCCGAGCGCCCTCAGCCAAAATCTCCGCGCGCGTCCCGGCCATCTCGTCTTTCCGCCGAACGTCATCTCTGATCCTCCCGAAGTCGCGTCGCGGCGCAGCGCGGCGCATGCGACTTCGATAGGAGAGACGGCGGGCGGGAGCTGTGCCGCCTGGCACAGTGACGAGCGACTCCTCGAAAAGGCGCGCCGACGGCGGCGTCCGGTCGCCGCGGCGCGCGTGTGGCGGTTTCGAAATCCGCCACATTCATCCGCAAGCGCCGGAGCGAATTTCAGATCCAGGACGCTAGCGCCAGAAGCGCGGCTCGCCGACGAGCCGCCGCCAGCGCCGCTTGGCGTCGCGCCAGGCGTCCTTCGCGCGACGCGCATGCCAGGCGCGCACGGCTTCGACCGCGGCCGCGAGCTGCGGATCGTCCGCTCCGGACGCCGCGACGATCGACGGCAGCCGGTCGCTCAGCGCGACGTCGTTGAGATATCCGAAGACGTCCTGCAGACGCTTCAGCCCCTTCAGGAACGCGCGCGTCGCGGACGGCTTGTAGAGCGGCTGGAAGTACTCGACCGCGTATCTCAAGGTTTTCAACGCCTTGCGCATCTCGTGCCGCTCGGGCACGTCGAGCTTGTCGATGCGCCGTCCCCAAGCGGCGGCGCGGCGCCAGCATTGGTCGAGGGCGCGTCGGGCGCGCTTGGAGAGCGGCGCGTCCGCGCGCGCCGCCCGGCCCGCGCGCGTCGCCCGTTCGATCGCCGCCTCGATCAAGATGCAGTCGAGCTTCAGCCGCGACCATCGCGGATCGAGGAGCGCGGCCCGGGTCTGCGCGCGTTCGCGCTCGAGATGCGCCTCGAGCGCGGCGTCGAGCGCCCGTCGGCCCGCCTCGGACGGCGCGTTCTTGCGCGCGCCCGGGCTCGCCGCCTGCATCGCCGGCCGGACGATGTCGAGGATCATGACGTCGGCGTCGCGCAAGCGACCGACGACCCGCGCCAGGTCGCGCGCGTCGTCGGCGAGGCGCCGTAGACCGTCGTCGGAAATCTCGCGCCGGAAGACCCTGAGCGCGGTGCGCAGGCGTCTCAGGCCGACGCGCAGCTGATGCGGACCTTCCGGATCGCTCGACGCGAGCACGACCGGCCAGTTGCCGAGAATCTGATCCGCCGCGGCGCGGCAGGTCGCCGCCATGGCGTCGGCGACGCGCATCTTGCGGGTGAGCGGCGGCGCCGCGTGCGCCGCGGGCGTCAGCGGCCCACCCGGCTCCGGCGGCTCCAACAACGCGAAGCCGCGCTGCGCTTTCGAGCGCTCGCTCACCGTGACGACCTCGCTCGACGCCAACGCTTCGGCGGCCGTCAGCAGCGTGAAGCGCGGACCGTCCGCCAGCTCGATCTCGACCTCGCGGAGCGGCTCCGTTCGGTCGCCCGCGCGGACGACGCCGTTGTCGAGAGCGAGCTCGACGGAACCGGCGCCTTCGATCTCGAGAAGCCGCGTCGTGCGCCAAACATCGGTCTCGACGACCGGCGCCAGGCGCTCGCCGCCGACGATCTTCCGCAGCTTCTTGCGCGCGCGCGCGTCGCCGATCTTGTCGAGATCGAGCGCCGGACCGGCGACCTCGTCTTCGATTTCGATCGGATTGGAGACGCCGTGCTTCGTGCGCGTGCCGAGCTTGAGCGTCTGGATCCAGCGATCGCCGTCCTTGCGGACCCGGATCGACGCGTCCGCGCGCGCCAGCCTCAGATCCGGCGTGTCGAAATAGGTCGAGCGCAGCTTTCGGCGGCGCGGCCCGTCGACCGTCAGCGCGCGCATGATCGGCTGGCGGCGGAACCGGTCGAAGCCCGCCTCGGAGAAGTCGAGCTTGAGTTCCAGTTCGGCGGCGCTCATGACGCGATGGCCGCGGCGGTAGCGGCGCTCTCGGCCGCCCGGCGCCTTGCGCGAAGCGCCGCAAGGCGCCTCTTCTCGATCCAATTCGTCTGCATCCGGTTTGCTCGATCGGTCCTCAGGGCGGCTCGGTTCGGCGCCCCGGTCGCAGCGTCCCGCCCGACCCGCGCCCGCCGCCCGGCTCTTTGTCACTATAAGTTCATAATTCTGTCACACGAGGTCGCGCCGCGGAACCCTCGGCGACGAATTTTCGCAACCGCCGCGCGCAACCGTCGCGACGCGCGCCCACGACGCGACGGAAGGCCGATCCCGGACGCGCCGGACCGGGACTGCGGGCGGCCCAACGAGCCGCGCAGGAGCGTCGTCAGCGCCGTGATCTGCTGATCGGCGAGACCTGCGTCGACGCCGCGCTGAAGAAGTTCGCGCAGCCCGACCACACGCGCTCGGCGCCGACGACGAGGATGGCGCTGTCGGGCTGGACGATCCCTTTGGGAAAGGTCGAGATCATGCCGGTGAGACAGTCGGCGCCCCTCGACCGCACCCAGTCCATCAGCGCCGCCGCCTCGTCGGCGTCGCCGGTGCTGAGCTCGATCAGCGTCCGCCCCTGGAGCGCCGACGGGTCGGCCTCCAGCAGCGCACGCGTGTCGGCGTGCGTGCGGATGCAGGTGATCGTCGCGTCGCTCGCCCGGACCGCGTCCGCCGCCGTCGCCGCCAGCGTCGCGCCGGCCTCGACGAGAGGCGCCGCCTTGCCGGGCGCGCGGCTCCAGACGGTCACGCGGTAGCCCGCGCCGATCAGAACGCGGGCGAGAACGGCGCCCATGGCGCCGAGGCCGATGACTGAAACGGATCGCATGGGAGCCTCTCCCTGTCTGGGCGGCAAAGGCTCAGCCTAACTCGGCGCCTCCCGAGCCGAAAGCCGCCGCCCGATCGCGCCGCGTCCCGACAGGCTTGATCTAAGGCAAAATCGCGCCGCCCTCGATTGCGTAGGATCGCCGGTCAACAGCCCGGAGAAGGCGCGCAGGCCGAATAGGCGCGGCGAGGGCGCCAGCGCGGAGAACCGACGGATGTCTCACCTCAGCGACGCGATCGAAACTCTGCATCCGCGCTCGCTCGCGCGTCTGGCTTCGGGCTTCCAAGACCTCGTGCGCGGTCGGCTCTGGTTGAAGGTGATGCTCGGCATGGCCGCCGGCCTCGGCGTCGGCGTCGCCATCGGGCCGTCCGCCGGCTGGGTGTCGCCGTCGATCGCCGCGCCGCTCAGCAGCTGGCTCGCCCTGCCCGGCCAGCTCTTCCTCGCCCTCATCCAGATGATCGTGATCCCGCTGATCATCGCCTCGATCGTGCGCGGCCTCGCGTCGAGCGAGAGCGTCGAGCAGCTGCGCACGATCGGCGTGCGGGCGCTCGTCTATTTCGTCGCCACGTCCGCGATCGCGATCGCCATCGGCCTCTTCGTCGCCCTGCTGATCCGGCCGGGCGACTATGTGAGCCAGGAGCTGGTGAGCCAGACCTTGTCCGCCGCGACGCCGGCGGTCGACGGCGGGCAGGGCGTCGCCGCGCCGGATTGGAGCGCGCTGCCGCAGAAGGTGTTGACGCTGCTGCCGTCCAATCCGCTGAGCTCGATGGTCGAGAACGACATGCTCCGGATCGTCGTCTTCGCGATCGTGTTCGGCGTCGCGCTCGTCAACATGGCGCCGGCTCAGGCCAAGCCGATGCTCGACTTTCTCGGCGCGATCCAGGAGATCGCGCTCACGGTGGTGCGCTGGGCGATGGTGCTGGCGCCGGTGGCGGTGTTCGGCCTGATGGCGCAGCTCGCCGCGAAGACCGGACCGAATGTGCTTGTCGGCATGGCGGTCTATGTCGCGACCGTTCTCCTCGGCCTCGCGCTCCTGATGGTCGCCTATCTCGCGATCGGGTATTTCCTGGCCGGCCGCCGGCCGCTCGCCTTCCTCTCTTCCGTTCGCGACGCCCTGCTGCTCGCGTTCTCGACCTCGAGCTCGGCGGCGGTGATGCCGCTTTCGATCCGCACCGCCGAAGAGAAACTGCGCATCCGCCCATCGGTCAGCCAGTTCATCGTGCCGCTCGGCGCGACGGTCAACATGGACGGCACCGCGCTCTATCAGGGCGTCGCCGCGATCTTTCTCGCCCAGGTTTTCGGGATCGACATCGATATCGGCGGCATGCTGCTCATCGTGGTGACCGCGGTCGGCGCCTCGATCGGCACGCCGGCGACGCCCGGCGTCGGCATGGTGATCCTGGCGATGGTGCTGACCACGGTCGGGATCCCGCCGGCGGGAATCGCGCTGATCATGGGCGTCGACCGGATCCTCGACATGAGCCGCACCGCGCTCAATGTCTGCGGCGATCTCGTCGCCGCCTCGGTGATGGACCGCTGGGTCGGCGCCGAGCGCCCGAAGGAGGCCGAGTTCGCGATGGCGGCCGAGCTCGAGGAGCGCCGCGCCGCGACGGGCGAAGACGTCGTGATCGTCAAATCGTAGCGCGCGCCCGCGCGCCGCGGCGGGCTCACAGCCGCTCCGCAATAACTCGACGACTCCGCTAATATTCGCAGCATCATTACAGTTTTTTTGTATCTTGGTGAAGATATTGTGACAAATATATGAAGTGTTTAAAACTTGTTTATTTGAGCTTCCACCAGGACGAACCCGGCGTTAATTGCCCAGCGCGCGAACCTCGCGCCGGAATTGGCTGGAAGGGAGCATTCACATGAAGAAATCGATCCTGTCGGCGGCGGCTTTGATCAGCGCCGCCTCCGTGTCGGGCGCGGCCGCGCAAACCGAGGTCCAGTGGTGGCACGCCATGGGCGGCCAGCTCGGCGAGCGCGTCGACGCCATCGCCGCCGACTTCTCGGCCGGCAACGACGCCAGCCAGGTCAACGCCGTCAATCGCGGCCACTACACCGAGACGATGACCGGCGCGATCGCCGCGTTCCGCGCCGGCGAGCAGCCGCATATCGTCCAGGTCTTCGAGGTCGGTACCGCGACGATGATGGCGGCCGAGGACAACGGCGCCATCTATCCGGTGACGCAGCTGATGGCCGACGCCGGCGTCGACTTCGACCGCTCGGCCTATCTGCCGGCGGTGATCTCCTACTACTCGACGCCGGAAGGCGACCTCCTTTCGCTGCCGTTCAACTCCTCGACGCCGGTGCTCTGGTACAACGCCACCAAGCTCGAAGAGCTGGGCATCGCGGTGCCGAAGACCTGGGACGAGCTCGAGGCCGCCGCCGCCGCCGCCAAAGAAGCCGGCGTCGACGCGCCGTTCTCGTTCGGCTGGCAGTCCTGGACCCAGATCGAGAACTTCTCGGCTTGGCACGACATCGCGCTCGGCACCGGAGAGAACGGCTTCGCCGGCCTCGACACCGAGCTGACCTTCAACAACGACGCGGTCGTCGCCCATATCGACCGGATCGCGCGCATGGGCCAGGCCGGCACTTTCCGTTACGGCGGCCGCCGCGGCGACAGCCGGGCGATGTTCGTCAACGGCGAGACGATCTTCTGGATCAACTCCTCGGCCTATTACGGCGGCTTCGCCCAGGACATCACCGAGTTCGAGTTCGGCCAAACGATGCTGCCGATCGAGACCTCGCTCGCCGAGACGCCGCAGAACTCGATCATCGGCGGCGCGACGCTCTGGGTCCTGACCGGCCACGAGCAGGCGGAATACGACTGCGTCGCGCAGTTCTTCGCCTATCTCTCGACGCCCGAGGTTCAGGCCGAGTGGCATCAGGGCACCGGCTACGTTCCGATCACCACCGCGGCCTACGACCTCAGCCAGGAGCAGGGCTTCTACGAGACCGCGCCGGGCACCGACACCGCGATCCAGCAGCTGTCGCTCAACGAGCCGACCGCGAACTCGCGCGGCCTGCGCTTCGGCAACTTCGTGCAGATCCGCGACGTGATCAACGAGGAGCTCG
>CAZPTD010000201.1:0-8294 GCA_964588915.1 uncultured Neomegalonema sp. | reverse complement strand
CGGCGCGCTTGGTGAAGCCGGAGAGGCCGCCGCCCTGGCGCAGCGTCCGGATCCGGTCGCGCCGTCCGGTCAGGATCTTATGCGGATAGGCCTGGTGTCCGACATCCCAGATCAGCTTGTCGCGCGGCGTCTCGAAGACGGCGTGGAGCGCGACCGTCAGCTCGACGACGCCGAGACCGGCGCCGAGATGGCCGCCGGTGACAGAGACCGCGTCGATCGTCTCGTGACGGAGCTCGTCGGCGAGGCGCCGGAGCGCGGCGTCCGACAGGCCGCGCAGATCCGCCGGCGCTTGCACCCTGTCGAGCAGCGGCGTCCGCGACGCCGGCCGCCGCGCGCCGCCGCCGACAACGTCTTGATCGCGAGGATCGCCGTCGCTCATTCCGCGCCTCTTCGGTAAACCGCCGCAGGTCGACCCGCCTTTATTTAATGCTGTCGGCGGATCGCGAAACGGGCGGCTTGCCGCAGGACGGCGCCGGCCGCGCCGAAACGCTCGAGCGCCGCCTCCGCGGCGGCGACCCGCGCCTCCGCCTCCGCGCGCGCCGCCTCGGCCCCGAGCGCCGAAGGCAAGGTCGCCTTGCCTGCGCCGGCGTCCTTGCGCAGGCGCTTGCCGGCCGCCGCCTCGTCGCCGGTCGCGTCGAGAAGGTCGTCCGCGATCTGAAACGCCGCGCCGACCGCCTCGCCATAGACGCGGATCGCCGCCGCCGCCTCCGGGCTCGCCGCGCCGAGCGCCGCGCCCATCCGCGCCGAGGCGGCGATGAGCGCGCCGGTCTTGAGCCCCTGCATCCGCCGGATCTCGGCCGGCTCGAGCGGCGCCGCGCGCGTCTCGGCGAGAATGTCGATCATCTGGCCGCCGACCATGCCGTCGGCGCCGGCCGCCCGCGCCAGATGCGCCGCGATCTCGGCGCGACTCTCGGCCGACGACGCGGTCGCCGGATCGAGCAGGATCTCGAAGGCGCGCGTCTGCAGCGCGTCGCCGGCCAGGATCGCCGTCGCCTCGTCGAAGGCGAGATGCGCCGTCGGCTTGCCGCGCCTGAGATCGTCGTCGTCCATCGCCGGCAGATCGTCATGGACGAGCGAATAGGCGTGCAGGCATTCGACCGCCGCCGCCGCGCGGAGCGGCCCGTCGCCCGCTGCGCCGAAAAGCCGCGCCGTCTCGACGACGAGAAAGCCGCGCAGCCGCTTGCCGCCGCCGAGCGCCGCGTAGCGCATCGCCTCGGCGACGCGGCGCTCCGGCCCGTCCGGCGTCGGCAACAAACGATCGAGCGTCGCCTCGATCTCCGCCGCCCGCGCCGAGAGCGCCGTCTCGAACGCGTCGTCGCCCGCGGCGTCGCCGCGCGCCTCTCGCGCCTCGTCCACCCTGCTCTCCGCTATTCGCCGCCGTCGAGCTTGGTCGGCTCGACGCTCGTCGCCCTGCCGGCCTGATCCTGCATGATCTGCTCGACGCGCATCTCCGCCGCCTTGAGTTTCGCCTCGCAATGCTTGCGCAGCTCCGCGCCGCGCTCGTAGAGCGCGATCGACTCCTCGAGATTGACCCGTCCGCTCTCGAGCTGGCCGACGATCGCCTCGAGCGCGGACATCGCCTGCTCGAAGCTCATCTCGGCAATCGGCGCCGCGTCGCCGGTCTTCGCCGCCATATCCTGTCCTCGCTTGCCTCTTCCCAGCTTGCTCTCGGCCGCCTCAGCGCTCCGCCGCAGCGGCGCCATGCGCCATCAGAGCCCGCATATGCGCCGCCGCCGAGGCGGCGAGCGCCGATAAATCATAGCCGCCCTCCAAGGTCGAGACGACGCGTCCCGCGCAGGTCCTGCCGGCGAGCGCGCAGATCTCGTCGGTCGCCCAGCCGAAATCCTCCTCCGTGAGCCCGAGATTGGCCAAGGGATCGGCGCGATGGGCGTCGAAACCGGCGGAGATGACGACGAGCTCGGGCGCGAAGCGCTCGGCGCGCGGCAGCGCCTCGTCCGACAGCGCGGCGCGGAACTCGGCCGATCCCGCGCCCGAGGGCAGGCAGAGATCGAGGACGTTCGAGGCGCGCGCGTCGTCCGGCCCGCCGGTGCCCGGAAAGAGCGGCCACTGATGCGTCGAGACGAAGAGGATCCGGTCGTCGCCCGCGACGACGTCCTCGGTGCCGTTGCCGTGATGGACGTCGAAGTCGATGATCGCCACCCGCGAGAGCCCATGCGCCTCGAGCGCGTGAAGCGCGCCGACGGCGGCGTTGGAATAGAAGCAGAAGCCCATCGCCCGATCGCGCTCAGCGTGATGGCCGGGCGGGCGGACCGCGCAGAACGCGTTCGCCGCCTCGCCCGCGAGCACCGCGTCGACGGCCGCGACCACACCGCCCGCCGCGCGCGCCGCCGCCTCCAAGGTGCCCGGCGACATGAACGTGTCCGGATCGACGCCGACCATCCCCTGCGTCGGCGCGGCCCGCGAGATCGCGTCGAGATGGGCCGGGTAATGCGCGCGCGCGAGCGATTCGCGGGTCGCGAGCGGCGCCTCGCGGCGCAGGAGCGGCGCGAAATCCGGACCTTCGAGCGCGGCGTAGATCGCCTCGAGGCGCGCGACGCGTTCTGGATGGCCGTCGGGCGTGACATGCCGAAGGCAAGCCGGATGCGTAAAGAGGGCCGTGCTCATCCCTTCGCTCCTTTCTTCGAGGCGGGCTCAGGCGTCGGGCGTCAACATGTAGCCGACATTGCGGACGGTCTTGATGTAGGAGGGCGCGCCCGGCGGCTCGCCGAGCTTGCTTCGCAGCCTCGACACCTGGACGTCGATCGCGCGCACGCTGGTCGCGCCGTCGATGTTCTCCGCGCCGAAGTCGTTGAGCAGCTTCTCGCGCGAGACCGGCTGATTCACGCGTTTGGCGAGGAACCGCAACAGCGCCGCCTCGGCGGTCGTCAGATGCACCTTGGCGCCGTCGCGGGTGAGCGCGCTTCTCTCGACGTCGAAGCTCGCCGGGCCGAGCCGCAGAACCGTCGCCTTGCCCGGCGGCGCCGCGTTGGCGCGGCGGAGCACCGCGTCGATCCGGAGCTCGAGCTCTCTCGGCTCGAACGGCTTGGTCAGATAATCGTCCGCGCCGGCCTCGAGCCCCTCGATCCGGCTCGTGATCTCGGTCTTCGCGGTCAGAACGATCACCGGCGTCCGACCGTCGATCCAGCGCGTGAACGAGAGCCCGTCCTCGCCCGGCATCATCAGATCGACCACGAGCAAATCGAAATCGAGCGCCTCGACGAGACGCCGCGCATGGGCGGCGTCGCGCGCCGCCGTCGCCCGGTAGCCGCAGCGCATCAGATAGCGCCGCAAGAGCGCCCGGATCCGTTCGTCGTCGTCGACGACGAGCACATGGCCGCGGGTTTGCGCCGCCTCGGCGCCTTCCGCCCGGCCCTCGTCCGATCGCGCCGCCTCGCCCATCTCGCCCTCCTTGCCTCGCAGCGGCGGCCGGTCGACGTCAGGCGTCGCCGGTCGTCGAACGCTCGCGCCGCGCCACGAATTCGAGAAGCTGGTCGCGCGCGCCGTCGTCGAGCATGCGCTCCAGCACCTTGCGAAACCCGGCGACCGCGTCCGGCCCGGCCTCGCGAAAGGCGCGCCGCACCCGCGCCTGCTGCGCCTCGGCGAGCCGCCGCTCGAGCTCGGCGCCCTTCTCGGTGAGCGCCAGCGGCCGCTGGCGCCGGTCCGTATCGCCGATCCGCCGCTCGACCAGCCCGTTCGCGAGCAACTCGCGCAGGACGCGGTTGAGAGATTGCTTGGTCACGCCGAGGATGTCGATCAATTCCGTCACCGTCCGCGCGCGGCCGGCGCCGATGAAATGCAGCGCCCGATGATGCGCCCGGCCGTAGCCGTGCTCGCGCAGGATGTCGTCCGGATCGCGCGTGAAGGCGCGATAGGCGAAGAACATCAGCTCGATGCCTTGGCGGAGCTGCTCGTCGGTGAGATATCGGAGCCGATCGCCCATAGGCGCGACGCCCGCCGCGGATTGCGGTTTGGCCTTCGTCGTCATCCGTCTTCGCCGCGCCGACGCCGAAGCGCCTGCGCGTTCGACCTCCGTTCTCACCCGCGCCCGTTCTCGCCGGCGCCGCGTCGCGCTCGATCCGCGCCCGCCGCCTCGCTTGACGCCGCCGACGCGCAGGACCGCCACGCCTTTATACGATAGCGACGACAATGCGTCAGCCTCGTTGACACAAAAATTTTCGCGCGTTACGAAAGCGACGACGCAATCGGATGAAAATTGCGCAGATTTGGCCTCTAGGGAAATTTCTTTAAAGGCGAGAGGGCGTTACGAAAGCAATCGGGGCGGCAGCCGCCCTAGAGCGACAAGGAGTGAACCATGGCGGGCGCTGCGTATGATGACCGCGACGGATGGATTTGGATGGACGGCGAGTGGGTGGCGTGGCGCGACGCTCGGGTCCATGTCCTGACCCACGCCCTGCATTACGGCTCGGCCGTCTTCGAAGGCGAGCGCGCCTATGACGGCGCGATCTTCGAGAGCCGCGCGCATTCGGAGCGGCTCGTCGCGTCGGCGAAGCTGCTCGGCTTCGAGCTTCCGATCGGCGTCGAGGCGCTCGACGCGCTCAAGTCGGAGGCGCTGACCCGCAACGGCCTGAGCGACGCCTATGTCCGCGCCGTCGCCTGGCGCGGCTCGGAGATGATGGGCGTCTCGGCGCAGCACAACACCATCCATCTCGCGATCGCGTCCTGGAGCTGGGGCGCCTATTACGGGGACGCGCGCGAGAAGGGCGCCCGGCTCGACATCGCGGCCTGGAAGCGCCCGTCTCCGGAGACGATTCCGTGCAAGGCGAAGGCGACCGGCCTCTATATGATCTGCACGCTCTCCAAGCACGCGGCGGAGGCGAAGGGCTATTCCGACGCGCTGATGATGGACTATCGCGGTTATGTCGCCGAGGCGACCGGCGCCAACGTGTTCTTCGTGAAGGACGGCGTCGTCCATACGCCGACGCCGGACTGTTTCCTCGACGGCATCACCCGGCGGACGGTGATCGGCCTCCTCAAGGAACGCGGCGTCGAGGTCCAGGAGCGGCACATCATGCCGGAGGAGATGGAGAGCTTCCAGCAGTGCTTCTTGACCGGCACCGCCGCCGAGGTGACGCCGGTCGGCGAGGTCGGACCCTATCGGTTCGAGATCGGCGCGCTGGCCAAAGAGGCGATGAGCGCCTACGACGCGCTGGTCAGACGGCGCGCGGCGGCGTAGAACGCCGCGCGGGCGGGGCGCAGGCGAAGAGGCGCCGTGATGGATCTCTTGACCTCTTGCAGGCGAGCGCGTGGCGCGAGCGGAGCGGACGGCGCCCGGACGCTCGTCGTCGCTCTCGCCATCGGCTTTCTGTCCGGAGCCGCGCCGGCGGCGGCGCAGCAGGAGGCGGCGTTCGAGGCCTATCTCGCCGAGATGAACGATCCGAGCCCGGACTATGTCGCCGTCAGCAGTCATTACCGCCATGCGGAAAGCGGCGCCTGCCTGCCGGACGGCTGCGTGCTCATGGGGCCGACCGACGACAAGGAGGCCTGCGACCGCTGGTCGGCGGCGTATAATCGGATCGATCCGTACGACCACACGCGCTGCATCGAGCTGATCTTGGAGCGCTGAGCGGAGGCCGCGCGCGGCTCGGACCCGTTCGATGCGATCGCGATCGCTCTTCAGCCCTGTTCGGCGGCGACCCTCGCGAGAACGCGCCGAATGCGCGTCGACGACGCCTTAGCCGTAGGTTTGCGCGATCATCGAGCGGTACCACTGCGCGACGGCGAGCGACTGGTCGAGACGGTCGCGCGGCTCCGGCGGGATCGCGACCTCGACACGCGAGGCGATGCGCAGGCCTTCGCCGGCCGGCTGATAGGTCGCGCCCGAATGGAAGGAGGTCAGCTCGTCGGCGAAGCTCCAGAGTTCGTCGGCGAGCGGCGGCGGCGGCGGCGCGGCGGCGCCGAGCTCGGTCAACAGCGCCGACGCGGCGCGCCCGGCCTGCGCCAGCGCGGCCGACGCGGTCTTCGGCATCGGATCGAGCCGCGCGCAGTCGCCGACCACGTAGACGCTCTCCTCGATCGCCGAGCGCATCGTCTCCGCGTCCACCGGCGCCCAACCGCCATTGTCGACCACGCCCGCCAAAAAGGCGACGCCGGCGGCCTGCTGCGGCGGCGAGACCGACGCCGCGTCGACGCGGATGACGTCGCCCGAGCCGAGCCGCACGGTCATCTCGCGCGGATCGACGCCGACGACGCCGCCGCCGATAAAGGACGCCGGCCGCCAAGCGATCATGTCGCCGTAGACCGCCTCCCAATGCTCGGTGTATCGCTCGCGATGCGGAAAATCGTCCTTGGCGTCGAAGATGATGATCTTCGCCGTCGGATTGATCCGCGAAAGCAGAACCGCGGCGAAAGAGGCGCGTTCATAGGGCGCCGGCGCGCAGCGCGCCGGTCCCGGCGGCGCCGCGATGGCGAAGACGCCGCCCGTCGGCAAGTCGAGAAGCCGTCGCTTCAAGAGATAGCACTGGAAGCCGCCGGCGTAGGCGTGCGGCATCGCCTGGCTCGAGACGGCGTCGTAGCCCGCGATCGCGTCCTGCTGAAAGCTGATCCCGGGCGCGAGCACCAGCCGGTCATAGGCGAGTCCTTCGCCGCTCGCGAGCCGGATCATGCGCGCGCCGAGATCGATGTCGACCACCCGGTCGACGACGAGGCGCATCTGCGCGCGCTCGGCCAGTTCGGGCAGGCTATGGGTCAGCGAGCGCAAGGATCTCAATCCAGCGAGGTAGAAGTTCGAGAGCGAGCCCGTCGTGTGGATCGGCTGCGCGTTCACGAGCGCGACGTCGACGGCCCCGCTCTCCGCCAGAATCCGCGCGGCGCGCGCGCCGCCGGGCCCGCCGCCGATCACGACGATTCGCGGCCGCGCCTGCGCGATCGCCGGAGCCGCCAGCAGGGTCGCCGCGGCGGCCGCGCCGGCCAAAACGCCGCGTCTGGACGCACGATATCGCTTCGTCATCTCCCGGCCTCTGTCTTGGCGCGGGCGCCGTCGACCGCAACGCTCCGCGCGCGACCGACACTGCATATGCGCCGCATCGTTACAACCCGCCACGGCGCTCCGACCGCGGCGGAAATCGAAGTTTTCTCGGCGGGCCGAATCCGGTAGTGTTCCGCTGGCGAGCGACGCCACTATATCTCAAGATGCGCGCGGCGGCGCGGCGACGCCGATAGCGCGCGCTGAGCGGCGGTGAGCGCGCCGCGTCCTATTGCTGACGAGGTTGAACATTCCGATTGCGTCGACGACACCGGAGCCAGCAGGCGAGACGCCCGCGATGATCTCCGACCCGAGCAAGACGAACGCTCCGAGCCAGACCCAAACTCCGGTCATGTCCGAGGCGCCCCAGGCGCGAGAATCGACGGAACGGCTCGAGATCGTGAAGAACTCGCTCGAAGACGACAAGGCCGAGGACGTCCTTGTGGTCGATCTCCGCGGAAAATCGCCGATGGCGGACTTTATGGTGATCGCGAGCGGCCGCTCGGCGCGACATGTCGCGTCGATCTGCGAGAAGCTCATGGACCGCTTGAAGGAAGCCTATGGCCAGCGGCCGCGCGCCGAAGGCGTCGAGCATGGCGACTGGGCGTTGATCGACGCGGGCGACGTCATCGCCCATGTCTTCCGGCCCGAGGTCCGCGAGTTCTACGCGCTCGAGAAGATGTGGGCGCCGTCCGAGGCCGCCAAAGACGGCGCCAAGTCGACGGTCGCCGGCGCGCGCGGCGGCGACTGACCGGCGCTCTCGGCGATGCGGATCCTGGTTGCGGCCGTCGGCAAACTGCCGCGCGGCCCGGAGCGGGCGATCGTCGAGCGCTACGCCGAACGGCTTGATCAGCTCGCCCGCGCCGTGCGCGTCGGCCCGGCCCGGACGGTCGAGGTCGAGGCGCGCGCCTCGGAGGCGAAGGCCGGCGAAGCGCAGCGCAAGGCCGCCGAGGCGGCGCTGCTCATGAAAGCGCTGGCGCCCGCGGAGCGTCTCGTCGCGCTCGACGAGCGCGGCGCCGAGCTCGGCAGCGCCGCCTTCGCCGAGCGGCTCGGCGCCTGGCGCGACGAAGGCGTGGCCACGGTCGGCTTCGCCATCGGCGGCGCCGACGGGCTCGACGAGCGGATCCGAGCCGACGCCGCGCTCGTCCTCGGCCTCGGCCGGATGACCTGGCCGCACGCGCTCGCCCGCGCGCTCCTCTTCGAGCAGCTCTACCGCGCCGCGGCGCTCCTCGCCGGGCATCCCTATCACCGCGAGGGCTAGTGATTTGACCGAAACAAAAGAGTCCTTTTGGATTCCTTCGATGGTCGTTCT
>CAZPTD010000200.1:0-8320 GCA_964588915.1 uncultured Neomegalonema sp. | reverse complement strand
CCGCTCCGCCGCCGGCGCCGTCCTCGGATCCCGTTCTCGACCGCGGCGGCGGCGCCGGCGCGTCGCGCACGCGGCCCGCGACGAATGCGCCGAATGTCGACCTCGCGGTCCGTCTCGCGCCGGCGCCGGTCACGGACGCCGCCCTTCGGCGCGAGACGTTCGACGCTCTGCCGCCGCTCGTCGCCGAACTTCATCTGGCGCCCGACGCGCCGGCGCCGATGCTGTTCTTCGACGTCGCCTTGACGCGCGGGACCGCGATCGACGCGCGTCCGCGAAGCGCTCCGCCGCTGCCGGTTGCGGACGCCGTCCCGCCGATCCCGACCGTTCTCGCCGCGCTCGAACGCCGGATCGTCGCCGGCCTGCCGGACGTGGCCCGGGCCCCGGCGCCGCTTCCCGTCGCCGGAGCGGTCGCGCCGCCGCCGCCGCTCGCCGCGCCGATCCCGGTCGCGGACGGCGCCGAGCCGGCCAGGATCGTCATTCACTATTCGGGCGACGGCGACGCGGCCGAGGCGCTCGCGTCCGAGCTGCGCGACGCCGGCTTCGACGCCGTCGAGCTCGTGTCGATGGACGCGGACATCGGCGCGACTCAGATCCGCTATTACTTCGAGGACGACGCGGCGAGCGCCGCCCTTGTCGCCGAGGTTCTTCGCCGCGGCTCCGAGGCGCCGCTCGTCCGCGACTTCACCGATTATCGACCGCAGCCGCGCCGCGGCCTCGTCGAGGTCTGGATCTAGCGGCGTCGTTCGCCGCGGTCGTCGGTTAACCCGCCCTTCACCGTCCTTCGGCCATCACTCGAGGCTGGAGGGCGACCGTCCGGACGCGGCCGCCGAACGGGCGGAGACCGTGCGATGGCGGAGGCGAGAGCGGATTTCGGATGGATCGGCGCGGTCGGGCCGGCGCCGGTCGTTTCGGCGCCCGAGAGCGTCTGGAGCGAGTGGAGCGGCGGCGTCGACCATTGGACCCTGCGCGCCTGCCTCGCTCTTTTCGGCGTCGGCGTCGTGCTCGCCTTCGCGACCTCGCCCGATCTCGTCGACAGCCTCGCCCAGCGCCGCGACGCCGATCTCAGGTCCTTCGAGTTCGCCTGGCGCCATCTCGCCCTCGGCGCGCCGGCCTTCGCGGCCCTTGTCGCGCTCTCGTTCCTCACGCCGCGCGGCGTTCGGCGCCTCGGCGCGCTCGTCGCCGCTCTCGGCCTCGCCAGCCTCGTTCTCGTCCTCTTCGTCGGCGTCGAGCACGGCAGCGCGCGGCGATGGTTCTCGTTCGCCGGCGTCTCGTTTCAGCCCTCCGAATTCGCCAAGCCCGGTCTCGTCGTGCTCTGCGCCTGGCTTCTCACCGCGATCGGCCGCGCCGATCGGAAGGCGGCGCGCATCGCGGTGCTGCTTTCCGCCGCCGCCGCCGCGAGCTGCGTCGCGCTCCTGATCCTGCAGCCGGATTACGGTCAGTCCGCCCTCGTCGTCGCGGTGTGGGCGGCGATGTATTTCGTCGCCGGCGGCTCGGTCCTCGCGCTCGTCGTCGTCGCCGTCCTGACCGCCGCGGTCGGTTGCCTCGCCTATCTTCTCGAGCCGCATATCGCCGCTCGGATCGACGCGTTTCTCGATCCGGCCGTCGGCGCCAGCGGCCAGGTCGCGACCGCCGAGCGCGCCATCGCCAGCGGCGGTTGGTTCGGCGTCGGCGTCGGCGAGGGCGTGCGCAAGGCGCATCTGCCGGACGCCCATGCGGATTTCGTCATCGCGGTCGCGGCCGAGGAGTACGGCTTCACGCTCGTCGCGGGCGTCGCCGCGCTCTTCGCCGCGATCGCGCTGCGCGCGCTGTTTCGCGCGGCGCGGATCGTCGACCCGTTCCAGCGGCTCGCCGCGGTCGGCCTGGCGCTTCTGGTCGGGCTGCAAACCTGGGTGCATCTCGGCGTCTCCGCGCAAATCTTGCCCGCGACAGGCATGACCTTGCCCTTTATATCCTTGGGCGGCTCTTCGATGATCGCGACGGCGGTCACGATCGGGCTGTTGCTGGCGCTGACGCGGCGCGCGCCGCCGCCGGCCTGAGGAAGAACGGCGCGCCGGAAAACGCGGGGAAGGAGGCGGCCGATGACCGCGCGGAGCGGGGCGCAGGAACGTTTTTTGGTGATCGCGGCCGGCGGCACCGGCGGCCATATGTTTCCGGCGCAGGCGCTCGTTCAGGAGATGCTGCGCCGCGGCTGGCGGATCGCGCTCTCCACGGACGAGCGCGGCATGCGCTATGCGGGCGGCTATCCGCCGGAGGTCGAGCGCAGGCGCGTCGATTCGGCGACCTTCGCGCGCGGCGGCGTGGGCGCCAAGGTCGCCGCGCCGTTCAAGATCCTCTCCGGCGTGCGCGAGACCATCGCCTGGTTCCGCAAGGATCCGCCGACCGTCGTCGCCGGCTTCGGCGGCTATCCGTCGCTGCCGGCGCTGACCGCGGCCTGGCGGCTCGGATTGCCGCGGCTTCTGCATGAGCAGAACGGCGTCCTCGGCCGCGTCAACAAGGCGTTCGCGACGCGCGTCCACGCGCTCGCCTGCGGCGTCGAGCCGGTCGCCAATTTGCCGAAGGGCGCGCCCTCCGTCTTCGTCGGCAATCCGGTGCGCGACGACGCGCGGCGTCTTGCCGGCGCGCCCTACGAGACGATCACGCCCGATTCCTGGATCAATCTCCTCGTCTTCGGCGGCAGCCAAGGCGCGTCGATCCTGAGCCGCGCGGCGCCGGCGGCGGTGGCGAGCCTGCCCGAGGAACTTCGCCGGCGGATCCGGGTCGCGCATCAGGTGCGCGCCGAGGAGTTCGGCGCGGTGCGCGGCGTCTACGCCTCCGCCGGCGTCGCGGCGGAGCTCTCGCCCTTCTTCGAGAACATGCCGAGCCTCATCGCCGAGGCGCATCTCGTCGTCGCGCGCGCCGGCGCCTCGACGATCGCCGAGCTGACCGCGATCGGGCGGCCGAGCGTGCTCATTCCGTTCCCGAACGCGACCGCGGACCACCAGACCGCGAACGCCAACGCGCTCGCCGAGGCGGGCGCCGCCATCGTGGCGCCGGACACGGAGCTGACGCCGCCGCGGCTCGGCGAGATTTTCCGGCAGCTTTTCACGCAGCCGAACCGGCTCGACGGCATGGCGGCCGCGGCGCGGGCGCTCGGCCGCCCGGACGCGGCTCAAGACTTGGCGAATCTCGTCGAGACGGTGGCGGCGGGCGGCGACGTCGCGGTCTTTCGGGCGCTCTGAGGCGCTCGGCTACGCTTCGTCGAACGCCTCCGGCCGCGCCTTGCGCGCCATGTGGTCGAGCACCGCGTTGGCGAAGCGCCATTCCTGGCCTTCTGGAAAGAACGCCTTGGCGACGTCGACATATTCGGAGATCGCGACCTTCGGCGGCACGTCCTCGAACCGTAGGAACTCGCAGCCGCCGGCGCGGAAGATCGCGCGCAGCGTCGGATCGACATTGGCGAGCGGCCATTTGGCGACGAGCGCGCCGTCGGTCAGCCGGTCGATCTCGCTCTGGCGCTCGACGACGCCGCCGAGCAGCGCGCGGAAATGCGCCTCGTCGGCGTCGATATAGCGCTCGCCCTCGATCTCGGCCCCGAGCCGATGGGCGACGAACTCCTCCAAGACCTCGCGCCAGGGCGCGCCGGTCATCTCCATCTGATAGAGCGCCTGCACCGCGGCGAGACGCGCCGCCGATCGGGCGAGACGCCGTTGATGACGCGGATCCTCGGGATCCGCCGTCGGCCCGTTGTCGGCGTCGTCGCTCATGCGAAGAGGATGTGTTCGTCGCTCGGCCCGAGCGGTCCGCCGCGCCCGCGGCCGACGAAGCGCCGCCGCGCGGCGACGAGATGAAGGCAGGCCAGCGCCGCTTCGCCGCCCTTGTCGAGCCGCGCGGGGTCGGCGCGCTCCTCGGCCTGGGCCCGGTTCTCGACGGTGAGGATTCCATTGCCGATGGCGAGGCCGCGCTCGAGCCCGAGCCGGGCGAGCCCATGGGCGCTCTCGCTCGAGACGATCTCGTAATGGGTGGTCTCGCCGCGTATGACGCAGCCGAGGGCGACATAACCCTCGAAGAGCCCGCTCTCGGCGGCGAGGCCGATCAGGGTCGGCAGCTCGAGCGCGCCCGGCGCGTCGATCCGCTCGATTTGGGCGCCGACCGCCTCGAATCGCGCCTGAGCGCCGGCCGCGAGCGCCTCGACGACGCGCCGGTGATAGGGCGCGGCGGCGATCAGAATCCGCGGCGCGGGATCGAGGCTCGGCGCCGGCAAGGGCGCGTGATCGTCTTCGACGCTCATCCGAAGGGCGCTTTCGTGGTCGGTTTCTCGCAGCCCTTCGGCCGGCGCGGCGGCGCGTCAGGCGGCGAGGGCTTCGTTCATCCGCTTCACGTATCGCGCCAGCATGTCGATTTCCAGGTTTACCGTCGCATCCGGCCTGAGCGCGCCGAGGGTCGTGACGCTCTGCGTGTGCGGGATCACATTGATCCGGAAGAGACAGGCGTCGGCCGCGTCCTCGACCGCGTTGACCGTCATCGAGCAGCCGTCGACGGCGATCGAGCCCTTGGCGGCGATGAAGGGCGCGAGCGCGCGCGGCGCCGCGATTCCGAGGCGCCGGCTTTCGCCGTCGGGGACGCTTTCGAAGACGCGGCCGACGCCGTCGACATGGCCGGAGACGATATGGCCGCCGAGTTCGTCGCCGATCTTGAGCGCGCGCTCGAGATTGACGCGGGCGCCGGGCGCCCACGCGCCGAGCGTCGTCTTCGAGAGCGTCTCGGCGGAGGCGTCGACGTCGAAGGCGCCGGCGTCACGGTCATGCGAGACCACGGTGAGGCACACGCCGGCGCAGGCGATCGAGGCGCCGACGACGACGGTGGAGAGGTCGTAGCGGCAGCGGATTGTCGCTCGAAGCCCGGTTTCCCGCGCCTCGACGCTCGCGATCTCGCCGATGTCGGTGACGATGCCAGTGAACATGTAACAACTCTGTGATTCAGCGTCTCTCACCGGCCATAGCTGCGCGCCGCCGGCGAGATGTCAATGCGCGTGCGTGGACGCGCGGCCGACGCGGGTTAGCTCGCCCAGGCGAAGGCGGGCCATCGGTCGTTCGCCGAGCTGAGAGGAAGGGGCGGCATGCTCTCATCGGTGACGGCGTTTCGCGCGCTCTTGGTTCTCTCCATCCTCGCCGATCTCGTCGCCTGGACCTGGCGCGACGTCGCGCTCACGCGCGAGCTCGATCCGGACCGGGTCAAGGGCGACACGGCGCTGATCGTGACGGCCGTCCTCTTCGTCGTCTTCGCGATTCCGCTCTGGCGGCTGTGGCGGTGGTCCGGGCCCTTGATGATCGCGCTCACGGTCCTCGCGGTGATCGGACGGCTCGTGCAGCCGGTCGATCCCTACAGCACCAACGACGCGATCATGCTGCTCGAGATCATCGCGGCGACCGCCTGGGGCGCGATGATCGCGATCGTCTATTCGGCCGAAGGGCGGCGCGCCTTCGCGCGCGGGCTGCTCGGCGGCTGACGCCCGTTTCTCGCTCCGGCTCACCAACGGCAGGACCCGTCCCGCCGCCGGCGCCGCCATCGCCCGCCCTCGTCGACCACGCCGGCCGGCGCGTCAAGGACGACGATTCTCCGCGAGCGGAAAATCGTCGCCGCGCAAGCGCGGTGAATCCTTGACGCGACGACCGCCGCGGCCGCCATCATCGGGGCGATGGCGGCTCCGACGGCAGGACGACGCAGCGCCGAGGCGCGGAGCTCCGGCGCGGCGCCCGGAGGCGCGCCGGATGACGAGAGGCGCATGAAAATTTATCGGCGGACATGCGACGGCTCGGCCGGGATCGCGGTCGACGACGCGCGGTTTCTGGCCGCGAATGACGAGGACGAGATCATCCGCCTCTATCGGAACGGCGAGGGACCGGGCGACCCGATCGCCGAGTTCGACTTCGCGGATCGGCTGCGCGGCGATCCCGACGTCGAATGCGACATCGAAGGCGCGGCGGCGGTCGGCGACGTCGTCTATTGGATCACCTCGCATGGCCGCGACGGCGCCGGCCGGCGGCGCGGCAATCGGCGCCGCCTCTTCGCGACCCGCCTCGCCGTCGAGGGCGATGCGGTTCGGCTGACCTGGATCGGGCGCTACGACCGTCTCGTCGAAGATCTCTGCGATCCCGAGTGTTGGCGCGCCGCGGAGGAGAAGCGGACGCCGAAGATCATCAAGGCGCTCGCCAAGGCCACGCGTCTCGACGACAAGCGGTCCGCGACGCTCGCGCCGAAGAAGAAGGGGCTCTGCATCGAGGGCCTCGCCGCCAATCCCGCGACCGGCGCGCTGCTCTTGGGGCTGCGCAACCCGATCCCGGGCGGGCGGGCGCTCGTCATTCCGCTCCTCAACCCGGCGGATCTCGTCGCGGGCGGCGCGGCTCGGGCCGAGTTCGGGCGGCCGGCGCGTCTCGAGCTCAGGGGGCTCGGCGTCCGGTCGATCGGCTTCGTCCCGGCGATCGGCGCCTATCTGATCGTCGCCGGACTGAGCGGCGAGGGCGGCCGGTCGTGTCTCTACCGCTGGTCGGGCTCGGCGAAGCAGAAGCCGGTCTTCGACCGCACGCTTCCGAGATCATCGACCTTCGCGCCCGAGGCGATCGTGACCTATGGCGACGGCGCTTGGACGCAACTCCTCGGCGACGCCGGCGCGCGCGAGATTCGCGGCGTCCTGTGCAAGGATCTGCCGGAGGATGAGCGGTTCTTCACCGACCGCTGGATCAAGCTCGGATAGGCGCGGCGCAGTCGAGGAGACGGCGATGACGATCACGTTCGACCATATCGAGGACGCCGCGCGGCGCGCCGAGGCCGAAGCGCTCGATCGGATCTTTCGCGACGTCACCGGCTGGCGTCCGACGCTCTGGGGCAAGGCCGTCGGCTATGGAAGGTATCGCTATCGCTACGCGTCGGGACGCGAGGGCGAGTGGTTCGCGACCGGCTTCGCGGCGCGGACGCGCGACTTCGCCTTGCACATCATGCCGGGCTACGGCGATTTCGCCGACATCGCGGCGCGGCTCGGCCCGCATAAGCGCGGCAAGTCCTGCTGGTACGTCAAGCGCTTGGCCGACATCGACGAGTCCGTCCTGCGCGAGCTGATCCGCGCCGGGCTCGAGGACCTCGCGCGGCAATGGCGCGTTCAACCGGAGTGATCGGCGTCGTCGCGGCGCGATGACGGCGCGACGGCCTCCTGAAGCCCGCCGCGCCGATCCGACGCGCAACCAGAGCCGCGTCGCGCGGCTCCGGCGCTCTCGAGCGTCACCCGATGACGTACTCCTTCGACTTGAACGAGAGATGCCGCACGCTGGCGGGCGCGCCGGCGATCTTCCGGATGTCGCCCCAGGTCTGCTTGTAGTTGGGCAGGATCAGCTCGTTCGTTCCGGCGTTGATGACGTTGCCCTGCACGCCGGTCGGGTAGGCGAAGAGCATGAAGGTCTCGCCGCGCTTCGCCGTCGGCGTCGGATAGGCCATCGCCTGCGTCGATCCGCTTTCGTTGTAGACCTCGACGAGGTCGCCCTCCGCGACGCCGATCTCGGCCATGTCGTCCGGGTTCATCTCGATATAGGGGTAGGGCCAGCGGTCCATGACGAAGTCGTTGTCCTGATCGAGATAGGCCGACTGCCAGACGATGTTGGCCCGGCCGTTGTTGATCAGGAACGCGTGCCCGTCGCGCTGCGCGATCTTGCCCGGCGCCTGCAGGCCGCGCCATTGCGCCTCGATGAACGTCGCCCTTCCGTCCTCCGTTCCGAACGCGCCGTCGGTGTAGAGACGCTTCGTGCCGACGATCTCGCCGTTCTCGAAGCCCTGGGCCGGCTCCTGGAAGCCGTTCGTGCCCATTGCTCGGAGCCGATCGTAGGTGACGTGCTCGCCGCCGCCCGCGACCCGATGGTAGCCGTCCATGAAGGCGTCTTCCTCGGTCGTCCAGTCGTAGCCGCGGAACTGATCGGCGTAGGCGTCGTCGCCTTTCTCGCGCAGGACGCGCTCCATGTGGTTGGCGAGCCGAGCGGCGATCAGACAGTCCGGCATGGATTGGCCCGGCGGGTCCATATACCGCTCGGTCAGACGCATCCGGCGCTCGCCGTTCATCGAGGTGAGGTTCATCTCGCCCGAGGTCGCCGCCGGAAGCAGCACATGGCAGGCCTCGCCGATCTTGGTCGGGATGATGTCGACGTCGACGGCGAAGAGGCCGCCGGCGCGGATCGCGTCCATGATCGCCTCGACCTGGGCGGCCCGGTCGCCGGCGGGAACGCTGTCCATCGCCGCCTTCACGAGGTTCGTCCGCTCGTTATAGACCCGCTTGAACTCCGAGGCGTTGAGCGTGGTCTTG
>CAZPTD010000199.1:0-8352 GCA_964588915.1 uncultured Neomegalonema sp. | reverse complement strand
AGAGGTTGCGCCGGCGGATCTCGGCCGGATCGAGCCCGAGCTCGCGCGCCGCCTTCTCGAGCACGAGCTCGGTCGCGTAATTCGCCTCCGGCCGGCCGGCGCCGCGATAGGCGTCCATCGGCGTCTTGTTGGTGAAGACGCCGACGCTCTCGAAGAACGCCGCGCCCACCTGATAGAGCGCGCCCGTCAGCGCCGCCGAAAAGGCGCTGTGGATGCCGGTGCTGAACTGGCAGTAATGCGCGCCGATATCCGAGATCTGCCGGAGCCTCAGGCCGAGGATCTTGCCCTCGGCGTCGAACGCGCCCTCGACGTCGATATAAACGGCGCGGCCCTGCGCGTCGGAGAGGAAGCCCTCGGTGCGCTCCGACGTCCATTTGACCGGCCGACCCGTCTTCTTCGCCATCGCGGCGCAGAGCGCGTATTCGGGATGCGCCATCAGCTTCATGCCGAAGCCGCCGCCGACATCCGGCGTGACGACGCGGATGCGGTCGGGCTCGACGCCGAGCTGCTCGCAGAGGCGCTGGCGCATGGCGTGACCGCCCTGGGTGCAGACATGCACGGCCCAACGCTCGAGCCCCTCGTCCCATTGAACGTTGACCGCCCGCGGCTCGATGGCGTTGACGACGAGGCGCTGGCAGTCGGCCCGCGTCGACACCGTGAGATGCGCCGAGGCGAAGGCCGCCTCCGTCGCCGCCTCGTCGCCCAAGATCCAGCGATAGGCGGTGTTGCTCGGCGCCTCGTCATGCAGCTGAACCGCGTCCGGCGCCCGCGCCGCGCGCGGATCGACCGCGGCGGGCAACGGCGTGTAGGCCGCGACCACCAGCTCGGCCGCGTCCTTCGCCGCCGCCGCGGTCTCGGCGACGACCATCGCGACGGGATGGCCGACATGGCGCACGCGGTCCTTGGCGAGCTGATGCGCCGCCACCGGCGCGACCGGCGAGCCGTCGGCGTTCTTGATCGGCGCGCAGTTGCCGAAGGGTTTCAGCCCCAACGCGACCGTATCGGCGTAGGAGATCGCGGCGATCACGCCCGGCGCCGCCTCGGCCATCGAAAGATCGACGTCGTCGAGCCGCGCATGCGCGTGCGGCGAGCGGACGAAATAGGCGTAGGCCTGCCGCTCGAAGGTCAGGTCGTCGACATATTTTCCGGCGCCGCGCAGAAAGCGGTCGTCCTCTTTCCGCCGCACCGGCTGACCGACGCCGAATTTGCGGTGCTCAATGCTCTGACCGTCGTCCGCCATAGCGCGCTCCCTCGCGAGTGTTGCACGCGCGAGATGCTATGGTTTCGCCGCGTCGGGTCAAGCTTAGGCGTCGCGCGCGGCGACGCCTAAGCCCGATTTCACGCGTCTGTCACGACTGCTCGTATTTGCGCAGCGCGTCGAGAAGCCGCCCGATGAGCGCCGTGCTCGAACTCGCGCCGGCGCTCGGCTCGGCGCCCTGCGTCGGCTGCGACAGCAGCATGCTCCTGAGCTCCGCCGACAGGCTCGGCCGCGTCTCGCGCGCCGGCCGCGTCGTCTCCGCTTGCGTCGACGCCGTCGGCGTCTCGACGGTCTCCGCCGCCGGCTTCTCGCGACGCGCCTCGGCCGCCTGGGCGACCGCCAGATCCGTCTCGGACGACCGGGCGGCGGTCGCGCTGATCGGTTGCGCCATGCTCGCCTCCTTCCCCATGGTTAAGGCGCGTTATCCATAAACGAGACACTGAACGCGCCTACCCTCGCCATGCGTCCAATATCGCGACAAGAATTTAAGGAACGGTGTCCGTCCGAATATTTCCTTGCGCGCGTCAACCGTTTTTCAGCAGTCGATCCGCGCGCCGCCGCCGCGTATCCGATCCCGGAAGCGGCCTCATAGATGTTGGACAGCGGCGCCCGCGCGCCTATTCTAGGCCCATGTTCGGATTATGGAAACGCATCGCGGGCGGCGCGCCCGACAAGAACGGCGCCGACGAAACCGGCGCCGAGGGCCGTCTCGGAGCGGCGGCGATCCTCGTCGCGCTCGCCCGAAGCGACGACGACTACGCCGAGGCCGAGAAGGCGCGCATTCTCTCCGCGCTCCGAGGCCTCTTCGAGCTCGACGCGGCCGCCGCGGCGGCGCTCCTTGCGGAGGCCGAGGCCGCCCACGCCGCGGCGATGGATCTTCACCGCTTCACCTTGGCGGTGAAGGAGGCCTACACGGTCGACGAGCGCGGCGTGTTCGTGGAGGCCGCGTGGCGCGTCGTCCTGGCGGACGAGAAGCGCGACCAGCATGAGAACGCGCTGATGCGCCGCTTGGCCGGGCTCCTCGGCGTCGAGGACCGCGTGAGCGCCGAGGCGCGCCGCCGCGTCGAGGCCGAGCGCGGCTGACGCGCCGCGGCGGCGGCGGCCCGAAAGGAAGGGCGAGATGTCGATTTGGAGCCGTCTTTGGGACGCGCTGCAGCGCCTCGCGAGCGCCGAGACGCTGTCGGATCTCTTCGGCAAGGCGACTCCGCCGGAAAAGAGCGTCGCCTTCGCCATCGCCGTCGTCGCGCTCGGCGCCAAGATGGCCAAAGCCGACGGCCGCGTGACGCGCGACGAGGTCGACGCCTTCAAGGAGGTGTTCTTCATTCCGCCGGGCGAGGAGACGAAGGCCGCGCGCGTCTTCAACCTCGCGCGCGAGGACGTCGCCGGCTTCGAGGGCTACGCTCACAAGATCCGCGCCATGTTCAAGGACGAAAACGACCGCGCGACCTTGGAGGACATTCTCGACGGCCTCTTCCATATCGCCGGCGCCGACGGCGTCTACGACCCGAAGGAGCTCGCCTTCCTCGGCCGCGTCGCCGAGATCTTCGGGATCGAGCAGCGCTGCTTCGACCGTCTGCGCGCGCGGCACGATCCGTCGCTCGGCGGCGATCCCTACGCGCTGCTCGGCTTGACGCAGAGCGCGTCGCTCGAGGAGGTGAAGGATGCGTGGCGCGGGCTGGTGCGCGAGACGCATCCGGACCGGATGATGGCGCGCGGCGTGCCGGAAGAGGCGATCAAGCTCGCGACCGAGCGGCTGCAGGCGCTCAACGGCGCCTATGAGCGCATCAAGGCCGAGCGCGCCGCGGCGCAGACCGCCTGAACCCAGGGTTGACGAAGGCCGAACCGCGGCCGGCGCCCTTCACCTCGGTTTAACGACGATCCGCTATTTCTCTGGGCGTCGCGCTCGGAGCTGTCGCCCGGCGCGCGGAAGGAGCGAAGGGATGAACGGCGAAGGCGCAACCCGACATGCGGCGCAGCCCGAGGCCGCCGCCGGCTCGGCGCTGCAGGCGCTGATCGAGGCGCTCGCGAGCGACGAGAAGCCGAAGGCCGCGGCCCAGCGCGCCGAGGCCGCCATCGACGCCTGGCGCCGCGAACTCGACGCGCGCCGCGAGGCGCGGGCCGCCGAAGCGGAGGCCGAAGCGGAGGCCGAAGCCGCGCGCGCCGACAACGCCGAGCGGCGGGCGGCCGAGGGCAAGCCGCTTGCGGCGCCGACGGTCGCGCCGATCGCGTTCGATCCCGAGAACGGTTTCGACGTCAACGCCTTTCTCGACGACGTGTGCCTCGAGTTCGAGGCCGCCGCGGGTCCGTCGACGACGCTTCAGGGCGGCTTTCTCGGCGCGGCCGGCGAGGGCCCGAGCGTCGGGCTCGACGCGGCGCGGGCGGCGCGGATCGCGGCCGAAGCGCGCGAGATCGGCTGTCCGCCCGAGGCGATCCTGGCCACCGCGCTCGACTTCTACTTCACGGTCGTCGACCGAGCCGACGCTCGGGCCGAGGACGCGCCGCTCGAAGCTTAGCTCGAGACCGAGATCGCGATTGCGGCTGCGCACAGCCGCCGCTAGACGGTCGGCGTGCTTATTCACTGGGTCATGCTCGGCGGCGCGCTCGGCGCGGGCTTGCGCTATCTCGTCGTCGACTGGGCGGCGCGGTCGCTCGGCGCGGCGCATCTCGGCGTGCTCATCGCCAATCTCGCGGGCTCGCTCGCGATCGGCCTCGTCATCGGCGCCGCGATCGCGCGCGGCGACGCCTCGCCGAAGCTGATCGCCTTCCTGACGACCGGCGTTCTCGGCGGCTTCACCACCTTCTCGACCTTCTCGATGGACGCGGTCAGGCTCATCGAGGGCGGAAAGCTCGGCGCGGCGGCGGTCTATATGGTCGGATCGGCGTTGGGCGGGCTGGCGCTCGCGGCGCTCGGCGCGCTCGCCGGGCGCGCGCTCAGCGCATAGGAGGAGAGGCATGCCGGGCGTCCGCAAGATCCGGGTCGGAAGAGACGAGGCCGAGCAGCGCCTCGACCGCTGGTTCAAGCGCCATGTGCCCGAGCTCGGCCATGCGCGGCTCGAGAAGGCGCTGCGCAAGGGCGAGATCCGCGTCGACGGCGCGCGCGCCAAGGCGTCCGACCGCGTGCGGCCGGGCCAGGAGATCCGCGTGCCGCCGATCGCCGACGACGCCGAGACGCCGACGCCGGCCGCGCGGACCGGGACCGCGCTCTCGGACGACGAGGCGGCGCTGGCGCGCGGCATGGTGATCTTCCGCGACGACGCGCTCATCGCGCTCAACAAGCCGCCGGGACTCGCGGTCCAGGGCGGCTCCGGCCAGACGCGGCATGTCGACCGGCTCCTCGACGCGCTCGCATTCGACCGCCCGGACCGCCCGCGGCTCATCCACCGGCTCGACAAGGACACGTCCGGCGTCCTCCTCCTCGCCCGCACCGGCGCGGCGGCGACGGCGATGGCGCGCGCCTTCCACGGCCGCGAAGCGACCAAGACGTATTGGGCGGCCGTCGTCGGCGCGCCGAAGCCGCGCGCCGGCGAGATCCGCTACAGCCTGGTCAAGGCGCCCGGCAAGAGCGGCGAGAAGATGCTCTGCCTGCCGCCCGAAGCGACCAAGGACGTCGACGGCGCCAAGCGCGCGCTCACCGTCTACGCGACCCTCGAGTCGCTTGGCGACCGCGCCTCCTGGGTCGCGCTGCGGCCGGTCACCGGACGCACCCATCAGCTCCGCGCGCACATGTCCGAGATCGGCTGCCCGATCGTCGGCGACGGCAAATACGGCTCGGACCCGCACAAGATCCACGGGATCGCCGAGACGCCCTATCTCGGCGGCGAGATCAGCCGCAAGCTGCATCTGCACGCGCGCCGGATCTCGCTGCCGCATCCCGCGACCGGGCGAGACTTCACGATTTCCGCGCCCTTGCCCGAGCATATGCGCCGGACCTGGGACGCGCTCGGATGGTCCGAGACCGACGCGCCCGAGGATCCCTTCGCCGCGTACGATCAGGAGCGGAAGAAATGAGCGCCGACGCGCGGCCGCTGCGGCTGGCTATCTTCGATTTCGACGGCACGCTGATGGACAGCCAGGCGACCATCATCCGCGGCATGCGCGCGGCCTTCGCCGAGGCGGGCCGCCCCGCGCCGATGGACGACGCCGTTCGCCGCGTCATCGGCCTCGGGCTCCTGCCGGCGGTGCGCGGGATCGACCCGTCGCTGACCGCGCCGGAGGCCGAAGCGATCGGCCGGGCGTTCGTGGCGCTCTTCGAGCGCGAGCGCGCCATGCGGACGGCGGAGGCCGACGCGCCGCTTTTCGAGGGCGCGCATGCGGCGCTCGCCCGGCTCGCGGCGACGGAGCTCCTTCTCGGCGTCGCGACCGGCAAGGGCCGTCGCGGCCTCGAGCACGCGCTCGACGCCCATGATCTGCGCGCTTTCTTCTGCGTCACCCAGACCGCCAACGACGCGCCCGGCAAGCCGCATCCCGGCATGGTCGAGAACTGCCTCGCCGCGACCGGCGTCGAAGCGGCGCAGGCGGTGGTGATCGGCGACACGGTCTACGACATGGAGATGGCCGGGAACGCCGGCGTCGCGGCGATCGGCGTCGCCTGGGGCTATCACGACCCGGCGGACCTCGTCGCCGCCGGCGCGCGGAGGATCGTGGAGGATTTCGAGGCGATCCCGCTCATCTTCGACGAATTTTGGGGCCGAGGGGCATGGTGAAGCGACATCGCGAATGGGGCGGCGCGCGGCGTTTCTACGCGCGCGCCGAAGCGGTCGAGGTTCCGGAGGGCTGGACGGTGGCGCTCGACGGGCGGCCGCTCCGCGCGCCGAGCGGCGCGCTCCTCGCCTCGGGCAGGGCGATCGCGGGGGCGATCGCCGCCGAATGGGCGGCGCAGCCGGAGACGATCGACCCGACGGCGATGCCGGCGACGCGGGCGCTCAACACCGCGATCGACCGCATCCGCCCGCAGCGCGACGCCGTCGTCGCCGAGATCGCCGGCTACGCCGCCACAGACCTGGTCTGCTATCGCGCCGAAGGGCCGGCGGCGCTGGCGGCCGCGGAGGCGGCGGCCTGGGATCCGCTGATCGCCTGGGCGCGCGACGCGCTCGGCGCCGCGCTCTCGCCTGTGACCGGCGTCATGCACGCGCCGCAGCCGAAGGCGGCGCTCGCGGCGGCGGCGCGCGCGGTCGGCGAGGAGACCGATCTCGGCCTCGCCGCGCTTCACGAGCTGACCACGCTCGCGGGCTCGGTCGTGATCGGCCTCGCCGTCCGGCGCGGGCGCCTCGCGGCGGAGGACGGCTGGCGCGTCTCGCGGATCGACGAGGAGCATCAGGCCGAGCTCTGGGGCCGCGACGAAGAGGCGGAGGCGACGGCGGCGGCGAAGGCGGCGGCGTTCGCGGCGGCGGCGCGGATCGGCGCCCTCGCCGACGAGGATCGCCGCGCCGAAACGTGACCGCGGAGCGATTGACGGCGCGCCGCGCCGCGTCGAGGCTGGCTTCCCGTCGTCGACAGGAGGCCGCCATGCGCGCGATCATCGCCCTCGCCTTTCTCACATTCGTCGCCGCGCTCTCGCCCGCGCTGGCCCAGAAGGGCGGCGGCGACGAACGCGCGGCGACGCGCGCCGAGCTGCTCGCCCAGCTTCGCGCCGCCGAGAGCGAGGCCGAGGCCGCGCCGATCGTCGACGCGATCTGGCGGCTGTGGCGCACCGGACCGGACGTGGTGGCGACCGGGCTCCTTCTCGACGTCCAGGCGCATCTGCGCGCCGCCGACACCGAGGCGGCGCTCGCCATTCTCGATCAGATCGTGACCGATTATCCGGACTGGGCGGAGGGCTGGAACGCGCGCGCGACCTTCTATTACTTCGTCGGCCGCAACGAGGAGTCGCTCGCCGACATCGAACGCACGCTCGCGCTCGAGCCGGCGCATTTCGGCGCGCTCGCCGGCCGCGGCCTCATCCATCTCGAGGCGGGCCGCGCCGAGGAGGCGCGCGAGGCGTTTCTCGCGGCGATGGAGATCCATCCGTGGCTGCCGGAGCGGCGGCTCCTGCAGTCGCTGCCGCCGGCCTCCAAGCGCTGAAACGATCAGCGCCGCCGCCCGGTCTCCTGGGCGACGGCGCTCCGCCGAGGCTCTGCGCTGGATGATGTTGTAATCTCGCCCCGGCTTCTCGCGGCGCGCGCCCTCAGCGCGCGCGATGAATGCGAACCCAAACGCCCGGCCGCTCCGTCGACTGCGCGACGACGAACTCGTAAGGGCTGTCCTCGACCCGCGTGATGTAGGACGAGAGATTGTCGAGCACGAAGTCGCCCTGCTGGGTCGAGACGATCAGGATCGCGTGATAGCCGACGCCGTCATGCACGACCGTGATGCGCATCGCCGAGCGCGGCCAGCCGAGACGCGCCAGAAGCTCGCGCTTCATGAGCACGTAGTCCTCGCAGTCGCCGGCGACGGACGTGAAGGTCCACCGATCGCCGCCGGCGTCGACCACCGGCTGGATGGTCGCGTTGACGGTCGTGTTGACCTGCTCGAGCTGGCGCAGCCGCGTCTCGGTCAGCGTCGGCAGCTCCGGCGCGAGCGCCCCTTCGCCGAAGCGCGACGCCATCGCGGCCGCCATCCGGTCGAGCTCGCCGCGCGTATGCTGCTCGACGCAGAACTCCGGCGCCGCGGCGCAGAGCTCCTGATACGCGCGTGGCGGCTGCACGGTCTCGGTCTCGATCAGCGCCGACGACGCGCCTCGAGCGGAAGCGAGCGCGCCGCTCTCGAACGCCACGATCGCCGCCAAGCACACCGCCGGCGCCACCAAATCCTTGACCAGGCCGTTGATCGGCATTTGTCGTTTCCCTTCATCAAGCCCCGGCCTGTTGCGACCGTCTATGTTCTGGCCGCGACGTTAATCGCCGCTGATGAGAGAAGGATGCCGTTTGCGGATTTCTAATGGATTTCAATGATTAGTAAATTCAAGAAAACCATTGCAGTTTCAGCTGACATTTTCGCGAGATTTTTAGAAGATGTCGCCAGAAACTGCGCCAGTTCGAAATTTATATGCGCGAATTCTACAGTCTGATCGGTTCTGATGGCGCCAACCTCGCCCTTGTCGTCCCGGCCAAGCGCGA
>CAZPTD010000198.1:0-8386 GCA_964588915.1 uncultured Neomegalonema sp. | reverse complement strand
CCGGGATCCAGGGCCGAGGGGCTGAGCGTGCGGCGAACCGGCCCTGGATCCCGGACAAGCCTGCGGCTTTCCGGGATGACGGCGTCATCCCCGGATGACGGCGTCATCCCGGGATGACGGCGTCGTCAGCGTCGCATCCACGACAACGGATACTCTAGGGAATGAGCCCGAGCCCGCGCAGATAGACGCCGACGGCGCTCTCCAGCATGTCCTCGGGGCTCATCGGCGCCGCGCGTTCGCCGCGGCCGAAGAGCGTCGCGACGCCGTGGCTGAGCGTCCAGATATGGAGCGCCGCCATCAGCGTCGGCGGCCGCGCGCCGGGCGCGGCCGTCGCCGCCACCGCCGTCACGGCGCGGTGGAGCGCGTTGAACGCCCGATCCGCCTCGGCGCGAAGCTCCGGGCTCTGGCCGATGGCGACGCCGCTTTCGAACATCGCGCTGAAGGCGGCCGGCTCCTCGGCGGCGAAGGCGAGATAGGCCCGGCCGAGCGCGTCGAGCGCCTGGAGCGGCGTCAGCTTCGGATCGGCCCAGGCGGCCTCGAGCCGGTCGGCGAAATCGCGAAACCCCTCGAGAGCGACCTCGCCGAGCAGCGCCTCGCGGTCGGCGAAATGCCGATACATCGCCGAGGGCGTCACGCCGACGGCGCGCGCGGCTTCGGCGATCGTGAAGCCGCTCGGTCCTTTCTCGGCGATGAGCGCGCGCGCCGCGTCGCGGAGGGCGCGCTTCAGATCGCCGTGATGATAGCCGCGCCGCCCGCGCCGCCGCGGACCGTGGGATGGGTCGTCGGGAGCCATGGGGAGGTTATAGGCCGACGCGGCCGAAAGGAGGAGGGTTAGGCGCCTGCCGCCTCGCAATAGGCGCGGAGGGCGTCGAGCCGGTTCTTGGAGCCGCCGCCCGCTACAAGGTCGCCCGGCGCGTCGGCGAGACCGCCGTTCTCGAGCGCGACGAAACGCAGATTCGGCCGACGCCAGAGCACGGCCGCGAGGTCCCTGAAACGGCCGCCCGCGACCCGGAGCGAGCGCAGCTTCGGCAGCCGGGCGAGCGGCGCCAGCGAGGTCGGCGCGTCGCCTGCGAGGGCGAGACGCTCGAGCCTCGGATGGGCGCTCAGCGCGTCGAGGCGGGCGTCGTCGATCGGCGCGCTCTCCATCCGCAATGTCTTCAACCGGGGCGAGGCGGCGAGGGCGCGCGGACGGCCTCCGCCGTGGCCGGACCGCCCGTCCCGGCGTAGAGCCGCCTGAGCCCCGAGAGGTCGCCGAGCGCCTCCGGCCGGGCGTCGAGCGCGAGGCCGCCGATATCGAGCGTGTCGGACGCGCTCTCGAGACAGGCGCGGATCCGCCGATCGGCCTCGACGCGGCCCTCCTCGGCGCTCCAATACTGGTCCATCCGCGCCTCCGTTCCATGTGCGTTCTGGAGCCAAGTCCCGAAATTGCGGGGAAGGCGAGTGTGGTGGTTTCGAAATCCGCCACACTTCTCCGCAGGCGCCGGAGCGCATTTCGAAACCGAAACCATACGAGCAACTTATTGATTCTAGAGCAGGATCTGCAACGCTGATGACGCCGTCATCCCGGGATGACGCCGTCATCCCGGAAAGCCGCAGGCTTGTCCGGGATCCAGCGCCGGTTCGCCGCACGCTCAGCCCCTTGGCCCTGGATCCCGGCTCTTCGCGCTTGGCCGGGATGACAAGGGCGAGGTCGGCTCCGTCAGAGCCGATCAGACGATAGTGTCCTTTCAGGGTCTGAAATTCGCCACGCAATCGGCCGCGATTATGCAGCGAATTTTAAATCCAGGACACTAGCCCGTCGGATCAGTTCTTCGGCAACCGGCCCATCAGATAGAACTCGGCGTTCGGGCGCAGGCTGATCGCGCTCGCGAGCCGGTTCGACATCGCGAAGAAGGCGGCGATCGACGCGATGTCCCAGGCGTCGTCCTCGGAGAAGCCGTGCGCGGCCAGCTCCTCGAAATCCGCCTCCTCGATCTCCTGGCCGCCCTCCGCGACGAGCATCGCGAAATCGAGCATCGCGCGCTGGCGCGGGCTGATGTCGGCCTTGCGGTAGTTGACGGCCACTTGGTCGGCGATGAGCGGGTCCTTCGCCCGGATCCGCAGAATCGCGCCATGGGCGACGACGCAATAGAGGCAGTCGTTGAGGGCGCTCGTCGCCACCACGATCATCTCGCGCTCGGCCTTCGAGAGCCCGCCCTCCTTCTCCATCAGCGCGTCGTGATAGGCGACGAAGGCGCGGAATTCGTCCGGGCGGCGGGCGAGGGCGAGAAAGACGTTCGGGACGAAGCCGGCCTTCTCGGCGACCGCGGCGATCCGCTCGCGGATGTCCTCGGGCGCCGCTGCGAGGTCGGGGACGCCGAAGCGGCTGTCGGCGGGATACTGGGCGGCCATGGCGCGACCTTTCTGCCGGTCTTGACGATGTCGGTCCGGGACGAGCATAGGCGGGCGAGAGCGACGGGAGCAACGACAGGGCGAAGAGGGCGCGATGAGCGGCGAAATCAGTTTCTTGCAGATCACCGACACGCATATCAAGGCGGGCGCCGGGCCGCTCGTCGACGGCGCCGAGACCGCGGCGGCGCTGCGGCGGGCGGTGGCCGAGATCAACGCGCTCGCGGAGCGCGTCGGCGGGATCGACGCGGTCATCCACACCGGCGACCTCGTCGATGAGGGGCTGCCCGAAGAATACGCCGAATTCAACGCCATCGTCGCCGGGCTCGCGCCGCCGCTCTACGCGCTGCCCGGCAACCACGACGCGCGCGGCGCGATGCGGGCGGCGGGGCTGGCGCCGGACGCCGCGCCGGCGGAAGGGCCGATCCGCGCCGCGCTCGACATCGGGCCCGCGCGCGCGATCCTGATGGACAGCGTCGTTCCCGGCGCGTCGCATGGACGGCTCGGCGAGGAGCAGATCGCCTGGGCCGCGGGCGAGATCGACCGGTCGGCGGCGGAGGGCCGGCCGGCGCTCCTCTTCGCGCATCATCCGCCCTTCGCGAGCGGCGTCGGCTACATGGACGAAATCCGCCTCGAGGACGGGCCGGCGCTCGCGGCGATGATCGCGGAGCGGCCGAATGTCCGGCTCTTCGCCTGCGGCCACCATCACCGGACGATCGTGACGATGATCGGCGGCGCGCCGGCGATCGCGGCGCCGGCGACGGCGGTTCAGCTCGCGGTCGATTTCCGCCGGAACGCCGACCCGATCCCGACGGCGGAGGAAAGCGCCGTCGTCCTGCATGTCTGGCGGCCGGCGCCCGCGCCCTACGGCGCGGTCAGCTCCTACGTCTCGGCCTTCTGAGCGCCTATTCGGCGTCCTGCTCCGCCCGCTTGGCGTAGAGCGCGGTGATCTCGTCCTGGATCGACTGCGCGGCGGCGTGGGCGGTCATGAGATCGTCGCCGGCCAGGAGCCGGTCGCGGACGAAGTCCGCGTGCTCGGCGGTCAGGCGTTTGATCTCGGCGGCGTCGCTGCGGCTCAGATGCAGCTTGGTGCGGATGCGTCTTGGCATGCTGGTCTCCTGCCTCGCTCGGCGACGGAGCGCGCCCGCCGCCCGATTCGGCGAGCCTTCCGCCACGACCTCTACATGTCGCAACTCCTACCAAATATTGCGTGTTGATAAAAGGTGTATCGGTCGATCTGGGGTCAATCTTGCGCGACCTCCGGGCGCCAGGTCGCAGGCGCGAAATGGGGCGGCCCGTCGGGCGCGAGGGCGAGGCGGGCGAGCTGGCGGTTGAAGGGCAGGATGTCGAGCGTCTCGAGCGCGTCCGCGTCGAACCAATCCAACTCGGCGATCTCCTCGCCGTCAGGCGTCGGCGCCGCGCCCGGATCCTCCAAGGCGCCGGCGAAGGCGATCACCGTGTAGGCGACGACGTCGCCGTTCGGGTAGACGATCTCCGTCTCGGGACCGGCGAAGACGCCGAGGAGCCGCGTCGGCCGGACGACGAGCCCGGCTTCCTCGAAGGTCTCGCGCATCGCCGCGTCGGCCGGCCGCTCGAGCGGCTCGATCATGCCGCCGAGCGTCTGCCAGGCGCCGGTCTCGGCGCTTCGGGCGAGGAGCGCGCGGCCCTCCGCGACGGGCGTCATCGAAGCGGCGGGCGCGAGCAGCCGCGCGTGGCCGACCTTCTCGCGCAAGGCTTTGAGATAAGGTGAGATGGGCATGGCGGGCCTCCTATCGCGTGTTCGGATCCGATCGGATCGAAAGATCGCCGTCGGTCTTTGTCTCGTCGCGCATTCGATTCACTCTTCGCCGGTCGGCGCGCCGACCTCCAGACGTGGAGATCGCAGGCGCGTACAAGACGTCTCCGAACGGCCGCCTATGATGTCTCCGGTCCGATCTCGCCCCTGGGAGAGCGGAGCGCGCGCCGCTTCTTTACGTCCTCACCCGGGCGCGGCGCCCGGTTGCGGCGTTCTGAAACGGTCGCCGGCGCGGTCGTTCGCGCCTCCCCCTGCGCGCAGGAGGGAGATCGAGGGGGCGGCGCGCGACGGCGCCGGGCGCGCGGCGGCGCGTCGCCGAAGAGCGGCTCCGTTCGCTCGGCCCCGGATCAGCCGAAGAAGAGCCGCCAGAGGAGCGGCAGCAGGATCGCCGTCGCCAGCGCGTTGAGTCCCATGGCGAGGCCCGAGAAGGCGCCGGCGACCTCGTTCACCTGCAGCGCCCGCGCCGTGCCGACGCCGTGGCTGGCGACGCCCATGGCGAGGCCGCGCGCCGGCCAGTCGCGCACGCCGATCAGGCTCATCAGCTTCGGGCCGATCATCGCGCCGAGGACGCCCGTGAGGATGACGAGCGCCGCGGTCAGCGACGGCAGGCCGCCGATCTCCTCGGCGACGGCCATCGCGATCGGCGCGGTGACCGATTTCGGCGCGATCGAGAGGATCGCCTCCTCCGACGCGCCCAGCGCCCACGCGATCGCCGCCGCCGAGCCCGCCGCCGCGATCGAGCCGACCAGGACGCTCGCGCCGATCGCCGTCGCCGAGCGGCGCACGCGCTCGAACTGCCGGTAGAGCGGCAGCGCCAGCGCCACGGTCGCCGGCCCGAGCAGGAAATGCACGAACTGCGCGCCGTCGAAATAGGTCCGGTAGTCGACCTCCGCGGCGGACAGCAGCGCGACGAGGAGCGCGACCGCGATCAGGACCGGATTGAGCAGCGGGTTCAGCCGGCCGCGCCGATAGAGCGCGGCGCCGATCTGATAGGCGATGAGCGTCAAGGTCAGATGCAGAAGCGGCGTCTCGCTCAGATAGACCCAGATGTCGTCGAGATTCCGCATCAGCGCGCCTCGCCCGTCTCGGCCGCTCCGGCGTCCTTCGGGGCGAGCCTGCGCATGAGAAGCGCGGTCACGGCGATCGCGATCGCCGTGCTGAGGACGAGCGAGATCGAGATCGGCAACCAGTCGCGCCCGAGGAGGCCGGCGTGCAGCATCACGCCGACGCCGGCCGGAACGAAGAGGAGCGAGAGATTCTGCAGGAGCCCGTCCGCCGCCTCGGCGAGCTTCTCCGGGACGCGGCCATGGACGAGGAGGCCGAGAAAGAGCAGCGCCATGCCGACGACCGGGCCGGGCGTCGGCAGGCTGAGCGCGGCGACGAGAATCTCGCCTGCGAGTTGGCAGCTGAAGATCAGCGTCAGATATCCGAGCATGAGGCCTCCGGGATGTGGGGGATCGACGGGACGATAGGACGCGCGGCGTGAGCGCGTTATCGATTTCGCGCCGTAGAATCGCCTCGGCGGCGGGATTAGAGTCGGGACGGCGGCTCGCGCGCCGGAGCCGCCGGAGGACGGGGCCGGCCGAGCGCCGGTTCGGCGACGGGTCGGCCGTCGCCGTGGAGCAAGGGCGAGCGCGCGATCTGGGACGAGAGGTTCGGCGACGTGGCGACGGAATTCGGCGGTGGCGGTCGGGGCGAAGACGGCGAGGGGCGCGACCAGCGGCCGGTCCTCGGCCTCGCGCTCGCCGCGTTGGCGATTCTGATCGTGCCGGCGGTCGAGATGCTCAACCCCAGGCCCGCTCACGTCATCGACGAAGGGCCGGAGCCCTATCTGACCGCGGCGCAGGAGATCGACGCGTTCTGGCGGCGCGAGTTCGCGTCTCAGTTTCCCGCCGCCGACGAGAGCTATACGACGCCGCGGGTCGTCTTCGCCGACGCCGCGCGGCGCCTCGCCTCCGCGCCCGGCGATTTCGCCGGCTACTATGCGGAGGACGCCGAGACCATCCGCATCATCGTCGACGAGCCGGCCGAGTTCGTCTTCTTCGTCATCGCGCACGAGTTCGGGCATCACGTTCAGGCGCTCTCGGGCCTTTCGCAGCGCCGCGACGCGCTCGTGCGTCGGAGCTGGTCGGTGGAGCGGCGTCGGCGGATCTCGCTGCGCTACGAGCTCCAGGCCGAATGTCTGGCCGGCGTCTGGGCGGCGGAGGCCGCGGCGGGCGGACGCCTCGTCGACGCCTATGACGTCGAGCATTGGCGGACGGCGATCACGCTCGGGCGCGACTCCGACACCCACGGCACGGCGGCGCAGCGCTTGAAATGGTTCGACGTCGGCTATTTCAGCGGCCGCGCCTCGGAATGCGACACCTTCGCGCCGGCCTGGGATCGGCTCTGAGCGCAGGGCGACGCCGCGAAGAGAGGCGAGGCGCCTGGCCGAACGCGCCGTTCGTCCGAGACGAGCGGGCGCGCTCCTCAGGGCTCTTCGCCCTTCGTCGCCGCCCGTCTGCGGCGCCCTCACACCAAGGGTCCGACCTCGAGATCGTCGGCGGAAAGCGGCGCGGTCGGGCGCTTGAGCTGATAGCGCGTCGCCCAGACGAGCCGCTCCTCGGCGCGGGTGATCGCGACATAGGCGAGCCGGCGCCAAAGCGGCGCGCCGTCCTCGATCCGCCCCGAACGCGCGGCGGCGAAGAGATCGGGCGCGAAGACCTGCACCGTCGGCCATTGCGAGCCCTGCGCCTTGTGCACCGTGCAGGCGGCGCCATGGACGAAGACCGCGCCCTGCCGAGCGGCGGTCGGGATGAAGGGCTCGTCCGCGCCGGGCTTCTCGATCTGGATGATCGCGGCGGCGCTCATCTTCGGCTGCGGCGCGCCGGCGACGTAGATCCGCGCGAAGCCCGGCTTCTTGCCCGGGCCGAGCCAATAGGCCTGCGCGCCCTTGACGAGGCCGGCCTGCTCGAGATCGACGCGCTTGTCGCGGTTCTTGGCCGAGAGCTCGACGCCGTCGCAGATGAGCGGCTCGCCGGGCGCGAGCTCCTCGTCGCCGAGCCCGTGCGCGGCGCGGAAGGCGGCGATGAGGCGGATGCGCGTCGCGTTGCGCCAGACGAGGACCGGCGAGCGCGCCATCAGGTCGCTGTCGACGCGCGGCGCGGCGACGACGCGGTCGTCCTCGCGCGCCGTGCGCTCGATCAGCCGCTCGAATTCCTGGAACTCGATATCCTCCTGGAGCGCGTAGGCGAGGTCGATGATCGGGTTGCCGCGCGCTTGGCGATGGACGCGGCTGAGAGAGCGCCGGTCGCGCTCGGGCAGCTTCGCGACGGCCATCTCGCCCTCGGAGCCGACCGGCGCGAGCTGGGCCGGATCGCCGAAGAGGACGACCACCGAGAAGACCGCGCCGAGATCCTCGAGCGCCTTGTCGTCGAGCATCGAGGCCTCGTCGACGAGCGCGATCGCGCGCGCCTCGTCGCGGCGCTTCCAGCCGGTGATGAAGTCGGCGCCGCGCAGGCCGACCGAGGCGAGCGACGCCGCCGCCGAGCGCGTGCGCTCGTAGAAGGCGAGCGCCTTGTCGAGCGCCGCGTCGGTCACGCCGGCGACGCCCTGCGGCCGCTCGCGCGATTTCGGGTCGTTCAGCCACTCCGCGAGCGCCTCGTAATCGGGGTCGTAGAGCGGCGAATAGATGATGCGGTGGATCGTCGTCGCCGCGACGCCGCGGCCGCGCAGCACGCTCGCCGCCTTGTTGGTCGGCGCGACGACGGCGAAGGTGACGGCGTTCTTCGCGCTCTTCTTGCGAGAGTCGAATTCTTGGACGATCTGGGTCGCGCCGGCGTCGAGGAGCCGCTCGACCAGCCAAGCGAGGAGATGGGTCTTGCCGCTGCCGGCCTTGCCGAGCACGCCGACCGTCTTCTTGCCGGCCTTCTTCGGCTTCTTGGCGACGCCCTTCTCGAGGTCGACGCCGGCGGCGGCCAGCGCCTCGGCGACGAGGGCGACCGCCGCCGCCTGATCGCTCGAGAAATCGGGCGGCGCGAGGCCGCCTCGGAGTTCGAAGGCGTCTTGCGGCCGCGGGTTTTTCGGGGCGTCGTCGATCATGCGTCCTTCATAAGCGGCTCGGCCCTCTGAGGGTACGACGACCGGCGCCGGGGCGCCCGTCTCCGAGCGTCGCGGCCGCGCCTGCTGACAGAGGGCGGCGCTTCGTCTATCGCCTGCGCCGAG
>CAZPTD010000197.1:0-8441 GCA_964588915.1 uncultured Neomegalonema sp. | reverse complement strand
CATCCGTCAAACCTTCGATCGGCTCGACCGGCTGACGGTGATCTCGCCGGATGTCGGCGGCGTGGTCCGCGCGCGCGATCTCGCGGAGCGCGTCGGCGCCGAGCTCGCCGTCGTCGACAAGCGGCGGCGGGCGGCGAACGACGTCGACGCGATGATGCTGATCGGCTCGGTCGAAGGGCGCGATTGCATTATCGTCGACGACATCTGCGACACCGCCGGCACGCTCTGCAAGGCGGCCGGGCTGCTGCGCGAGAACGGCGCCGCGAGCGTGCACGCCTATATCACGCATGGCGTGCTCTCGACGAAGGAAGGCGTCACGGCGGCGTCGAAGATCGACGCCTCGGCGCTCGACCGGCTCGTGGTGACGGATTCGATCGCCGACGACCCGGCGACGATGACCAGCGACAAGATCGCGCGGCTCTCGATCGCGCCGCTGATGGCGCAGGCGATTCTGAACGTCGGCAACGACACGTCGGTGTCGTCGCTTTTCGACGAGACGGTGCTCGAGCCGCTTTACGACCGCTACTACGAGTCGCGCCGGCGTTGAATCACGGCGGGGCGGCCCGCGCGGCGCGCGAGAAAGCGACGCAGTTGCCGCCCAACGGCGCGGCGCGCTTCTTGCCGCCTCGGCGCGTCCATTGTATGTCGCTCTCCCTGAGAAATACTGCGCTCTCGGGCGGCGGGGCCGCGTCGGGCGCGCCGCCGCGTGGAAGACGCGCCGATGTTGCGGAGTTGACGGTGAAGAAAGACATCCATCCTGAATACCACGTCATAAATGTGGCTATGACCGACGGAAGCGTCGTACAGATGCGCTCGACATGGGGCGAAGCTGGGCAGACGCTCAACCTCGACATCGATCCGAGCGCGCATCCGGCCTGGACCGGCGGCGGCCAGCGCTTGGTCGACACGGGCGGTCGCGTCTCGAAATTCAAGAAGAAGTTCGAGGGCTTCGACTTTTGATGCGGCGCGCAGCCGCCGGGACGCCGGCGGCCCGCTGCGACGCGGCGACATCGGCGCGGCCCGGCGCGCGCGGATCGCGCGGCGGTTCGAGCCGGGCCGCGCGATCTTGCTCGCGCGCCTATTGGGAACGATGAGCAGAGGAAAGGCGGCAGCGTATGGCCTCACCGGCGCATGTAATCGTTCTTGGCAACGAGAAGGGCGGCTCGGGCAAGTCGACGACCGCGATGCATATCTTCGCGGCGCTCGCGCGTTCGGGTCATAGGGTCGGCGCGATCGATCTCGACACGCGCCAGAAGAGCTATTTTCGTTATCTCGAAAACCGGCAAATTCATAAGCAGAAGCACAATTATTCCGATCAAGAGCTGCCGATGCCGCTGATGCGTGAAGTGCAGGCGAGCGACAATGTCGACCGCGACGTGGCGGAGCAAGAAGAGCTCGAGCGCTTCACCGCGGCGGTGCAGGAGATTTACGGCAGCTGCGATTTCTTGATCATCGACTGTCCCGGAACCGACAGTTATCTATCGCGCCTTGGCCACGCTGCGGCCGACACGGTGATTACGCCGATGAATGATAGTTACATAGATTTTGATCTATTGGCGAAATACGATCCTTACAACGAAGAAATCATCGGTCCGTCGATCTACGCCGACATGGTTTGGGAATGCCGGAAGCTGCGCGCCGAGAGCCAGTTGCCGCCGCTCGATTGGATCGTCATGCGGAACCGCTACAACCCGAATGTCGATCGCGCCAAGTTCAGCGTCAGCGAGCAGCTGACGAAGCTGTCGCAGCGAATCGGCTTTCGCGTCGCCGCCGGCTTCGCCGAGCGGATGATCTACCGCGATCTCTTTCTCGCCGGCCTCACCGTGCTCGACATCGAGACGCCCGAGGGCGATCCGTCGGCGCGCGACGCGTATCTCGCGGCGCGGCGCGAGATCGGCGATCTCGTCGCGCAGCTGCGCCTGCCCGGCTTCGAGAGCGATCGGGTGTTCTGAGCGGGGCCGCGGCCGGCGCCCTCATCCTAGGAGAACTGCATGCGCGTCGCCATGATCGGCTCGGGTTATGTCGGCCTCGTCTCCGGCGTCTGTTTTTCCGATTTCGGCCATGAGGTCGCTTGCGTCGATCTCGACGAGGAGAAGATCGCGACGTTGCGGCGCGGCCAGACGCCGATCTACGAGCCCGGCCTCGAGCAATTGATGGCGACCAATATCGGCGCCGGCCGGCTGACCTTCACCACCGATCTCGCGTCGGCGGTCGCCGCCGCGGACGCCGTCTTCATCGCGGTCGGCACGCCGATGCGCCGCGGCGACGGCCATGCGGATCTTTCCTACGTCTTCGCGGCGGCGCGGCAGATCGCGGCGTCGCTCCCGGACGGCGCGGTCGTCATCGTGAAGTCGACGGTGCCGGTCGGCACCAACGCCCGCGTGCGCGACGAGATCCGCGCGGTGCGACCGGATCTCGATTTCGACGTCGCCTCGAACCCGGAGTTCCTGCGCGAGGGCGCCGCGATCGAGGATTTCATGCGGCCGGACCGCGTCGTCGTCGGGGCCGAGAGCGACCGCGCGCGCGAGAAGCTGCGCGAGCTCTATCGACCGCTCTATCTGCGCGAGACGCCGATCGTGTTCACCACGCTCGAATCGGCGGAGATGATCAAATACGCCGCCAACGCGTTCCTGGCGACGAAGATCACCTTCATCAACGAGATGGCCGACATCTGCGAGAAGGTCGGCGCCGACGTTCAGCATGTCGCCAAGGGCATCGGCCTCGACAATCGGATCGGCTCGAAGTTCCTGCACGCCGGTCCGGGCTATGGCGGCTCGTGCTTTCCGAAGGACACGCAGGCCTTGACGCGGACGGCCGAGGAGGTCGGCGCGCCGACGCGCATCGTCGATGCGGTGGTCAAGGCGAACGACGCGCGCAAGGCGCGGATGGCGGACAAGATCAAGGCGGCGTGCGGCGGCGACGTCTCGGGGCTCCGGAGCGCGATCCGCGGCGGCACCTTCTAGCCGAACACGGACGACTTGCGGGACGCGCCGAGCCTGGCGATCGTGCCGCGTCTGATCGCCGACGGCGCCGAGATCGTGGTGACCGATCCGGAAGGCCGGCGCGAGGGCGAGGCGCTGCTCGGGTCGGACGTGATCTGGGCCGAGGACGCCTACGCGGCGGCGTCGGGCGCCGACGCGCTGGTGATCCTGACGGAATGGAACCATTTCCGCGCGCTCGATCTCGGGCGGCTGCGGCGGCTCCTCAAACGGCCGCTGCTCATCGATCTGCGCAATGTCTACGGCGCCGAGGAGGCCGCCCGCGTCGGCCTCGACTATCACTCGATCGGGCGGCGGAGCGGATCGCTCGCCTAGGACGCGGACCATTACGAGGAGCGGCGTCTCGTCGAGCGCCGCTTTCGTCAATAGAAATACTTCCGCAGGGTCGCGACACGCTATGAGAGCACGGTCCGCAGCTGTTCGGCGATCCTGACCGCCGGCGCGATCGCGATCCTGCTAGGGTAAGTGTCCACTGCGCCCAAAGCGCGCTCGAACCGTTCGGAGCCGCCCTGCTCCAGCTTGATCGTCGGCTCGAGCCGCAGTCCTGCCGGCCTCCGGCCGGCTGGCGTTCGTCCCGCCCCTCCGGGGCGGACGCCTTGCGTCCACCCCGCGGGGCGGCCGCCGCTCAGCTCCAGCGTTTCGGCTCCGAACGGTTCGAAGGCGCTTTAGTTCGTCCAACCTGCGGGCGGGACGACCAGGCAGGGCGCGCCCTCCAATTGGAGCTTGGCGCACAGCGCGTCGGCCGAGGCGCGGTCCATGTTCGTCAGCCGCGCGCGGTGCAGCGTGATCCTCCGGCCGTCGAGCGCTTGCTCGATCGGAACGACGCTCTGATAGGCGCCGGCGGCCTCGCGTCCATGCGCGCTGAGCACGGCGCGCAAGAGATCGGAGGCGCGGCCGGGGTCGCGGAACGCGCCGATCTGAACCGACCAGAACCGCCCGCCGCCGGCGCTCGAACTGGCGCGCGCGGCGAGGCTCTCGGCGACGCTGGCCGCGAGAGCCTCGGCGTCGGCGTCGGCGATCTGGCCCGTCTCGATGCGGCCGGTCTCGATCCGCGCGGTCGCGAAGGCGCCGCTCGACGCCGCGAAGCGCGGGTCGGTCGCGGGCGGCAGAACGCTCGCGCGCAGGGTCGGCGGCGGCGCCTGCAGCGGCGCGCCGCTCGGTCGGTTCGTAATCCGGTCGCCCGCGAGCAGCCGTCCCGACGCCTCGAGGCGCTGGAGGCGCTCGAAGCCGTCGTCGAGAAGCGCGAGCACCGCGTTGTTGCGCTCGCGGCTGCTCGGACCGCCCATGAAGACGACGAGCACGCGCCGTCCGTCGCGCTCGGCCGAAGCGGCGAGGTTGTAGCCCGCGCGGCTGGTGAAGCCGGTCTTCATGCCGTCGACGCCGCGGCGGGACAAGATGCCGTTGGTCGAGCCGCGCCGCCGGCCGCGGAACCTGAAGCTGGTCCGCCCGAAGATCTCGTACCGGTCCGGAAAATCGAAATAGAGCCGACGCGCGAGCACCGCCATGTCGCGCGGCGTGGTGAACTGTTCCGGCCCATAGAGACCTGACGCGGTCGCGAAGGTCGTGTCGCTCATGCCGATGAGGCGCGCCTTGTCGTTCATGAGGCGCGTGAACTGGTGTTCGCTGCCGCCGACCGCCTCGGCCAGCACCACCGCCGCGTCGTTGGCCGAATAGATCGCCGTCGCGAAGATCGCCTCGCCGACCGTGATGCGCTCGCCGCGGCGCAGATAGAGCCGTTGGCCGGTCATCGAGGCGGCGTGGCCCGAGACGACGAGCGTCTGGTCCCAGCGCAGACGGCCGCTCTCGAGCGCCTCGAAGGTCAGATAGAGCGTCATCATCTTGGTCAGAGACGCCGGCCGCAACGACGTCTGCGAGCGGTAGGCGTCGAGAATCGCGCCGGTCTGCATGTCGACGACGATGTATCCGCCTCGCGGTTCGGCCTTGGCCGCCTCCGGCGACAACCCGCACAGGGCGAGCGTCGCCATGGCGACGAGACCCGCCGCGCCCCGCGTCAGCCGCCTCAGCAGCGCGTCAAGCGACCGCGTCATGGCGTCCTCCTCTCGTCCCTCGTAACCCTCGGACGTATGGTGACGTCAAGATTTGCAGATGCGCTTAAGACACATGCTTAATATAGTATGGCCAGCCGCGGGCCGGCGCGGGCGCCGGAAGGCGGCCTCGGATAGAATTTTTAAATTTGTGCATTGCAATATGAATGCTGCAGTGCAATATGAGGCGGGAAGCGCGAGGCGGGAGGTTAAGCCGAGCGTCAATCCGCCCTTCGCCAGCGGCGCGCTCGCGCGGCGCCGACTGCGCCTCGTTCATCTGGTCGCGCGACGAACCTAAGGATTGGACCGATGCCGAAAGAGAACAACTTCGAAAACTACGCCGCCGACGCGCAAAAAGCGTTCTCGGAGCAGTCGCAGCAAATGGCGGCGCGCTTCGAGGAAGTCGCCGAGTTCACCAAAGGCAACGTCGACGCGATGTTCGCCTCGGCGACGAAGGCGACCGAGAGCATGAAAGAGATCGCCACCGAGATGCTCGGCTACGCCCGCGCCTCGATGGACGCCAATCTCTCGGCGCTCAAAGACCTCTCGCAGTCGAAAGACGCCTCCGAGTTCATGGAGCGCCAGTCGGCGATCGCGAAGTCGACGATGGAGAACTTCGCCAAGCAGGCGCAGAAGCTCAACGAAATGACCATGGCCGCGGCGAAAGAGTGCTCCGAGCCGGTCAACGCCCGCATGGCCGCCGTCAGCGAGATGGTCAAGTCGGGCGCCTACAAAGCCTAAGGTCGACCGCGCCGTCGGCGCGGCGAAGCTCCGTCGCCACGGCGCGTCCGAGGCGACGTCGGGGGGTGAAAAGGAGGCGGCGACGCCTCTTTTTTATTTTTTTCCGGCAGAGTCGCGCGGTCGCCGCGTCCCGACCGGCGCGCGTCCGCGGCGACGCGCCTCGGCGACGCGGGGCTTGCATGGCGTTCAGCGGTTGCGACAAAATTCGAGGCGACTAGATTTATGGGCGGCGCAGCATGAGCGGGCGCGAGTCGGTACGGAGCGCGCGGAGGAGCGCAGAGGAGCGCGCGGGAGCAAACGGTCGATGACGATGAATTCGATGATGGTGAATTCACGGCCCGAAGAGGCGACGCCGCTCGCGCCGCGCTCGGCGCTCCGCCGGGGCGTCGTCCTGCCGCATGCCGGTCCGAGGGGCGCTGGAGACTCCGACGATCCCGGCGACGGGGACGACGGCAAGAAGGGCGGCGCGGTCGACGTCGCGGTGAAAGCGCGGCCGAAGACCAAGCGGCCGTCGATGTACAAGGTGCTGCTGCTCAACGACGACTACACGCCGATGGAGTTCGTCGTGCATGTGTTGGAGCGATTTTTCGGGATCGGCCACCAGCTCGCCGTGCAGATCATGCTGACGGTCCACAATCAGGGCGTAGCCGTCGTCGGCGTCTTCACCTACGAGATCGCCGAAACCAAAGTCGCGCAAGTCATGGACTACGCCCGTCGGCACGAACATCCGTTGCAGTGCGCGATGGAGAAAGAATAACAGGGGACGACGCCATTGTCGCCGGCGCCGTCCTTGCAAAATCCGCCGCGCCTGGTCCGGGCGTTCTTAATTCGACCAAATAAAGGCTAAACGGAGTCTGGCCTCGAACCGGCGACGGTTCTGCTGTCGTTATCGTCATTCGCGGCGGCCATTCAGTGATCGACACACTTTGAGATCCGTGCTGCAATCTTATGTCTGAGGTTCGCCGAGCGCGGCGAGCCGGCGCGCTGCAAGAGGAGAAGGATCATGCCGTCATTCACTCGCACCCTTGAGGACGCGATCCATCGAGCCGTCGCTCTTGCGAACATCCGCCGGCACGAATTCGCGACCCTCGAACACCTGCTCCTCTCGCTCGTCGACGAGGCCGACGCCTCCAAGGTGATGCGCGCCTGCGGCGTCGACCTCGCCAAGCTGCGCGCCGATCTCACCAAGCATCTCGACGAGGACCACGCCTCGCTGGTGACGGACGAGGAGGGCGCCGAGGCGACGCCGACGACGAGTTTTCAAAGGGTTATTCAGCGCGCGGCGATCCATGTGCAGAGTTCCGGCCGCACCGAGGTCACGGGCGCCAACGTGCTCGTCGCGATCTTCGCCGAGCGCGAGAGCCACGCCGCGTTCTACCTGCAGGAGCAGGACATGACGCGCTTCGACGCCGTCAATTTCATCAGCCACGGCGTGGCCAAGAACGCCTCTTTGAGCGAGGGCCGGCCGGTGCGCGGCGCGGCCGAGGACGAGAATTCGGCCGGCGAGGAGGTGGACGCCGACGAGCGCGGCGAGGACACGGCGCTGGCCCGGTTTTGCGTCGATCTCAATGAAAAAGCGCGCAACGGCCGGATCGATCCCTTGATCGGCCGCGACCTCGAAATCGAGCGTTGCGTGCAGGTGCTGTGCCGCCGGCGCAAGAACAATCCGCTTCTCGTCGGAGATCCGGGCGTCGGCAAGACGGCGATCGCCGAGGGCCTCGCGCGGCGCATCATCCGCGGCGAGGTGCCGGCGGTTCTCTCCGAGTCGACCATCTACTCGCTCGATATGGGCGCGCTGCTCGCCGGCACGCGCTATCGCGGCGATTTCGAGGAACGCCTGAAGAACGTCATCAAAGAACTCGAAGAACACCCGGATGCGATCCTCTTCATCGACGAGATCCACACGGTGATCGGGGCCGGCGCCACGACCGGCGGAGCGATGGACGCGTCGAACCTGCTGAAACCCGCGCTCCAGGCCGGGTCGCTCCGCTGCATGGGCTCGACGACCTATAACGAGTTCCGTCAGCACTTCGAGAAGGACCGGGCACTCAGCCGGCGCTTTCAGAAGATCGACGTCACCGAACCCTCCCAGGAGGATGCGCAGGAGATCCTGAAAGGTCTCCAGCCCTTCTTCGAGAAGCACCATTCGGTCAACTACACGCCCGAGGCGATCAAGTCGGCGGTTACCCTCTCCGCGCGCTACATCAACGATCGCAAGTTGCCTGACAAAGCGATCGACGTGATCGACGAGGCGGGCGCGGCGCAGCATCTCAAGCCCAAGGCCGAGCGCGCGCAGACCATCGACGAAGGCGAGATCGAGGCCGTTGTGGCAAAGATCGCCCGGATCCCACCCAAGCAAGTCTCGAAGGACGATGCCGAATTGCTGCGCGACCTCGAGACCAATCTCAAGCGCGTGGTGTTCGGTCAGGACACCGCGATCGAGGCGCTGGCCTCGGCCATCAAGCTCGCCCGTGCGGGTCTGCGCGAGCCGGAAAAGCCCATCGGCAACTACCTCTTCGCCGGCCCCACCGGCGTCGGCAAAACGGAGGTCGCGCGCCAACTCGCGTCGATCCTCGGGGTCGAATTGCAGCGCTTCGACATGTCGGAATACATGGAAAAGCACTCGGTCAGCCGGCTGGTCGGCGCGCCGCCGGGC
>CAZPTD010000196.1:0-8468 GCA_964588915.1 uncultured Neomegalonema sp. | reverse complement strand
GCCGCCGCCGCCGGCGGACGCCTTGAGCATCACCGGGTAGCCGATCTCGTCGGCGATGCCGATCGCCTCCTCGGCGCTGGCGATGACGCCGAGAAAGCCCGGCACGGTCGAGACGCCGGCCTTGTCGGCGAGCTTCTTCGACTCGATCTTGTCGCCCATGGCGCGGATCGCGCCCGCCGGCGGCCCGATGAAGACGACGCCCGCCGATGCGAGCGCGTCGGCGAAATCGGCGCGCGCGGAGTGGTCGCCGTAGCGCGGAGGCGCCGCTTCGGCGCCGGTCCGGCGGAGCGCGTCGACGATCTTGTCGATGACGAGATAGCTCTCGGCCGCCGGCGCCGGACCGACGCCGACCGCCTCGGCGGCCATCTCGACATGGACGGCGTCGCGATCCGCCTCGGAGTAGACTGCGACCGTCTTGATCCCCATCGCGCGCGCGGTCCGGATGACGCGGCAGGCGATCTCCCCGCGATTGGCGATCAAGATCTTCTTCAGCATTCAAAGACTCCCGAGACGAAAAGTCGAATTGGCCGCGCGGCGCCGGCGCGCGGGCCGAAATGGTCGGTTGGAACGAAGAATCACGTTCGCCGGACGAGCGCAAGCGCTCAACGGCGGAGCGGGCGCCGCGACGCGCGCGTCGACGGCGCCGGCGCGGACGGCGCCCTCGAGGCGAGGCGAGGCGGATTCGAGCGCGGACGTCAAAGGCTCCGGCGCGAAATTCCGGCTCCCGAAATCGACAAGACGTCGAGCGCGCGCGCGCCGTCGATCGTCCGGGCGGCGCGCTTGTTCTCTTGGCGGGCGGCGAAGCCAAAGCGCGGCGCTTCGCCGGACGATCCGGACGAGGGCGCCATCGACATGGTTCGCCACGCCGACGAGGTCAGGCGTCGCAGATGAGAGGTCGCGCGGCGGACCAGACCCGCTCGATCATCCTTGGCGCGCGCGGCGCGGCGGGCGCTGATCGGCGGCGACGACGCCTCCGCTCGCCTCCTTCGCCGGCGGCTTGCGCCCGTCCTTCGGCGCGTCTCGCGGCGCCTCGGCCGCGGCCGGCTCCTCCGCGACGATCTCCGCCGCCGAGCGGGTGTAGCTTTCGGTGTCGACGAGCAGCGCCGCGCGCTGGCCGGCGAAATAGGTGACGCTGTACTCGATCGGCTGGCCGGCCATGTCGAGATTGAGCGCCTCGGCGCGCAGCACCGGCGCGTTGTCGGGCTGGCTTAGCTTGCGCGCGATCACCCGCGACGGCGAGACCGCCGCGATTCGCGTCCAGGCGCGCATATAGTCGATGACGCCGAATTTGCGCATCGCCGCGGTGACGGAGCGCGTCTCGGCGAGCACGTCGGCGAAATCCGGAAAGCGCTCGGCGGGGAAATACTGCTGCGTCGCGGTGACGGGCGTGCCGTCCGCCTCGCCGAGCTGCTCGATGAGGACGACCGGTTTTCCGGTCTTAATCCCGAGGCGATCGGCGACCCGCGGTTCGGAGTCGCGGATCTCGGCGCGGAGCAGTTTTTGCGACGGCGTGCGCCCGAGCTCCGAGACGTTGTGGCTGAAGCGCGTGCGCGGCCCGATCTTGTACTCGAGCACCCCTTCGGACACATAGGCGCCGCTGCCGCGCCGAACGGAGATGATCCCGGCGAGGCTGAGCTCGGCGAGCGCGCGCCGCACAGTATGGCGATTGACTCCGAACCGTTCGGAAAGCTCTTTTTCGGTCGGCAGCTTATCGCCAGCGTTGAAGGAGCCGTCGACGACCTCGGCCCGCAAAGTCTCGTAGATGGATCTCCAGATCGGAGTTCTCGCCATTGTCGTCCCTCAACTTGCGCCCGTCTCGCCGCCAAGTGGCGATCGCCCGCTCCACCTGGCCGAGTCCGCCACAGCGCCGCTGCGACGCGTTGGAATTCGGGCGCGCGCCCTTCTTTCGCCGAGGCGCGACTTTGCATGCGGCGGCGCCGACTGCAAGCGCGCCTGCGACGGATTTACCGTTCATCAGCGGACATAGTGCGCTTTCGTCGACATTCAGCCGCAAAAAACCGCAACTCACGCGAATCTGTATAAGCGATCCCGCCCGATCGCCGCCGGTGGGATCGACCGACTTGACGGATCGGACGGCGGCGGGCCGATTGGCGGCCATGGGCGCCGAGATCGTGACGTCATTGCGGAATTCCCGGGAGCGCGGGCCGGCGGCGCGCGGCGTGCTGCATCTCGTCGTCGGGCCGTCCGGCGCCGGCAAGGACACGCTCATGGACGCCGTTCGCGCCCTTAGGCCGGACATTCACGTGGCGCGAAGGGTCGTCACGCGGCCGGCCTCGGCGGGCGGCGAGGATCACGAACCGGCGAGCGAAGAGGCGTTCGCGCGGCGCGCGGCGGCGGGCGGCTTCATGCTCGCCTGGCGCGCCCATGGGCTCGGCTACGGCGCGCCGGCGGAGCTGCTCGACGTGCTCGCCGCGCCGCGCCACGTGATGCTCAACGTCTCGCGCCGCGTCGTCGACGCCGCGCGGGAGCGTCTGGCGCCGATCCGCGTGCTCTCGGTCGCCGCGCCGACGGAGGTCCTGGCCGCGCGGCTGGCGAAGCGCGGGCGCGAGGACGCGGCCGAGATTCTCGAGCGGCTCGCCCGGAAGGCCGGCGCCGAGGTTTCGGGGCGCGACGTCTACGTCGTCGACAACGGCGGCGCGCTCGAGGACGGCGTCGCGGCGATGCTCGCCGCCTGCGCGCCGCCGCTGGCGCCGCCGCCGCCGGGACTTAGCCGGCGGAAAACCGATAGCGCCTGAGCAGGCGGAACGGGCCGTCGCCGGGATCGCCGAAGAGCGCGACGTCGTCGAGCGGGAACGGCTCGCCGAGCGCCGGCGCGAAGATCGGCGCGAGGCGTCCGGAAAGCGCTTCCGCCTCCGCAGGCGGCAGCCGTCCCGTCAGCGTCAAATGAAAGCCGAACCGCTCCATCACCCAAGGATAGCCCCAGCGCTCGAGCAGCGCCTCGGCCTCGGCGTCGAGCGCGTCGGCGCGCCGGCGCGCGCGCTCCTCCGGCGTCATCGGCGCGCGGAAGCCGTCGAAGCGCTCGACGATCTCGGCGGCGCGGGCGTCGAGATCCGGCGACGGCGCGGACGGGCGCAGCGCGACGAAGCCGTGATCGACGGTGAGCGCGAGGCGCGGCGCCTCGACGGGCGCGCGCTCGGCGGCGTAGGCGCGCAGCGCCGCGTCGAGCGCCTCGGCGGAGGCGTCCGACGCCAGCCGGAAGGGCGCCTTCAGCGTGCCGTGAAAGCCGTAGCGCGCCGGCGCGGCGACCAGCGCGGCGATCGCGTCAGGCGCGAGGCCGAGCCCGGCGAAAGCGGGCCGGCGGCCCGCGCCGGACGCCTGATCGCTCTCCGCGTCGCGCCCGAGCCACTCCGCGCCGAGCCCGCCGAGCCGGCCGCTCTTGGGCGGCGCCGCGTAAATCGCGTAGCGGGCCCAGCCTTCGAGCGACGGCGCGCCCGGCAGGTCGGTTTTCGCGTTCATATGCCTCCTCCGCGCGCCCGCGCCCCTCTTCGCCGTCGCTTGCGCTCGCCAGCGGCGCGCGCGAGCGTTAACAAGACGCGGCGAGCGGCGAAAGGCGCGTCGGCCGAAAGCTTGGGGCGAGGGCGAGAGATGACGACGAGCGGAACAAGCGAGATCGTGCTGACCAATGCGCGCGTGGTCGCGCCGGACCGCGTCTTCGACGGGACCGCGCTCGTGCGCGACGGGCTGATCGCCGACGTCTCGCCGGGCGCCAGCCGCGCCGCCGGCGCGGTCGATTTCGAGGGCGACTTCCTGCTGCCGGGCTTGGTCGAGCTCCACACCGACAATCTCGAGCGGCATCTTCAACCGCGGCCGGGCGTCGAATGGCCGCGCCGCGCCGCCGTCGCCGCGCATGACGGCGAGTTCGTCTCGGTCGGCGTGACGACGCTCTTCGACGCCATGCGCGTCGGCCTGATGGACACCGACGGCATCGGCGACTACGCCGCCGCCGCGATCGAGGCGATCGGCGCGCTCGAGCGCCTCGACCTTCTGAAGGCGGATCACTACGTGCATTTGCGCTGCGAGATCTGCGCGCCGCACGTGCTGGAGGAGTTCGACGCTCTGGCCGAAGAGCCGCGGATCCGCATGATCTCGCTGATGGACCACACGATCGGCCAACGGCAGTTCCAGCGCGAGGACAAGTATCGCGAATACTACCAGGGCAAGCGCGGCATGAGCGACGCCGAGCTCGACGCGTTCGTCGCGCGCTCGCGGGAGTATCAGACGCTCTACGCCGCGCGGCATCGGCGCGGCCTGACGGAGCGCGCGAAGCGCATCCGCGCCGAGCGCGGGGCCTTCGCCGTCGCGAGCCACGACGACGCGACGGACGCGCATGTCGCCGAAAGCGTCGCCGCCGGCGCGTCGATCGCCGAGTTCCCGACGACGCCCGAGGCCGCCCGGACCAGCCGCCGCGCCGGGCTCGCGGTGATGATGGGCGCGCCCAACCTTCTGCGCGGCTTCTCGCATTCCGGCAACGTCTCGGCGACGGCCCTCGCCGAGGAGGGGCTTGTCGACATCCTCTCGTCGGATTATGCGCCCGCCTCGTTGATGCTCGCGACGTTCAAGCTCGCGGAGGAGACCGATTACGGGTTGCCGGCGGCGGTCGCCTGCGCCGCGCGGCGACCGGCCGAATGCGCCGGCCTGTCCGATCGCGGCGCGATCGCGCCCGGGCTGCGGGCGGATCTCGTGCGGGTCTACCGGGCCGAGCGGCTCTGCGTCGCGCGGGCGGCCTGGCGCGAGGGCCTGCGCGTCGCCTGAAGGCGACGCCGAAATGCGACGCAAAGGAACGAAAATGAAAGCGCGACGGATTACTCTTCGGGGCATCCCTCTTGCGGGCGCGGCGCGGGTTTGGTTCGGTGCGCGCGGGTTGGGACGGCGCGGCGCGCGACGGCCGGCGGAACGTTCGGACGCGGCGTCGCAGGATTGGAAGAGCGGTCGACCGTCATGAAGAATCTCCTGCTCACGCTCTCGATCGCAACGCTCGTCAGCGGCTGTTTCGGCGGCGGCGACGATGAGCTGACGGCGGAGACGCGGCCCTGGGCGCTCGATCCGCAGGCCGCCTACGAAGCCGAGGCGGAGGCCGAGACGCAGCTCGAGACGGCCGAGGCCGGCGCCGCCGACGACGATCTCGACGGCGGGCGGTCGGACTCGCGCTTCCGAAACGGCTGCGAGATGATCATCCGCACGGTCTGGGCCGAGACGAACGCGGGCCGGTACATCATCGAGGCCGAGTCCAAGAGCGCCGAATGCGAGGGCGCCGAGCTCAGCCTCGCCATCCGCGCGCCGAACCGGCGCGTCGTCTATCGCGCGAACCTGAAGGCGGACGAGGTCTACGGCTTCACCGAGGTGCGCGCGCCGCTCGAGATGCGCGGCGCGCTCATCGACTGGGCGACGAATTACGGCTCGCTGACGCGCCGATCGGGCCGCCTGCCCTACTGGCCGCGCGGCGCCATCCAGCCGACGGTCGCCGGCGCCTATCCGTTCATCGTCGACGAGGTCTGGGAGCGCGTCACCTATCTCGAGGTGCGGGAGGCGAACCTGCCGGTCTACTGCCACGTCCTCGATCTCGAGAGCATGAATTGCCTCGTCCTGCACGACGCCGAACAGGACGTCGTGCCGCTCGGCGTTCAGAAATTTCCGCCGCGCGGCGGATCGAGCGGCGCCGCCGCGACCACGGACGCCGCGACGCAGTAGCCGCGCGCCGCCGCGCCGCCGCGCCGCCGCGTCGAGCGTGTCGGATCGGCGAAACGCCGCGCTTTGCGCAATCTTAGGATTTGGTCTATCTACGCATTTGGGCGAAGTGAACGCCCGGAGACGGATCGGCGTCCGCGCCGAGCCGTTGGGTTCCGAGCCGGCGTCGCGCTCTCGCAGAGCGGTCGGACCTCTCGAGGAACGAGATCATGCGCAAACTTAGCAAATCCCTGGGCCGCGTCGTCGGCGTCGCGGCGCTCGCCACGGTTCTCGTCGCGCTGGCGCCCGCCCTCGGGCCGGTCGGTCCGCTCGGCGGCTCCGGCGCCGTCGCGGAGACGACGACCGACCCGCGCGCCGGCGACGTCGACTTCGAGCGCAGCCGGCGCCTTTTCGGCCTCGTCCGCGAGACGCTCAACGAGGCCGCCGAGCTCCGCCGTCAGATCCAGAACGATCCGGAAGGCCGGGTCGAGGAGGCGTTCTGGCGCCAATTCGGCATGGACGACCGCGGCCGGGTCGACGATCTCGTCGCCGCGGCCTTCGAGATCGTCATCGACGCGCCGGTGGTCGAGATGCAGCAGGAGATCGAGGGGCGGCGCGAGGAGATCGCGACCATGCGCCGTCAGATCGCCGAGCTGAAGGAGCAGCGCATCTCGGCGCCCGAGGACGGCGGCGTCGCCGTGTGGGTCGGCCTCGAGGAGGATCGCGAGTCGCTCGGCGAGGCGATCGAGGAGCTCGAGCGCCGCATCGCCGGCCAGGAGGCGCGCATCGCCGAGATCAAGCTCACCTTCAGCGCGGCGATGACCGAGGCCGGCGCGCCGCTGCCGCCCGAGCAGATCGACCTCTTGCTCGACAGCGTCACCGGCTCGGACATCGTCGAGCTGGCCGCCGCCTACGAGGCGGTGCGCGGCGTCAGCACCCAGCTGCGCGATCTGATGGACGACAGCGGCGAGGATCTGGAGATCGCGCGGCGTTACTACGGCATGCACACGGTTCTGATCGCGATCCTCCTCGAAGGCCAAAACCGCATCCTCTTCCGCATCGACGCGGACTACTTGCCGCGGCTGGCCGCGATCGAGCAGGACCTCATCGACACCGCCGCGGAGACCGAGCGTCTGCTCGCCGACACGCCGACGCCCGAGCATCGCCAGGCGCTCGAGGCCAATCAGGAGAGCCAGCGGATCGCGCTCGACGCGCTCCGGCTCTATCGCGAGTATCTCCTCGGCCAGCGGGCTCTGATCGCGCGGGCGCGCGAGCGGACGATCCGCGAGCTCGAGGTCGCGGACAACACGCTGAGAACCGTCGAGGCGTCATTCCAGCTCAAGGAGCTGATGGACAACGCGGCGGCGAGCTTCGAGGCGCTGATGGCGCTCGAGAGCCCCGGGATCGAGCGGCTGTTCCAGAACGAGGAGCTGCGCCGCGAGTTCCAGTTGCTGACCGATCGGATGGCGCCGCCCTCTTGAGAAGCGGCGCGCGGCGCGCCAGGTTGTCGGCGACCGAGCTCAAGGAGGCCGACATGTCTGACGACGCACTCGACGCCCGGACGCGCGAAGCGCTCGAGGCGGCCGCGTTCCGCCGCCTCGCCGCGCATCTGCGCGAGCGCGCCGACGTTCAGAATATCGACATGATGAATCTCGCCGGCTTCTGCCGAAACTGCCTCAGCCGCTGGATGGCCGAGGCGGCGGCGGAGAAGGGCGTCCCGCTCGACAAGGAAGGCGCGCGCGAAATCGTCTACGGCATGCCCTACGCCGAGTGGAAGGAGCGCCATCAAACCGAGGCGTCGGCCGAGCAACAGGCCGCCTTCGACGCGCTGCCCAAGGATCATTGAGGCGCGTCGAGAACGGATCGACGCGTTTGCGGCGACGCCGCCTCGACCTCGAGCCGGGGCCCCGGCGCCGTCGCCAGCGGATCCGCGCCGGGCGCGTCGGCGCCGTCGCGCCCGGTTCTCCGGGCCTCGCGGCGCTTCCGAGGCCCCTGGTCAAGCCAGGGGCGGCGAAGCCTCGACGCGCGCGCCGTCACGGGGACGGCGCCATCTGGCGTCGACGCGCCTCGGCGGGCGCAATCGGCCGGCGCTCCGCGCGCATCAACAGAACCGTCCAACGCGCAGCCGCGTTTGTCCAAACCCACGGCCGCGTCATGCTCGTGACCATCCACAAAATATGCGGTTGCGTGGGCGGCTCGCCACCGGATATGGTGCGTCTGGTGAGGAGTTATCAGGAGAGACGCCATGGACGACGCCGCTTTCGGCGGACCGGCCGGTTTCGACGCGACGACCGACGCAGCGACCGCGATGGGCTCGGAATCGAGCCACGCCTTCTCCAAAGGGCAGCTGAAATCCGTGATCGAGCGGGTCGAGCGGCTCGAGGAGGAGAAAAAGGAGGTCATGGAGCAGATCAAGGAGGTTTACGGCGAGGCGAAGGCGAACGGCTTCGACGTGAAGATCCTCCGCAAGATCGTCGCGCTTCGGAGGAAGAGCCCGGACGAGCGCTCCGAGGAGGAGGCGGTGCTCGAAACCTATCTGGCGGCGCTCGACATGATCTGACGCGGGCGCCGGCTCGTGTGGTGGTTTCGAAATTCGCCACATTCATCCGCAAGCGCCGGAGCGCGTTTCGAAACCGACCTCGCCCTTGTCATCCCGGCCAAGCGCGACGCGCGCAGAGCCGGGATCCAGGGCCAAGGGGCCGAGCGTGCGGCGAACCGGCCCTGGATCCCGGATAAGCCTGCGGCGTTCCGGGATGACGGCGTCATCGGCGTTGCATTCACCT
>CAZPTD010000195.1:0-8491 GCA_964588915.1 uncultured Neomegalonema sp. | reverse complement strand
AGCATCACCGCCGTAAAGACCGAGGTCACGATGCCGATGCCGAGCGTCACCGCGCAGCCGCGCACCGGCCCGGAGCCGAGCATGAACAGGATGAGCGCGGCCATGAAGGTCGTCACGTTTGCGTCGATGATCGCCGAGAACGCGCGGGAATAGCCTGTCTCGATCGCGCTCGCCGGTCGTCGCCCGGCCGCAAGCTCTTCGCGAATCCGCTCGAAGACGAGCACGTTGGCGTCGACCGCCATGCCGATCGTCAGCACGATGCCGGCGATGCCGGGCAGGGTCAGCGTCGCGCCGAGCAGCGACAGCGCGCCGAAGATCAGCACCACGTTGATGAGCAGCGCGGCGTTGGCGAAGACGCCGAACAGCCCGTAGGAGACGCCCATGAAGACGAGCACGGCGGTGAAGCCGACGATGATCGCGATCTTGCCGGCGGCGATCGAATCGGCGCCGAGCTCCGGGCCGACGAAGGAGCTCTCCTCGACGCTGACCTCCGCCGGCAGGCTGCCCGAACTCAGGTTGATGGCCAGAGCCTGGGCGGTCGGGATGGTGAAGGAGCCGGTGATGATCGCCCGCCCGTCGATGATCGGCGTGCGGAAAAAGGGCGCGGAGATGATCTCGCCGTCGAGCACCATTGCGAAGCTGCGATCGAGATAGCGCTCGGAGAGTCGGCGGAAGACGCGCGAGCCTTCGGTGTCGAAACGGATGTTGACGCCGATCTCGCCATCGCTGTCGAAGCCCTGATTCGCCTCGATCAGATTCTCGCCGCGAATCTCCTCGCGCTCGAAGATCGTGACCGTCTCGCCCACGCGATCCGGGTTCAGCTCGGCGTTGTAGGGCAGCGTGATCGTCGGCCCGTCGATGTCGACGCCCGGCTCGTCGACCATATGGAAGGTGAGCTGCGAGGGTCTTAGAATCTCGTCGAGATCGACATTCTGCACGCCCGGCAGCTGCAGAAGAATGCGGTCCTCGCCCTGGCTGGCGATGGTCGGCTCGCGCGTGCCGAGCGCGTCGACGCGATAGCGCAGCACCTCGATCGTGCGCAGCACCGCGACGCGCGTCATCGCCGCCCGCGCCGCCTCGGTGAATTCGAGCCGATAGCTCTGACCATCCTCGAGCAGCGTCACCGTGAGATCGACCTCGCCGGCCCCGAGCACCGAATCGTCGATCGGCTCGGCCAGCGAGCGCAAGCCCTCGCCAGCCGGCTCGACGTCCTCGGCGAACGGAATGCGCACGATGACCGTGTCTTCCGGCGTCTCCGACGGCGGCGCGTAGCGGAAATCCGTGACGCCCGCCTCGCGAAGCGCGTCGCGGACCCGGTTCCGCACCGAGCGCAACCGCGCCTCGAACACCTGGTCCGCCTGCACCTCGAGCAGAAAATGCGCGCCGCCCTGAAGGTCGAGCCCGAGATTGACGACGCCGACCGGCAGGAAGATCGGCCAGGACTCGGCTCGGTCTCGCAAGGCCGCGACGCGCGCCCGCAGTTCCGGCTCCCGAAACTCGAGACTCTCGAGCAGGCCACGCTGTTCGAGCTTCGCAAGCTCGTCGCGCGCGTCGCCCGCGCGCTGCGCGAAACTGTAGAAGAAGTTCGGCGCGGTCGCGATCACGCCGAGCAAGCAAATCGCGAGGATGACGACCTTCTTCCACGTCTGGAAATGCAGCATCAGGAAATTCCCATCCAGATCAGGACGCTGACGACGCCGACCACTGTCGCCGCCTGGCCGGCGGCGACCGTGTCGGCCGAGAGCCGCGGTTCGATGACGACGCGCTCGAGCACGCGGACGTCCGCCGGCAAGCCGCCCGCCCGCAAGCCGGCGGCGAGCGCCTCCGCGGTCTCGACCGTGAACGAGCCGGTGATGATCGCCCGACCATCCGGGATCGGCGTCCGAAACAGGGGCGCCGAGACGATCCGACCGTCGAGGACCACGGCGAACCGCCGATCCAGATGCTCTTCGGACAGGCGGCGAAAGATCCGGGCGCCCTCGGCGTCGAATCTGATATTCACTCCGACACCGCCATAGCCGTCGAAGCCGGACGACGCCTCGATCAACCGGTCGCCCGAGAGTTCGACCCGTTCGAAGACGCGCTCCGTCCGGCCCGCATAGTCCGGGCTCAACTCCGCGTCGTATTCGAGCAGCATCGTCGGTCCGTCAAGGTCGACGCCCTCGTCGGCGACCACGTGGAACGTCAGCACCGCCGGCCGTAAGAGCGCGTCGAGATCCGCCTCCAGAACGCCGGGCGATTGAAGCTCGATGGAATCGTCCCCGCGGCGCAGAATCGCCGCTCTATCGTGGCCGAGCGCGTCGAGACGCATGCGGAGCGACTCGGCGGTGCGGTCGGTCGCGATCCGCGCCATGGCCTCGCGCGCCGCCGCGTCGACCGACAATCGGTAGCTCTCTCCGTCGCCATAGGGCGTCACCGAAAGATCCAGGATCTCCTCGGCGAACATCCGGCTCTCGACCGGCGCGGCCAGCCCCCGGAGCGCGCGGCCCGCCGCCTCGAAATCCGCCGGGTCCAAGACCGTCACGATCGCCTCGGGCAGCCCGCGCGCCTCGTAGGTCTCGACGCGGAAACGCCCGACGCCCGCGTCGCGCAGCGCCTGAGCGATCTCGTCCCTGAGCGCCGAGTAGCGCGCCGCGATCGCGCCCCGCGCGTCGACCTCCAGCAGGAGCAGCGTTCCGCCGGTCGCATCGATACCGAAGAACGAAAACTCCGGCGGCGGAAATCTCGGCCAAGGCCCCGGCGCCTCGGCCGCCGCGTCCCGACCGGACTGTGCGACCGCGTCAGGACCTGTCGGCGCGGTCGCCGCAAAACCGATCAAGAGAAGGACGACGACGCGGAACGCTCGCCCGATCTGGAAATGCCGCATATCGCGCTCCGCTGCGTCGCCGTCGACGCGCCTTCTCTACGAGGCGGACGTCTCCTCGCCGACCGGCTCGGTCTTGGAGACGACGTCGGCGATCGTCGCCTTCACCAGCCGGATCTTGACGCCCTCCGCGATTTCCGCCTCGACCTCCTGGTCGCCTTCCTTGACGCGCGTGATCTTGGCGAAGATGCCGCCTTGAGTGATCACCTCGTCGCCGCGGCGGATGTTTTCAACCATCTGCCGATGGGCCTTCATGCGTTTCTGCTGCGGGCGAATGATCAGGAAATACATGATCGCGAAGATCGCGATGAACGGAATGATCTGAATGAGGAAATTGCCGCCCTGCCCTTCGGCCTGCGCCAGCGCCAAAGGCAGCTCCTCCCCGCTCGCCGCGTTCATGATCCCAAAATACATCGATCGACCCTCCGAAACCCCTGTTGCCACAACCCATCTCGCGCCGCGGGCCGCGCTGAGGCGGCCCGTCCGGCTGCGGCGCGTCTCGCTCGCGCGCCGACGCAGTCGCGGCCCTCTTACGAAGCTCTGCGCCGGGCGGCAAGGCCGACAGCGCGCATGGGCGACGCGGCGCCGCGGCTGTGGACGGCCGAGCGGTCCGCGAGTATCACCGCGCCAACGCATCTAATTCGGCGCGCCGACATTAAAAGACGCCGAAAAAACGAGCACGGTCATGCACGACATCAAAGCCCTCCGCGAGGATCCCGCCGGTTTCGACCAAGCGCTCGCGCGCCGCGGCCTGGCGCCGATCGCCGCGGAGCTCCTCGAGATCGACGAAAAGCGCCGCGCCTGCATCACCGCGTCCGAGGCGGCGCTCGCCGAGCGCAACGCCGCCTCGAAGCAGGTCGGCAAGGCGAAGGCCTCGGGCGACGAGGCCGAGTTCGAGCGGTTGCGCGCGCTCGTCGCCGAGAAGAAGGACGAGATCGCCAGGCTCGAGGCCGACGCCAAGGACTGGGACGATCAGCTCCGCGAGCGGCTTCTCGGCATTCCCAATCTGCCGCTGCCGGAGACGCCGGACGGCCTCGACGAGGCCGACAATGTCGAGGCGAAGCGCTGGGGCGATCCGCGCGATTTCGGCTTCGCGCCGAAGCAGCATTTCGAGATCGCCGAGGCGATGGGCCTGATGGATATGGAGACGGCGGCGAAGATCTCGGGCGCGCGCTTCATGCTGCTCTCGGGCGCGATGGCGCGGCTTCACCGGGCGATCGGCGGCTTCATGATCGACCATCAAACGGAGGTGAACGGCCTGACCGAGGTCTGGACGCCGGCGCTCGTGCGCGACGAGGCGCTGCTCGGCACCGGGCAGCTGCCGAAATTCGCCGAAGACCTCTTCCGCGCCGGCGATCACTGGCTCATTCCGACGGCGGAGGTGACGCTCACCAACATTGTCGCCGGCCATATCGTCGAGGAGAGCTATTTGCCGCGGCGCTTCTGCGCCTGGACGTCCTGCTTCCGCTCCGAGGCGGGCTCGGCCGGCCGCGACACCGCCGGCATTCTGCGCCAGCACCAGTTCGAGAAGGTCGAGATGGTCTCGGTGACGGCGCCGGAGACGTCGATGGACGAATTGGAGCGGATGACGCGCTGCGGCGAGAGCGTGCTCGAGGCGCTCGGCCTGCCCTATCGGCGCATGACGCTCTCCTGCGGCGACATGGGCTTCGGCGCGCGCATCACCCATGACCTCGAGGTGTGGCTGCCGGGCCAGGACGCCTTTCGCGAGATCAGCTCCTGCTCGAATTGCGGCGACTTCCAAGCGCGGCGGATGAACGCCCGCTACCGCAAGGAGGGCGAGAAGCAGCCGCGCTTCGTCCATACGCTGAACGGCTCCGGCCTCGCCGTCGGCCGCACGATGATCGCGGTCCTCGAAAACTATCAGGAGGCGGACGGCTCGGTGACGATCCCGGAAGCCTTGCGCCCGCGGATGGGCGGCCGGGAGCGGATCGGCGCCGACGGCGCTCTCGTCTGAGCGCGCAGGGCGAAATTTGGAGGACGCCGCCGATGGCGCGTTGCGAACGCTATTTCTTCGGCCTCGTCAGCGGCGAGGCGCTCGACTATTTCGAGTTCTAGCGCGGCGGCGGCGCTTCGCCGGATCTGGCCGAGCGCCGCACCGCCGAGGCCGCGCTCGCGCGGGTCTGCGATCTCTACGAGGAAGCGCGCGCCAGCGTTCGCGCCGCTCTGGCGGCCTATGCGAAGGGCTGGGTGGTCAGCGCTCTGGACGCCCTGCGCGCCGCCGCCGCCGACGCGCGGACCGCGGAGCTTCTGCCGCTGGCGCTCGACAAGCCGGTGGCGCAGCCCTCCGCGCTGCAATCGATGACGCGCGACCTCTTCGGCGCGCCGGGCCCGAACGGCGCGGCCCCGGCGCGCTTCCTCTTCGACGACAAGCGTCCGGCGGCGGCGGCGCAGGCGGACGCGCCGCATCTCGAGCCCGCGGCGCTCGGCGCGCTCCGCGCCGCCACCTACCCGTTCATCGCCCTCAAACCGCGCTTCATGGACGGCGCCGATCTCTTCGATCCGTCGAAGGACGTGCGCCTCAGCGCCTATTTCGGCGTCGACCTCACGCGGCCGGACGTCTTCCGCGCCCGTCTTGTCGAAGGCCTGCTCAAGCTCCTGCGCCCGGCCGCGGCCGGCGATCCGACCCGCGCGCATGTCGAGCCGCCGCGCGTCTTCGTCGGCCGGTCGCTCACGCATATTCCGCTGGTCTACGCCGTCTCCGACAGCGAGATCTCGCGCAGCCTCGCCGACGCCTTCGACGCCTCGCCCCTCGGCGCCGAGGCGATGGCGCACGCCCGCGGCGCCGGCGTTCTGCCGGCCGGCGACGGGCGGGCGTGGGCCGAGCGCTACCGCAAGCGCGCGCTGCGCCAGGCCCGGAGCGACTTGAAATACGTCTTCCCGTTTCCGGATCTGCTCGACATCGACGACCGCTATGTCGACGGCGCCTACCGCCACAAGAGCATCGATCCGTCCGGCTTCCGGCTGATGCCGAGCGCGGTTCAGGCCGAGATCGGCGAGCTCGCGGATCATTTCGCCCAATACGGCAAGCGGCTTTCGCGCGACGATCGCGACCGCGGGTCGCGCGCGCCGGCGCAGGACGTCGCCGAGCCGGCGGCGCGGGAGATCTCGAAGCCGCTGCATCAGTTCGGCGCCAAGCGCGTCGACTACGCGCTCGGCCGGATCGAGCACTACACCGGCTCCCATGTCGAGCATTTCCAGCCCTACGTCTTCTTCACGAACTATCCCTTCTACATGCAGGCGTTTCTCGGCGAGGTGTTCGAGAAGCTGGTGCGGCGCGGCCTCGGCCGGCTGATCGCGCCGATCGATCCCGAGCGCGACGCGCCGGCGAAGACGCGCGATCCGGAGCGCGTAAAGGAGCTCGTCATCGGGCCCGAGCCGCCGATCGCGGTGATGAGCCTGTCCGATCCCGACGACCCGGACGCGCCCATCGTCTTCGACCCGGCGAAGGCGGCGCAGTTCGAGCCGAAGCAGATGCCGGCCGTCCATTTCGTTCCGAACGCGCCCGACGTCCCGGGCATGACGATCGTCAATATCGGCGTCGGTCCGAGCAACGCCAAGACGATGACCGACATCCTCGCGGTGCTCGACGCCCGAGCCTGGCTGATGCTCGGCCATTGCGGCGGGCTCCGGCGCACGCAGGAGATCGGACAATTCGTGCTCGCTCAGGCGTATGTCCGCGAGGATCACGTGCTCGACGACACGCTGCCGCCGAGCGTGCCGATTCCGCAGATGATCGAGGTGCAGGAATGCCTTCTGCGCGCCGTCGAGGAGGTGCTGCTCGAGGAGGACGCGGACCCGGAGACCGGCGACCGCCGCTTCGCCGCCTACAGCCGCTACAAAGCTGAAATCATGGAGCTTCTCGCCGCTCTCGGGGTCAAAATCCCCGACCCGACGCGGCTGAGCTTCGGCGCCGCCGGCGGCGAGAGCCCGGCGAGCAGAAGCGTCCTCGCCGCCCATCCGATCCTCGCCGCGGCGAAGCTCGGCGTCGCGCCCGGCGCGAACGGCGCGCTGCCGGCGGTCGACCCGGAGCGCGCGGCGCGGGTCGAGGCGGCCTATCGCGCCTGGCGCCGCGAGGTCCGCATGCGCGCGCGCACCGGCACGGTGGTCAGCACCGACGACCGAAATTGGGAGCTGCGCGCCCATGACGAGGTGATCGACAAGCTCGGCCGCTCGAAGGCGATCGCGATCGACATGGAGTCGGCGACCATCGCCGGCGCCGGGCTGCGCTACCGGATCCCCTACGGCACGCTCCTCTGCGTCTCCGACAAGCCGATCATGGGCGAGCCGAAGATGCGCGGCCAGGCGGACGAGTTCTACGAGACGGCGACGCGCAACCATGTCCGGATCGGCCTGCGCACGGTCGAGCATCTCTACGAGCGCCGCGACGAGATCGCGCGCTCGCGCAAGCTCAACGGCCTCGACGACCCGCCGCTGGGCTGACGGCGCGCCGCGGCGCGCGCGCCTCTCGACGGCGCGGCGCTTTTACAGCAGAAGGCCGAGAGCGATGGGCTCGAGCGGCGAGAGGAGCGGCGATGCGGATCCTAGTCACCAACGATGACGGCGTCTCGGCGGACGGGCTGAAGGCCGCCGAGGCGATCGCGGCGGCGGTCGCGGGCGACGGCGGCGAGGTTTGGGTCGTCGCGCCCGCCTTCGAGCAGTCGGGCGTCAGCCACGCGATCAGCTATCACGCGCCGATCAAGATCGAAGAGCTCGGCCCGCGGCGCTTCGCCTGCGCCGGCACGCCGGCCGACTGCGTCATCGTCGCCTTATGCGACCTGATGGCGGACGCGCCGCCCGATCTCGTCCTCTCCGGCGTCAATCGCGGGCACAATCTCGCCGAGGACGCCGTTTATTCCGGCACGCTCGGCGGCGCGATCGAGGGCGCCCTTCTCGGCTGCAAGGCGATCGCGCTCAGCCAGTATTTCGCGCGCTCGCCGGGCGGCGCCGAGTACGATCTCTTCGCCGCCGCCGCCGCGCACGGGCCGGAGATCGTGCGCCGCCTCCTCGCCGCGGAGTGGACGCCCGATCTCTATTACAACGTGAACTTCCCTCCGGTCGCCGCCGCGGAGGTCAAAGGCGCGCGCGTCGCGCCGCAGGGCCGGCGCCGCACCGGGCGTTTCGCGCCCGTGCGCCGCGCGAGCCCGAGCGGCCGCCCCTATTTCTGGCTCCATCACGAGCGCGACAACCGCTCGACCGCTCCGGACGCCGACGCCGCGCTCTGCGCCGAGGGTTGGATCACGATCACGCCGATGCGGCCGAACTACACCGACGCCGACGCGGTCGAGCGGCTGAGGCGCGTCTTCTGAGCCGCTCGGACGCGGCGGAGCCGCTTCGGCCAAAATGTGATGCGCGCCCGCCTATCGCCGTCAACGCGGCTTTAACTGCGCCGGCGTACACCTTGGGCGGATCACCAGCGGGCGTCCTCTTCTGCCGACTTGAGCGCGCCCGCGCAGCTCGAAAGTCCGTCGCCCATGCTCCAGGCCACTTGCTCGACTCGGCCCCCCCCCGTCCGGCTCTGTCTCGCCCTCGTCGCGCCCGCGCTGCTCGCCGGCTGCGCGGCCGAGGCGCCGCCGCCCGCCTATCATGGCGGCGCCGCGCCCGCGATCC
>CAZPTD010000194.1:0-8503 GCA_964588915.1 uncultured Neomegalonema sp. | reverse complement strand
CCGAGGACGCGCACGGCCATGACGAACACGCCGAGGACGAGCACGGCCATGACGAACACGCCGAGGGCGCGCACGGCCATGACGATCACGCCGAGGGCGCGCACGGCCATGACGACCACGCCGAGGGCGCGCGCGGCCATGACGACCACGCCGAGGGCGAGCAACACGCGGAATTCTATGCGGAGTACACGCTCACCTGCGGCGCGCCGGAAGCCCTCGACCAATTGGAGCTCGCCTGGTTCGAGACCTTCCCGAACGCCGAGGAGGTCGACGCGGTCGTGATTCGCGACGGCGCGCAGTTTGGCGTAGAAGCCGACGCGGAGTCGCCGACCATCGATCTGACGGCGCGCTGATCCGCCGCCGAGCGTCGGCGGCGTTGGACGGCGCGCGATAAGGGCTGCAGGGAAATCACCCGCATGACGCCAGCGCCAGAGCAGCCGATCGTCTCCGTCCGCGGAGCCCGCTTCGGCTGGCCGAACGGCGCGAGCTTTCGCATCGAGGCGTGGGACGCGCCCGCCGGCGGCAGAATGGCGCTTGTCGGCGTCTCGGGCGGCGGCAAGACGACGCTGCTCGCCGCGCTCGCCGGCGTTCTTCAGCTCGAGAGCGGGTCGATCGAGGTCCTGGGAACCGACATCGCCGGCCTCTCCGGCCCTAAGCGCGACCGCTTTCGCGGCGATCACTTCGGCATCATCTTTCAGATGTTCAATCTGCTGCCCTACGGCACGGCGCTGGAGAACGTGCTCCTGCCGCTCAGCTTCTCGTCCCGTCGCCGCGGCCGCGCGTCCGCCGAGAGATCGGTCGAGGCGGAGGCCGACCGGCTCCTCGGCGCGCTCGGACTCGATCCGCAAGCGATCGGGCCGCGTCCGGTGTCGAAGCTGAGCGTCGGCCAGCAGCAGCGCGTCGCCGCGGCCCGGGCGCTGATCGGCCGGCCGGAGATCATCCTCGCCGACGAGCCGACCTCGGCGCTCGATCCGGTCTCGACCGAGGAGTTTCTGACCCTGCTCTTCGCCGAGGCCGAAGCCGCCGGCGCGACGATCATCTGCGTGACCCATGACCCGCGCGTCGCCGAGCGTTTCGACGCGACCCTTCGGACCGAGGCGCTGCTCGAGATGCGCGAGGCGGCGTGAAGGGCGGACGCTTTATCATCCTCAGCCTGGCGCTGCGCTCGCTCGGCGCGCGGCGCGGGCTCGTCCTGATGGCGGCGTTCGCCATCGCGGTGAGCGTCGCGCTTCTGCTCACCGTCGAAAAGCTCCGCAACTCGGCCCGCGAGAGCTTCTTCGGCACGCTCTACGGAACCGACGTCATCGTCGGCGCCCGATCGGGCGACGTGCAGCTCCTGCTCTATTCCGTCTTCCGGATGGGCGATCCGACCCAGAATATGAGCTGGGAAAGCTATCTCGACATCGCCGCGCATCCGTCGGTCGAGTGGACCGCGCCGCTCTCGCTCGGCGACAGCCATCGCGGCTTTCCGGTGCTCGGCGTCTCGGACGTCTATTTCGAGCGCTACCGGTATCGCGACGATCGACCGCTCGTCGTCGCCGAAGGCGAGCCGATCGGCGATCTCTTCGAGACCGTGATCGGCGCCGACGTGGCGACAGAGCTCGGCTACAGCATCGGCGACGCGGTGATCATCTCGCACGGGCTCGGCGCGGAGGGCTTCGCGCTCCATGACGATCTGCCGTTTCGCATCGCCGGGATTCTCGAGAAGACCGGAACCGCGGTCGATCGGACGCTCCATGTCAGCCTCGAGGCGATCGAGGCGATCCATGTCGACTGGCGGAGCGGCGGGCGCCGGCCGGGGCCGGCCACGCCCGAATCGGTCATCCGCGAGATGGATCTGACGCCTAAAGCGATCACCGCGACGCTCGTCGGGCTGACGTCGGATCTCCGCATCCTGCGCTTTCAACGCGACGTCAACGGGTACGGCGAGGAGGCGCTCTCGGCGGTCTTGCCCGGCGTCGCCTTGAGCTCGCTCTGGCGCATCGTCGGCGCGGCGGAGACGGCGCTCGCCGGCGTCTCGCTCCTCGTGCTCGTCGCGGCGGTCATCGGCGTCGGCGTCATGCTCTCCGCGAGTTTATCGGCGCGGCGGCGCGAAATGGCTATTCTACGCAGCGTCGGCGCGCGGCCGGTCGCGATTCTCGCGCTTCTCATGGCGGAGGCGGCCGGCGTGGCGCTGCTCGGCGTCGCCATGGGCGCGGCTCTGCATCTGATCGGCGTTGCGGCGCTGGCGACCTGGCTCGACGTGAACTATGGCGTCTATATCGCGACGGTGCTGCCGTCCTGGACCGAAATCGGCGCGCTCGCGGGCGCAGGGCTCCTCGGGGCGTTGGCCGGCTTGCCGCCGGCGATCCGCGCCTATCGGATGTCGCTCACCGACGGCGTCTCCGTCCGAGAGTGACCGCGGCGCGGCTCGATCGGAGGAGAAGAAAGATGATGGAGCGACGGCGTTTCTTGGTTCTGGCCGGAGCAGGCGTCGTCGGCGCGGCGGGCGTTGCCTCCTGGTGGTTCAGTCGGCCGAGCGAGACGACAGGCGGAGCGTCCCAGGCCCTCGACGGTCCGATCCAGACGCCCAACGAGCCGATCAGCCTCACTTGGACCGACCTCATCCCGGGCGGCGACCGTCTTCAGGAACAGAACGAACGGCTCTTCCGGGTGATGGATCACGGCGAGGACTGGGCTTTCGCCGTCAACTCCGAACTCGTCAGCGGCTATAACGGCAAGCGCGTCAGTCTGCCGGGCTATATGGTGCCGCTCGAATTCGAGCCGGACGGCGTGCGCAACTTCCTGCTCGTGCCCTTCATCGGCGCTTGCATCCATGTGCCGCCGCCGCCGCCGAATCAGATCGTTCTGGTCACCTCGGACACGCCCTATCCGGCCGACGACTATTTCGACGCGGTGACCGTGACCGGCCGCTTCGATCAGCTCGGCGAGGATCTCGACCTCGCCGAAGTCGGCTACATCATCGAGGCCGACAACGTCGCCGACTACGTGTTCTGACCGCCGCCGAGCCGATCACGGCGTCAGCACGATCTTGCCGACGACGCGGCGCTCCCGGATCGCGTCGAGCGCCTCCTGCCCGCGCTCGAGCGGCAGGCGCGTGATCTCCGGCGCCAGCTTGCCGTCCGCGAGCCAGCCGAAGACGCGCCCGAGCGCCGCGCCGAAGGCGCCCGGCTCCCGCTTCAGCCAGCCGCCCCAATAGAAGCCGATCACGGTCAGATTCTTGACCAGCAGAATGTTCGCCGGGATCTGCGGAACCTCGCCGCCGGCGAAGCCGATCGGCAGGAGGCGGGCGCCCGGCCGCGCGGCGCGGAACGCGGCCTCCCAGCTCGCGCCGCCGACGGTCTCGTAGACGACGTCGACGCCGCCGAGCGCTTTGGCCGCCTCGCGCAGATCCGCCGCCTCGGTGTCGATGACGTGATGCGCGCCTTTCGCCGTCGCCATCGCGCATTTGTCCGCTCCGCGCGCCGCGGCGATCACCTCGGCCCCGAGCAGCCGCCCGAGCTCGACCGCGGTCAGCCCGACGCCGCCCGCCGCGCCGGTGACGAGCAGCCGCTCGCCCGGCTCGAGCCGCGCCCGGCTCTCAAGCGCGACGAGGCCGGCGCCGTAGGCGATCGGCGCCGCCGCCGCGAGAACCGGATCGAGCCCGTCCGGCAGGCGCGCGGCGGCGCTCGCGTCGGCGACCGCGTAGTCGGCGAACGCGCTCGGACACATCGCCGCCACCGCCGCGCCGATCTCCGCCGGCCGCCCGTCGAGGATCGCCTCCGGGCCGGCGGCGTCGATCACGCCGGCGGCTTCGAGCCCCGGAATGAAGGGCGGCTCGCGGCGCTCCTGATACGTGCCGGCGATCATCAGCGCGTCGGCGAAATTGACGCCCGCGCCGGCGACGCGGATCCGGATCTCGCCCGGCCCGGGCGCCGGGACCGGCGCCTCGCCGAGCGCCGCGGCGCCGCCGATCTCGCGAACGAGGAGCGCGCGCATCACTCCGCCGGATTCTGTTCGGTTTCCGCTCGTCTCGCCCATTGCGCCAAGCCTCTGAATTAAGTGGCCGTTAAGGATCCTTTGCGAAGTCTGACCGTGCACGACACGCAATGACAGCGCCGTCGACGCGCGGGTTTGGCGCGCATGCGGCGACCGTCCAGGAGCTCGACATGCTCGATATGACCGAGAACCAGCAAAAGGCCGATGCGCGCCCTTTGCAAGACGCTGAGCTGAACCACGCCAGACAGATGGGCGCCGCGATCTCGCGCCGCCGCCGCGAGCACGACTTCTCGCTCTTCCGCAAGAACGCCGCCGCCTTCTTCGACGCGCCGCATTTCGACGCCGGTCATGAGCGGATGCGCGAGCGCGCCGGCTACAGCGTCGCGGTGGCCGGCGACGATCCGGCGGTCCGGTCGCGCAGCGAAGCGCGGGTCGTCGAGGTCGCCTACGGCGTCTACGAAATCAAGCACATGGCCGGGCTCACGCATGCGCGGCTCCGCGGCGACTGGGTCGGCGCGCAGGAGACCGGCGCGGCGCTGCTCTACAGCCAGGGCGTCGACGGCGCGGTGACCGCGTTCCTCTATCCGGCGCGAATCGAGAACATGAAGCCCGAGGAAGACGCCATCGTGCTGGCGCGCTACGCCGATATCGAGCTCCTGACCGGCCGCGGCGTGCTCGAAGCCCATTGGCGCGCCTTCCGCTCCTACGCCGAGGTCACCAGCCTCGAAGGCGAGCCGTCGACGGTCGATCATCTGCGCGTCGCCTGGCTCCGTCTCACGCGGCCGGTGGTGCGCGACGGACGGCGCCTGCGCACCGAGGCGCTCGATTACGGCATGAAGATCACGGCGCTCTCGGTCGCGATCGCGATCGGCGCCGGCATTCTCAGCGTCTTCAACTAACGCTCTCGCCTTCGGCCGCCGCCGGCGGCTAATGCGGAGCGCATGACCAACGCGAAGCCTCGACTGACCAACAGGCACGCGCGCCGGCTCTTTCTGGCGCGCCACGGCCTCTCCGACGCTGGACCGGAGCCGAAGGGCGCCGACGGGCTTCTCCATCTCGTCCACCGGCTCGGCTTCGTGCAGATCGACAGCATCAACACGGTCGAGCGCGCGCATCACATGATCCTCGCGGCGCGGCGAAAGAGCTACCGGCCGCGTCATCTGACGCGGCTCCTCGAACGCGACCGCAGCCTCTTCGAGCATTGGACGCATGACGCCGCGGCGATCCCGACGGCGTTCTACCCGCATTGGCGGCTCCGCTTCGAGCGCTCCGCGGCGCGCCTCGCCGAACGGTGGCGACGCTGGCGGCAGGCGGGCTTCGAGGACAAGTTCGACGACGTGCTCGCGCATATCCGCGAGAACGGGCCGGCGCTCGCGCGCGAGCTGGGCGGCGACGCCGAGAAGAGCGATGCGCGTCCGGCGGGCGGCTGGTGGGAGTGGCGGCCGTCCAAAACCGCGCTCGAATATCTCTGGCGGACGGGCGCGCTCGCGGTCAGCGGCCGCGACGGCTTCGAGAAAATCTTCGACCTCGCCGAGCGGGTGCTGCCGCAGGCGCATCGGGGGCCGCGGCCGGAGCCGGAGGAGACGATCGACTGGGCCTGCGCCGGCGCGCTCGACCGGCTCGGCTTCGCGACCTCGGGCGAGATCGCCGCCTTCTGGGCGACGGCGACGCCGGAAGAGGCGAAAGAATGGTGCGCCGCGCGGCTCGGGCGAGATCTCGTCGAGGTCGACATCGAGGGCGCCGACGGCGCGCCGCGGCGGGCTTTCGCGCGGCCGGACGTCGCCGAGCAGGCCGAGGCCGCGCCGCCGCCGCCCGGACGGCTCCGGGTCCTCAGCCCGTTCGATCCGGCGCTGCGCGACCGCAAGCGCGCCGAGCGGCTCTTCGGTTTTCACTATCGGATCGAGGTGTTCACGCCGGAGGCGAAGCGCCGCTACGGCTACTACGTCTTTCCGCTCCTCGAAGGCGACCGTCTCGTCGGGCGCATCGACATGCGCCGGCGCCGGGACGACGGCGTGCTTGCGGTGCGGGCGCTCTGGCCGGAGCGCGGCTTGCGCTTCGGCAAGGGCCGTCTCGCCAAGCTCGAGAGCGAGCTGCACCGGATCGCACGCTTCTCCGGCGTCGACGCGCTCGATTTCGAGACGGATTGGCTGCGCGAGCCGCTTTGACCGCGCAGCCTGGGCGCGCCGCCGTTTCGGCGAGCGCCGGCGTCCGCGCTATCTCCGGAACTCGCGCGCCGCCGCCGAGCAATTGGCGTTGCGGACCGCGGAGGACGGCGCCCGATTCGCGCCGCAAAGGCCATACGCCGCCTGGCTGGTGAAGCGCTCGACGCTCGAGAGCTGGTCGCCGCGCACGAAGCCCGTCGTCGAGACGCCGTCGCCGCCCTCGCGGGTCACGATCTCGGCCCAGCCCTCGCCGGCGGCGATCACGCGCACATTGGCGTCGCGGCGCAGGTTTCCGAGCGACGGCGCGTCCGCCCGCGGCTCGGCCAAGATCTCGACCGATCCGCGCGCGAAACGCCGATCCTCGACGATCTTCCGCGTCGCCGCCGCGTCGCCGCGGGCGACGCCCGACGCCGTCCATTGCCCGACGGCGCCGTTGGTCGCGGGATTGGCGAAGTTGGTGTCGATGCCGACCGAGCCGCCGATGCGGAAATCGAAGGCGTTCTGGTACATGGTCCAGTCGCCCTGATTGTAAAACGCCTTGGTGCCGGTGAAGCCGGTCGAACCGGAGAGCCAGAAGAGTTCGGCGAACCCCTCCTGTCGCACCCGGTCGAGCGCGCAGCCGCCGCCATAGACGCCGATCCGGTAGCCCGACCCGGCGAAGACCTCGTTGACCTGGCGCATGTATCGCAGCTGATCCGCCAGCATCGAGGCGAAGGGAAAATCGCCGTCGACGCCGAAATAGATGGCGCTGCCGCGCGGTTGAGCGTTGAGCGCCGCGAGCTCGAGCGCCTGCTCGGCGTCGCGGGCGCCCCAGTCGTTGGCGAAGGTGTCGAAGCAGTTGTTATAGTGCTGGAAGACGACGCCCACCGCCATGCCGGCGGCGAAGATCGCGTCGCGCTCGTCCGGCGTGAGGTCTTTGCCGAGAATGTTCGACGGCACGTAGGAATAGTAGCGGAACACCGTCGTCGCGCCGAGGGCGGCGAGCCGGCGCGCCTTCGGCCCGTCGAGCTTGTTCGCCGTGTCGAGGATGGCCGGGAAGACGGCGCCGGTCGGCGTCAATGTCGGCAGACCCGGCGTGGGCGTCGGCGTCGGTCCGGGCGCGGGCGGCGGCGCGGGCGTCGGCGCCGCTTCCCGCGCCGCGCAGGCGGTCAGGATCGCCGGCGCGCCGAGCGCCGCGCCGAGCCCCAACGCGGAGCGCAGCCATCGCCGCCTGTCGATCTTCGCGCCCATCGCGCCTTCGCCCCTCTCGATGCTCGATCTCATCGCTCCCTCCGTTTAGCGACCGCCGCCGGTTCGGACGCCGTCACCATATCGACGACGCGCCGACCATAAACGCGAAAAAGCGGCGCGAACGCCGCTTTTTCAAAACGCTTCACTGTTGAGGCTCCGAACGGAGCCGGGTCAGTCAGACCGTCAGGCGCGCTCTCAAACGCCTTCAGGCCGCGTTGGCGCCGCGACGCATGCGCGGCGACGCCTCGCTCATCGCCGGTCGACCGAGCATCGAACGAAGCCGCTGCAGGTCTTCCTGACTGAGCTCGGGCATGGCCCGAGCCAGGGCGTTGGCGACCTCCGCCTGAAGCGGGTTGGTCGTGTTGAGCGTGACCGTTCCCGGCGTCATGTCGAGCGCCGTCTCGAGATACCGCTTGTCGTCCTCGGAAATCCCGAGCTCTTCGCAAATGGTCTCGATGAACTTCGGCGGCGCCGGCTTGCGGCCGGACATCACCGCGTATACGAAGGACGTCGACGCGCCCCAAGCGCGCGCCACGTCCGCCGTGCGGAATCCGTAATCAATCTGCAAGGTCTTCAACGCCTTGCCAAAAGGCGTATACGTCTGGGCCAACTCTCTCTCCTCACTCGCTCTCCCGCCCTTCCGTGCACAACCTATAGCTTAGTTAATAAGAAAATGCCATCCAAAAAGGGTGAAACGATGCTGTTGCGCAACAGCAACTTGAGCGCGCGTCGGACCGCTGCGAACCCGACACGCTTGCATTGCGCTGAGCATCTCGGCGCCGCATAAGCGCACCCAACATCGGTTCAGACCCAAAATCAGGCGCTTCGGCTGTGGGTCTTTTCGTTAACGCCGCTGCCCGCATAGCGCGAAAGCGCGGTCGAGGACCCACGGCGCGGACTGAGGACATAGCCCTTTGATGCAGATCCGCAACATCGCGATCATCGCGCATGTCGACCACGGAAAGACCACCTTGGTGGACGCTCTCCTGAAACAATCGGGCGCGTTTCGAGAGAATCAAACCGTCGCCGAGCGCGCGATGGATTCGAACGCGCTCGAACAAGAGCGCGGCATCACGATCTTCGCCAAATGCACCTGCGTCGAATGTGGCGGCGCGCGGCTGAACTTCGTCGAC
>CAZPTD010000193.1:0-8528 GCA_964588915.1 uncultured Neomegalonema sp. | reverse complement strand
AAGGACGTGCTCGCAGTCGAGCGCAGATTGGAGGACGTGACGCCGGCCGAGTTCGCGCGTCACGCGCATCATTGGCTGATCCTGCACGGGCGCTATCTCTGCAAGGCGCGCAAGCCCGACTGCGGAAGCTGCCTGATCCGCGACCTCTGCGCCTATCCCGAGAAGACCGAAACCGCCTGACGCGCCGACGGCCGCGCGCAAAGGAGCCCGCCATGACCGAAAAAACCTTCGACTGCGTCGGGCTCGGCGCCGCGATCGTCGACATCCTCGCCCGCGTCGACGACGCGTTTCTCGCCGAGCACGCCGTGCCGAAGAACGCGATGACGCTGATGGACGGCTGGCGCGCCGAGGCGATCCACCAGGCGATGACCGGCGCGCGCGAGATCTCGGGCGGCTCGGCGGCGAACACGATCGTCGGCATGGCCGCGCTCGGCGCCAAGGTCGGCTTCGCCGGCAAGATCAAGGACGACGCCATCGGCCGGATCTTCGCCGAGGACATGGCGCGGATCGGCGTCGCGTTCGAGACGCCGCGCTTCGACGCCTCGGCGCCCGGCCACACCGCGCGCAGCATGATCCTGGTCACGCCGGACGCGGCGCGGAGCATGTGCACCGATCTCGGCGTCTCGGCGCTGCTCGGGGAGGCCGACCTGCCGAAGGCGGCGATCGAGGATGCGCGCATTCTTTATCTGGAAGGCTATCTCTGGGATTCGGACGCGACCAAGCGGACGTTCTCGACCGCGATGGAGATCGGCAAGGCCTCGGGCGCGCGCGTCGCGCTCACGCTCTCGGACGTCTTCTGCGTCGACCGCCATCGCGAGAGCTTCCTCGAGCTGGTGAACGGTCCGGTCGACATCCTCTTCGCCAACGAGATGGAGCTGCTCGCGCTCTACGAGACCGAGGATCTCGACGCGGCCGTCGCCAAGCTCGGCGCGGCGGCGCCGCTCGCCGCGGTCACGCGCAGCGAAAAGGGCTGCGTCGTGCTCTCGGACGGCGCGCGCTCGGACGCGCCGGCCGATCCGATCGCCACGCTCGTCGACACCACCGGCGCCGGCGACCTCTTCGCGGCCGGCTTCCTCTACGGCGTCGCCCGCGGCCGCGACCCGGAGACCTGCGGCCGCATGGGCTGTCTCGCCGCCTCGGAGGTGATCCAGCATCTCGGCGCCCGGCCGGAGCGCGACCTCAAAGAGATCTTTGCGAGCCGCGGGTTTCTCTGAGCCGGCGAACGGCCGCCGCAACGACGACCCGACCTGCTGGCGCGACGGCCCGACACAGAAGAGCGGACGCGACCGCGCGATGGCGCGTCGAGACGAGGCTGACGCGTTCGCCGTATCGCCGCCTTGGCCTCGAGCCGCGGCCTCACCGCCGTCGCCGACAGGCCCGCCCGAACCCGACGACGATCTACCAGTCGTTCCGTCTCGGCGCCGTGATCACGTCGTCCCGGCCGACGTCGTCGATGTCCGTCTTGCCCGCCAGGCCCATCGTCGTCGTGAGCTCCTTGCGCAGGATCTCGAGCAGCTTCGCGACGCCCGCCTCGCCCATGGCGCCGAGCGCGTAGACCATGGCGCGGCCGATGAGGACGCCGGACGCGCCGAGCGCGCGCGCGCGGAAGACGTCCATGCCGGTTCGGACGCCCGAATCGAGCATCAGCTCCATCCGGTCGCCGACGGCGTCCGCGATCCTCGGCAGCCACTGGATCGAACTGCCGGCGCCGTCGAGTTGGCGGCCGCCATGATTGGAGACGACGATCGTCTTGATCCCCATATCGGCCGCGATCCGCGCGTCCTCGACGTCCAGGATCCCTTTGAGGACGACGTCGCCGCCCCATTCGTCGCGGATCCACTCGACGTCGTTCCAGCCGAGCGTCGGATCGACCTGCTCCATCGCCCAAACGAGAAGGCTGCTGACGTCGCTGACGCCCTTGGCGTGGCCGACGACGTTGCCGAAGCTGCGGTAGCGCGTCGTCGCCATGCGGATCGCCCAGCCCGGCTTGGTCGCGATGTTCATCGCGTTGCGAAGGTTCGGTCGGATCGAGAGCTTGTTCTTGAGGTCTTTGTGGCGCTGACCGAGCATCTGCAGGTCCATGGTCACGACCAGCGTCGAACAGCCGGCGGCCTTGGCGCGACGAATGAGGTCGCGCACGAACGCGCGGTCTCTCACCACATAGAGCTGGAACCAGAACGGCGCGCCCGTCGCCGCCGCGACCTCTTCGATCGAGCAGATCGACATCGTCGAGAGAATGAACGGCAGGCCGGCGTCGCGCGCCGCCTTGGCGACGATGATCTCGCCGGCCGCATGCTGCATGCCGAGCATGCCGACCGGCGCGAAGGCGATGGGCGCCTCGACGCTTTGGCCGGCCATCGTCGTCGCGGTGTTGATCGCGGAGATGTCGCGGCCGACGCGCTGGCGGATCTCGATCTCGGCGAAGTCGGCCTCGTTGCGGCGAAAGGTCGTTTCGGTGTAGGAGCCCGACTCGGCGTAGTCGTAGAACATCCTCGGAACCCGGCGCTTATAGAGCCGCCGCAGATCCTCGACGCAGGTGATGACGGGCACGGCGCGCCTCCTCAGGCCATTCCTACAGACGTGCGGGTCCTCCGCAGACCTCGGAGTCGCCCGCCGGCGGGTCGCAATCGTCGCGCCGTCCGTCTTCGAGGGCGGACGGCCCGGGTCAGCGGCGGCTACGCCGCCGAGCGATCGCTGTCGGGCTTCTTCTGAAAGCCTTCGATGATGTCGTGGAGCGCGTCCACGAGCATGGCGTGCCGAGCCTGACCGATGACCTCCACGACGCGCGACACGTGCTCGAGAGCCTTTTCTTGAAGCGTCGCCTGCAACGCGGCGCCCTCTTCGGTCAGCTCGCTCACATAGGTCCGGCGGTCGTTCTCGAGACGCGCGCGGCGGATCAGACCTTCGTCCTCCATCCGTCGCAAGGCCTTCGTCACCGAAGACTTGTCCCAGCGCGCCTTGCGGCCGATCTGGGTCTGGCTGATGCCCGGATTGTTGGCGATCAGCGTGAGGATCGAAAGGTATCCGGGCGGAACAGGGCTGTCGCCGAGCGAACGCTCGAAATCCGCGTAGGACGCTTCATACGCCATGCGAAGATACGACCCCAGGAAACGATCGAGCACGCCCATGTCGATCTCGTGGTCCGAAAGTCGATCAGGGATCGGCGGCGCATGCTCTTCGGCAGAGCGTTTTCGGCTTGCTGACGACACGTTGCGGCTCCTCACTCCCTCGTCACGCCTTGCCTCGTCCGGCCGACAACGGCAAGGCGGCGAGTTCGCGCAGGCGGCCGCGATCCAAGGCGAAGCCGAGGCCCGGCGCGTCGGGCAGCGGCAATTCCCATCCGTCCGGTTCGGCGAGATCATCGAAGAGCGCTTCGCACATCGCCACCGCGGCCAGATGCCACTCCACCAGTCCGCCATTCGCCAATCCGGCGTTCAAATGCATGTTGTGATACGGAAACGCGCCGCCATTGACCATTGTCACGTTCTTCGCCTGAGCCAGGGCGCCGACCTTGGCCGCGGCCGTCAGACCGCCGCAGATCACGGCGTTGGGCTGAATGACGTCGACGGCGCCGGCGTTCATCAGCCTCTCGAAGCGAAAGAGCTGGCCCTCGTTCTGACCCGCGGCCACGCGCATTCCCGTCGCCCGCCGCAGCTCGGCCATGGCGGCGGGATCGTTGTCGCGCACCGGCTCCTCGAAGAAGGCGATGCCGAACTCCGCGATCCTCTCGGCGAGCCATCGCGCCGAGAGCGGGTCGAGCGAGCAATTGGCGTCGACGAAGAGCTCGGGTCCCTCTCCGAGCGCTTCGCGCACGGCGCGCACGCGCGCCACGTCCTCCTCGAGCTGCGCGAAGACGTCGGCGCCGTCATTTCGCTTAGCGAGCGCGTGGTGGCCGACCACCATCTTGAATCGCGTCACCCCTTCGCCCTTCAGATGCGCGGCCGCGTCGCTCAGCTGCTCGCGCGAAAAGCCGCCGAAGCCGAAGGTGACGTAGAGCGGAACCCGTGAGCGCGCGCCGCCGAGGATCCGCCAGCAGGGCAGCCCGGTCGCGCGCCCCAGAATGTCCCAGAGCGCGAGGTCGATCGCCGAGATCGCATGGCTGGCGTAGCCGGTCTGTCCGCGCGGCGTGAGCAGCCAATAGAGCCGCTCCGCGATCTGCTCGCGACGGAGCGCGTCCATGCCGACGAGGTTCGGCGCTGCCACCGCGTTGACGGCCGCGGCGACGATCTCCTCCTCGGTGATGGCCGTGAAACCGCAGCCGGTGATCCCCGACGCCGTCGTGACCTCGACGACCACCCCCGAGAGATTGCTCTTCGCCGAGACCGGCCCGACATCGATCGTCAGCGGAATGTTGACCGGCGTCGCGGTCACCTCGCGGATCTCATGCATCGTCAGCGCGTCCTGTCTGTCTCGCCACGGCGCGCCGCGGCGCGTCTCACCGGCACGATAGCGCGCTCGGAAAATAAGGGCCAGAGAGAATGTTGACACAGAGATATTCTCAATAGAGAGTGAAAGCCACCGACAGGGAGGTTCAAATGCGTGGATTTCTGAAAGCGCTGGCGATTTTGCCGTTCATGGCCGGCGCGGCGATGGCCCAGGATTATCCGACGAAGCCCGTCACGATGGTCGTGGGTTTCTCGGCAGGCGGCGGCATGGACACGTTGGCGCGGATGGTCGCCGAGCCGGCGGGCGAAGCGCTCGGTCAGCAGATCGTGGTGGAGAACCGGCCCGGCGCCGGCGGCACGATCGCGCCCGGCTATGTCGCGAACGCCGAAGCCGACGGCTACGTCATTTGGCTGGGCGAGACCGCCGCGACGATCGGGCCGGTGGTGCATGGCGACGTGGGCTACGACCCTCTCGAGAGCTTCGTGCCCATCGCCCAACTCGCCGTCGCGCCGCTCGCGCTGGTCGCGGGCAAAGACGTCCCGGTCTCGACGATCGAGGAGTTCATCGAGCTGGTGAAGGCCAATCCGGGCGAATATTTCTACGCCGCGCCTGGCGTCGCGACGCTGCAGCACCTCGCGGTCGAAGCGATGGCCGCCGCGGCCGGGCTGGAGCTCGAGGCGGTTCAGTTCCAAGGCGGCTCGCCGTCGATGCAGGCGCTTCTGTCGGGCGAGGTGCCGTTCGCGATCGTGTCGCTGAACGCCGCGCGCTCGCAGTCCGAAGGCGGCAACGTCACCATCCTCGCCGTCACCACGCTCGATCCGGTGCCGGGTTTCGAGGACATCCGTCCGATCAGCGACGTGATCGAAGGCTTCGACGCCGCGCCGCGTCAGTTCGTGATGGTTCCGGCCGACACGCCGGATGAGGTCGTTCAGGCGTTGCGCGACGCCTTCCGCACCGCGATGGAGGACGAGCAGCTGCGCGAGGACCTCGCCGCCCGCGGTCTGGTGCCGACCTATATCGACGGCCCCGAGCTGGCGGAGCAACTGCCGGCGGTGATCGAGACGTGGTCGGGGACGGCCATGTCGGTTCTCGACAACTAGACGCGACCGGCTCCGCCTTCGCCGCCGCGGGGCGGAGCCGGCCAGGCTCGGCGCTCGGCCGCGGTTCGACCGCGCGGCGCTGGCAGAGAAAGGATGCGCCATGACAGCGCCGGTTATCGGAATGATCGTGCCGCCCGCCAAGGGCGCCGTGCCGCCGGAGGCTCACGGCCTATTCCCGGAGGGCGTCCGCTTCGCGGCCCGAGGGCTCGGGCTGCGCGCGCTGACCATGGAGGACTACGCGCTCGCGATCGAGCGCGTGGCCGAGCTCGCGCGGGAGCTTCGCGCGGAAGAGAAGATCGACGCGATCTCCTTGATGGGCACGTCGCTCAGCTTCTTCCGCGGCGGCGCCTTCAACGACGATCTCGTCGCGATCATGGAGCGGGAGGCGGGCGTCCCCGCGACGACCATGAGCAACTCGATCCGCGACGCGCTGAACGCGGTCGGCGCGCGTCGCGTCGCGGTCGGCACAGCCTACACGGACGAGGTGAACGCGCGGCTGCGCGCGTTCCTCGAAAAATCGGGTTTCGAGCTCGCGACGCTGATCGGCATGGGTCTCGAGAAGATTGACGACATCGTTTCGGTGACGGAGGATCGCGTCACCGAGCTCGCGCTGCGCGCCTTCGACGAGGCGGGCGGCGACGCGGACGCGATCTTCGTCTCCTGCGGCGGTTTGCCGGCCCTGCACCTCGCCGGCGCGGTCGAGCCGCGGACGGGCGTTCCGGTCGTGGCCAGCTCCACGGCCGGCGTTTGGGGCGCGGCGCGGCTTGTCGGGCTGAACGGCGCCGTTGAGGCGCTCGGCGCGCTCGGCAAGGCCGCGTTCGAGGCGCCGCGTCGAGCGGATCGGCGCTCGGCGTAAGGCGTGCTCGGCTCCGCGCCGTCCGTCGGCCGCGACCGAAGCGTTGGAGCGGAAGCGAAGAGATGCGCGGCGAACCACCCAAAGGCGTCGACCGCCCCGATCTGGTGGCGGGCCTCGCCGTGATCGCCGGCTGCGCCGCGACCGCGTGGATCTCCGCGGGCTACGGCCTGGGCGTCCCGCGGCGGATGGGAGCCGGCGCCTTTCCCTTCGCGCTCTCCGCGCTCGGCATGATCCTCGGCGCCGTGATCGCCCTGCGCGCGGTGACGGCGCCCGAACATGCGGGCGAAACGGTGCGATGGCGCCGCCTCCTCTTCGTCTGCGCCGCCTTCCTCCTCTTCGCCGCCGCGATCGAGCCGCTTGGCCTGCTGCTGACGATTCCCGCGGTGACGGTTCTCGGCGCGAAGGCCGACCCGAAGGCGAGGTTCGGCGAGAGCTTTCTGCTGGGCGTCGGCCTCGCGGCGGGCGTCTGGGTGGTGTTTGTCCAGCTCTTGGGACTCGGAATTCCGGTCCTGCCCGGTGAGAGATGATGGAGATCCTCTCCGATCTCGCCGACGGTTTCGCCGTCGTCCTCACGCTCGAGAACCTGCTCTTCTGCTTCGCCGGCGTGGTCATGGGCACCTTCATCGGGGTGCTGCCGGGGCTCGGCGCCATGCTGGGCATCGCGCTCCTGCTGCCCGTCACCTATTACCTCACGCCCGAAGCCGCGATCATCATGCTCGCGGGCATCTACTATGGCGGCGAGTACGGAGGCTCGATCGCGGCGATCCTGATCAACGTGCCCGGGACGCCGAGCTCCGCGGTGGCGACGCTCGACGGCCACGAGATGACCAAACGGGGCCGCGCCGCCGTCGCGCTCTTCTCCTCGGCGGTCGCGTCCTTCATCGGCGGCTCGATCGGCGTCGTGTTGATGATGTTCTTCTCGCCGCTGATCGCAGACTTCGCGCTCTCGTTCGGGTCGGTCGAGTATTTTTCGGTCCTGCTGCTCGGGCTTGTCGGAGCCGCGTCGGTCGGCCGGGGCTCGGTGGTGAAGTCCCAGCTGGCGGTCGTCCTCGGCGTCCTCTTCGGAACCGTCGGCACCGACGTCAGCACCGGCGTCCAGCGCTTCACGTTCGGCCTTCCCGAGTTCATCACCGGCATCAGCCTGGTCGCGCTCGCGATGGGCGTCTTCGGGCTTGCGGAGATCGTGAGCTCCACCGACCGCGCCGCCGGAGACCAGGGAAAGGCCCGCATTCGAATGCGCGACATGCTGCCGACGCGCCGCGAGGTCCGCGCGAGCCTGGCCCCGCTCCGCCGCGGCACGGCGATCGGCGCGCTTCTCGGCGCCCTGCCCGGAACGGGACCCACCATTGCGAGCTTCATGGCCTACTCGGTCGAGAAACGCGTCGCGCGCGACTCCTCGCGCTTCGGCGCCGGCGCGATCGAGGGAGTCGTGGCGCCCGAATCCGCGAACAACGCCGCCGCGCAGACCGCTTTCATCCCGACGCTGACCCTCGGCATCCCGGGCACGGCGACCATGGCGCTGATCCTCGGCGCGCTCATCATTCAGGGCATCCAGCCGGGGCCGCGGCTGATGAGCGAGAACGAGAACCTTTTCTGGGCGTTGGTCGCGAGTTTCTGGATCGGGAACCTGTTCCTTCTGATCTTGAACATTCCGCTGGTCGGGCTTTGGGTCCGCTTGGTGCGCATACCCTATCGATTTCTATTTCCTTCGATCATCTGCTTGATCTCTCTCGGCGTCTACAGCATCGAGCTCAACGTCTTCGGCGTGTTCGTCGTCGTCGGGACCGGCCTCGTCGGCTACGGCATGCGCGTCGTCGGCGTGCCGGCGGCGCCCTTCCTGATGGGCTTCATTCTCGGCCCTCCGATGGAGGAGAATCTGCGCCGCGCGCTGATGCTGGCGCGGGGGGATTTCACGGTCTTCGTGACGTCGCCGATCTCCGCCGTCTGCGTCGGTCTCGCCGCCGCCGCGCTGATCTGGCCGTTAGCGAGATGGGGATGGATCAAGGCGAGGCGCCGGCCGCCGAAGAACACGCGCGCGTAGGATCCTGCGGCCGCTGTCGCGCGGCGCCTCCTGCGTTTTCGAAGCATTCGGAGCCGTTGACGCACCGTCGTCGCGCCGCGCGAGCTGCGACCCGGCCGGCCGCTTGGCCGGCTGGCGACCGACCCGCGGGTCGGTCGCCGCTATC
>CAZPTD010000192.1:0-8553 GCA_964588915.1 uncultured Neomegalonema sp. | reverse complement strand
GAGACCGACAGGACCAGCAGCATCGCCACCGGCACGACGCGCAGCACCTCGCCGATGTCGCCTTCGAGGAAGGCGAGGGCGCCGAACACGGCCGCGGTCGTCAGGAAGGACGACACGACGCCCGGCGCGACCTCTTTGGCGCCCTGGATCGCGGCGTCGCGCGGCGAAAGCCCGAGCTCGCGCTTCGTCTCGATGTTCTCGGCGATGACGATCGCGTCGTCCATCAGGATTCCGACGACGATCAGAAAGCCGACCATCGTCAGCATGTTGATCGAGTAGCCGAGCCAGACCATCGCCGCCATCGCGCCCAAGAAGGAGATCGGCAGGCCGACGGCGATCCAGATCCCTTGGCGCAGGCCGAAAATCGCCCAGACCGCGAGAAAGACCAGGAAGAGGCCCTGGATCCCGTTGTTGATCACCATCGTCAGGCGGTCGGACACGATCGAGGAGACGTCGTCGACGACCGCGAATTCGACGCCTGGCGGCGCGCGCGCCCGCTCGACCTCGAGAAAGGCGTCCATGCGCGCGCGCACGTCCAGCGTGTCGTCGCCCGGCGTTTTGGTGACCCGCAAGAGCGCCGCCGGACGGCCGTCATAGAGGATCTTCGACTCCTCGTCCTCGAAATCCTCGCGGATGACGGCGACGTCGCCGAGCCGGATCTCCGCGCCGGCCGCGCTCGAGGCGACGACGAGATCGCGATAGGCGTCGAGCGCGAGGCGTTGATCGGCGACGCGCAGGACGACGCGCCGCTCCTCGGCGTCGATGTCGCCCGACGGCCGCTCGACATTCTGCGCCTGGACCGCGGCGGCGACGTCGCTGACGCTGAGCCCGAGCGAGCGCGCCGCCGCAGAGGAGATCTCGATCTGGATCTGGCGGTCCGCAAATCCGGCGACGGTGACCCGCGGAATGCCGCCGAAGGCGCGCATGCGCGCCGCGACCTCCTCGGCGTAGCTCCCGAGATCCGTCGCGCGCTCGACGCCGGTGACCGCGATCGCGGCGACGAAATCGGTCCGGCCGAGTTCGGTGACGATCGGATCCTCGACCTCCTCCGGAAAGGACGTGATCGCCGAGATCTCGCGGTCCACGTCCTCGGCGAGCGCGGCGAGATCGGCGCCGGCGCGCATCTCGACCGTGATCGTCGCCGCGCCGGAGTCGGCGACGCAGGTCACCTCGGCGACGTTGTCGACGCCTTCGAGCGCCTCCTCGACCGGCCGGCAGAGCGCGCGCTCGACCTCGAGCGGCGCGGCGCCCGGATAGACGAGCGCGACCTGAACGAGCTTCGGCTCGATCCGCGGAAAGGTCTCGCGCAGGAGCGACGGCGCGAAGGCGATCCCGAGCGCCGCGAGCGCGATCATCAGAATGTTCGCGGCCGTCGGAGGCCCTGTGAAGTAGCGGAGCAATGCGCCGCGCCGGCGGCGTCGGCCTCGCCGGCGCCCGCCGCCGCGTCCGGCGGTGCGGCGCCCGCCGGCGGCTCGGCCGCCTTCGCCAGCCGCTCCGCCATCGCTTCGTCGATCACCGGCCGGAACTCCTCGCCGAGGATCGCCGGCGCGAGATCGGTGACGACGATGAGATCGCCCTCCTCGAGGCCGCCGCCGATCGCCGCGACCTCGCTCATCGTCGCCACGAGCTCGACCTCGCGGCGTTCGAGCAGGTTGTCGTCGCCGATCACCAGGATCTCGGCCGCGCCCGTCGGCCCGGTTCTGAGCGCCGCGCGCGGCGCCAGCACGAGCCCGTCGACGGCCGGCGCGTAGAGCTCGACGCGCAGGAACGCGCCCTTGATCAGCGCCGGCCGCTGGCCCGCCTGCGCCTGGCCGTAAGGGTCGTCGACCGCGACGATGACGCCGATCGCGCGGGTCTCCGGATCGATCGAGTCGCTCACGCGCAGCACCTCGGCGGACCAGGACGGCGACGCCGCGCCGAAGGCGTCGCCCGAGCCGACCTCCATCGTCGCCACCGCGCGGACGCCGAAATTCTCGCCGATCCGATCGAAGCGCCGGAGCCCGCGGTCCTGAGCCTCGACCGCCTGCGGGTCTGCGCCGCGCGTCGCCAGCCGTCCGAAATCGCGGATCTCCGCCGCCGGGAACCGGGCGACGATCTCCGCCCGGTCGACGCCGTCGACGGAGCCCAAACTCGACCCGGCGCCGACGAATTGGCTGATCTCGGCCGACGCCTCGGCGACGCGGCCGTCGAAGGGCGCGACGATTTCGACCCGTTCGATGTCGAGCAGCGCGTCTTCGAGCCGCGCCTGCGCCACCGCTTTCGAGCTTTCGAGCGCCGCGATCTGAGCCGGCACCAGGCGGATCTGGTTCTCGAGCTCGAGCACGGAGGAGCGCAAGGTCAGCGCCGCGCGCTCGGACGAGTCGACCGCGGCCTGGGTGCCGGCGCCGCGCGCGACGAGATCGCGCTGGCGCTGAAGCTCGCGCTCGGCGACCGCGAGCGATTGCCGCTCGAGCGCCAAGGTCGCCTGCAGGTTCTGCTCGGTGAGCTTCAACTCTTCGATTTGCGCGTCGATCGAGAGGATGTCGGCGCGCGCCTGATCCGCCGCGAGCTGATAGTCGGAGTCGTCGATGCGGATGATCAGCTCGCCGGCCTCGACGAAGCCGCCGCGCGAGAAGTTCGGGCTCACCTGGGCGATGCGGCCCGACACGTCGGCGACGACCGCCCAAACCCGCGCCGGCTCGGCGGCGCCGTAGCCGACCGCCCGCGGCGTGATCGGCGTCGCCCGCGCCTCGACCACGCGCACCGTCCGCGGCTCGGGCGGCGTCGCGTCGTCGGCCGGCTCGGCCGGATTGGAGGCGGCGAACACGAGAAGCCCGAGCCCGATGAGAGCCGGCGGCAGGAACATCCAAACGCCGCGCCGAGGCGCGCCCGTCTCAGTCGCCATCGTACCCTCTCGCAGTATCCGAGCCGAGGCGGCCGGCCCGCCGAGACGATATGGCGCGAAGTCGGCCGCGTCGACGCCCGACCTGAACACGCGACAAATAGCGCGCCGAAGAGCGCCAAAGGCGCGAAATCAGCGGCCGCGAACCGATGAGGTCATGCGAAAGCCATAGAAATTCGGTATCTGAAATGGGACGATGCGTTCGAGACCGCCGCATCGCGAGCGGTTTCGTCGGCTCGAGACTGCGGTGACGCGCCGCGCGCGCGGGCGGAAAGCGCACGGGCGGAAAGCGCACGGGCGGAAAGCGCGCGGGCGGAAAGCGCGCGGGCGGAAAGAGGGCGATATCCGAATGACGAAGACAGGCGACAGGTCGAGACCAGCGATCGGAAGACGCGGATTCATGCGCGGCGCCGTCGGCGCGGGCGCGGCGGCGGGGCTCGCGCCGCTTTGGGCCGCCGATCGCGCGACGGCGAAGACGGCCGAGGAGATCGAAATCGGCGTCGCGGAGACGCTCGACGATCTTTTCCGGCTGCGGCCGGAGTTCCGCACCATCTACGACCGGGCCTACGGCGTGCTCGTCTTCCCGGAGATCCTGGAGGGCGGCTTTATTCTGAGCGGCGCCTATGGCGAGGGCGCTCTGGTGGTGAACGGGCTCATCGACAGCTATTGGTCCTACGGGTCCGCGGCGCTCGGCTTTCAGGCGGGCGCGCAGCGGATGCGCCTCGCGCTCTTCTTCATGACCCAGCGCGCGCTCGCCGAATTCAAGGCGAGCGACGGCTACGAGCTCGGCGCCGAGGCCGAGGCGACCGTCGTCGACGACGGCGCCGAAGCCTCCGTCGACACGACGGTCGAGCGCAGCGCCATCATTCCTGTCGCCTTCGGCCGAGAAGGCCTGATGGGCGGCGTCAGCATCCAGGGCGGCCGCTACGAGCGGATCCAGCGGTAACGCCCGTGAACAGGAGCAACGCATGAGTTCGAACGACGATCAACACAAGGGCCGGCCGAACCGGCTCGACCGACGCGCGCTTCTCGCCGGCGCCGGCGCGGCCGCGGCCGCGGCGGCCGTTGCGCTGCCGGCGACCCCGGCCGCGGCCAAGAGCGCCCGCGAGATCGACATCGGCGTCGACGTGGCGCTCGACGAGCTTTTCGCCACGGTGCCCGGCGCGCGCGGCCTCTACGGACGCGCCAACGGCGTTCTCGTCATTCCCGAGGTCTACAAGGCGGGCTTCGTCATCGCCGGCCAATACGGCGAGGGCGCGCTGCGCATCGGCGGCCGGACCGACAGCTATTGGTCCTACACCTCCGCCTCGATCGGCTTTCAGGCCGGCGCGCAGCGGACGCGCCAAGCGCTCTTCTTCATGACGCCGCAAGCGCTCGACGACTTCCGATACAGCTCGGGCTTCGAGGTCGGCGCCGACGCCGAGGTCACGCTGATCGACGAGGGCGCCGGCGTCGATGTCGACACCACCGAAGACCGGCGGCCGATCATCGGCGTCGTCTACGGCCGCGAGGGTCTGCTCGGCGGCGCGAGCATCCAGGGCGGTCAGTACGACCGCATCAATCCGTAACGCGATCGGCCGGGCGCCTCATCCGAGAGGCGCCCGGCGCGCCGCCGCGCTTCTACTTCTTCGAATCCCGCAACAGTCGGATCAGGCTGGAGGTGTCCCAGCGGCCGCCGCCCCTCTCTTGGACCCCGGCGTAGAACTGATCGACGAGCGCCGTGACCGGCAGGCGGGCGCCGTTGCGCCGCGCCTCGGCGAAGCAGATGCCGAGATCCTTGCGCATCCAGTCGACCTCGAAGCCGAATTCGAACTCGGCGGCGAGCATGGTCTTGTAGCGGTTCGACATCTGCCACGAGCCGGCGGCGCCCTGGCTGATCGCCTCGATCACCGCCTCGCCGTCGAGCCCGGCCTTCTCCGCGAAGGCGCGCCCCTCGGAAAGCCCCTGCACCAGGCCGGCGATGCAGATCTGATTGACCATCTTCGTCAGCTGCCCGGCGCCCGGCCCGCCGAGCCGCTTGCAGGCCTTGGCGTAGGCCTCGATGATCGGCTCCGCCGCCGCGTAGGGCGCCTCGTCGCCGCCGCACATCACCGTGAGCTGGCCGTTCTCGGCGCCCGCCTGGCCGCCCGAGACCGGCGCGTCGACGAAGCCGACGCCGCGATCCTTCGCCTCCGCGTAAAGCTCGCGCGCGATCGCCGCCGAGGCGGTGGTGTGATCGACGAAGACCGCGCCCGAGCGCATGCCGTCGAACGCGCCGTCGGGCCCGAGCGTCACCTGCGCGAGATCCGGATCGTCGCCGACGCAGGCCATCACGAAGTCCGCGCCTTCGGCGGCCTCCTTCGGCGTCTGCGCGGCCGATCCGCCGTGCTCGGCCGCCCATTTCTCCGCCTTCGCCGCGGTGCGGTTGTAGACGACGACGTCGTGCCCCGCCTTCTTGAGCCACCCGGCCATCGGATAGCCCATCACGCCCAGGCCGATAAACGCGGTCTTCGCCATTTGCTCTTTCCTTTCGACTGTTTCCTCCCGGGGCGCGCGCCCGCCGCCGCGCGACGGGCCGGCGGTTCGCCCGCGGCGCGTGCGCTACCTAAGGCCCTGAGCGGCCCGCGCCAGTCAAGCGGACATCGCCCGGCGACGAGCGCCAACGCCGGCGCGTCGGGGAAGGCGCGCAACGCGCGAAGACGTTCGCGCGATGCGCCGACTGGGTTGTTTTCGAGCGGAATATGCGCGTGATAAGGACGTCCGGATGGGCGCCCGCGCGGCGCGTGGGTGAGGAAGGGGCGTCATGGGCGTCTTGCGGCTGCTGAAATGGACCGTCCTCGCCGTCGTCGCGGTCGCGGCGCTGGCGATCGGCACGCTCTATCTGCTGACCGTCCGCTCGCTGCCCGACTACGGAGACGAATTCGCCGCGCCGGGGCTCGTGGCCGAGGTCGAGATCATCCGCGACAGCCGCGCCGTGCCGCATATCTTCGGCCAGACCGAACGCGACGTCTATTTCGCGCTCGGATTCGTCCACGCCCAGGATCGGCTCTGGCAGATGGAGCTCGGCCGCCGCGTCGCCTCGGGCCGCCTTTCCGAGCTCGCGCCGGCCTGGCTGACGGCGCTTTCCTTCGAGGGCGACCCGAAGGCGTTCGAAGCCGCGCTGCTGCGCATCGACGAGACCGCGCGCGCGCTCGATATCGACGGCGCCGCCCGGGCGTCGCTCGAGGCGCTGTCGCCGGACGCCCGCCGAACCCTCGAGGCCTACGCCGCCGGCGTGAACGCCTGGATCGACATCGTCAACGAGGACGCGCTCGGCGCCGGCGCGCCCGAGCTGCTCTTTCTCGGCGCCACGGTCGAGCCCTGGGCGCCCGAGGATTCGATCGCGACGCTGAAGCTGATGAGCGCCGCGGTGTCGAGCCCGTTCGCCGCCGAGCTCGACCGCGCGCGCGTCGCCTACGGCCTCGGCCTCGAGCGCGCCGAGGACCTCTTTCCGACCGGCGTCGACAACGCCGCCTTCGACGCGAACGCGCCGCGCGATCCGGGCGTGCTGGCGAACCGCGACCCGAACCCGGCGATGGCGGCGCTCGCCGAGCGCTTTCCGTTTCCCTTCGGCGGCGACGCGGCGCGCCTCGGCGGCGCCTCGAACGTCTGGGCGGTCTCCGGCGCCCGCTCGGCGACGCGGGCGCCGCTCCTCGCCGCGGATCCGCATCTGCCGCTGACCACGCCCGGCGTCTGGTACGTCGCGCGGCTCGAATTCGGCGACGGCGGCGTCATCGGCGCGACCTTGCCGGGCGCGCCCGTTGTGCTCGTCGGTCGAAACGAGCAGATCGCCTGGGGCTTCGCCGCGCTCTACGCCGACTCGGGCGACTTCTACATCGAAGAGGTCAATTCGGACGACCCGACGCAGTATCTGACGCCCGAGGGCTGGGCGCCCTTCGAAGAGCGCACGGAGACGATCGCGCTCGCCGATGGGCGGGCGGTGGAGGTCTCGCTTCTGCGCACGCGGCACGGGCCGGTTCTGCCGCTCGATTGGCCGGCCCTCGCCAGCGTCACGCCGGAGGGCCATGTCCTCGCGCTCTCCTGGACGACGCTCGCCGAGGACGACGCGACGATCGAGGGCGCGCTCAGGCTCATGCGCGCGCGCTCGGTCGAAGCGGCGCTCGCGCTCCGGCGCTTCTTCGTCGCGCCGCCGCAGGTGATCGTGGTCGCCGATCGGCGCGAGATCGCGAGCATGGCGGTCGGCCGCGCGCCGCTCCGGCGCCTCGACAGCCGGACGCGCGGCCGGCTCCCGGGCGCGGGCTGGCTCGCCGAGAACGATTGGGACGGGTTCGTCGCGCCCGAAGCGCTGCCGCTCGAGCGCAACCCGGCGAGCGGCTATGTCGCGGCGGCGAACAACCGACCGCGCGTCGGCGCCTACCCGCGGCATCTCGGCTACGACTGGCCGGCGCCTTACCGCATCGCCCGGCTCGAGCAGCTCTTGGCCAATCGCGAGCTCCACACGCTGAGCGGCTTTCAGGCGATGCAGTCCGACGAGGCGTCGGAGATGGCGCGCGTGCTTCTGCCGCTGATCGCGGCGCCGCTCTGGGACGACCTCGAGAACGAGTCGGACGCGCGGCGCGAGGCGCTCGAGCGGCTGCGCGACTGGTACGGGACCGGCGAAGAGGTGCAGATGGACGCGCTCCGGGCCGAGCCGCTGATCTTCGCCGCCTGGACGCGGGCGCTGACGCGGCGGCTCATCGAGGACGACCTCGGCGAGGCCGCGGTCGGCTTCGAGGCGGCGCGGCCCGAGTTTCTGGAGCGCGTCTATCGCAACCCGGAGGGCGTCGGGCGGCGCTGGTGCGACGACGCGCGGACGCCGGCGGTCGAGAATTGCCGCGACATGGCGCGCCGCGCCCTCGACGACGCGCTGGCCGAGCTCTCCGCCGCCTATGGCGACATCTCCGCCTGGCGCTGGGGCCGCGCCCACGAGGCGGTCCACCGGCATCTCGTTTTCGACGCGACGCCGGCGATCAACGTGTTCTTCACCATCCGTCACGAGGCCGGCGGCGGCGGCTACACGCTCAAACGCACCGAGTTTCCGGGATCGGGCGAGGAGCCCTACCGGACGGTCAACGCCGGCGGCTTCCGAGCGGTCTTCGACTTCGCGGATCTCGACCGGTCGGTATTCGCGATCGCGACCGGGCAGAGCGGCCATTTTCTGTCACGCCACTACGACGACTTCTCGCCGCTCTGGCGCTCCGGCGGCTACGCGCCGCTCACGCTCTCGCGCCGCGAGGCCGAGGCGGCGGCCGTCGGCGTGACGCGGCTCGTTCCGGCGGAGGACGCGGCCGAGGATTAGGGTGCGAACGCATAGATCCAGCTGTTGTCAGCTCGGTTCTGGGGTTCGCCGAGCCCGTCACGCCGCTGGATCTATGAGTTCACACCCTATGGTCTGACCGGTTCTGATGGAGCCGACCTCGCCCTTGTCATCCCGGCCAAGCGCGAAGCGCGCAGAGCCGGGATCCAGGGCCAGGGGCTGAGCCTGCGGCGAACCGGCCCTGGATCCCGGATAAGCCTGCGGCTTTCCGGGATGACGGCGCGTCTCGCGACGGCCGCTATCGTCCGATCGGTTCTGACGGAGCCGACCTCGCCCTTGTCATCCCGGCCGAGCGCGCAGCGCGCAGAGCCGGGATCCAGGGCCAAGGGGCCGAGCG
>CAZPTD010000191.1:0-8586 GCA_964588915.1 uncultured Neomegalonema sp. | reverse complement strand
AGCACGCGATGGCCGGGCCGGACGCCGAATTCATCCCGACGCGCGCGGGCGTGCCGGTTGGTCCTGGCGGTTGGCTCCTTATAGTTGCGCCGGCGGCCGTTGCCGATGAGCGCCGTGCGGTCGCCGAAGCCCTTCTCGACCATGCGGTCGGTGAACTCCACCGCCGCGTTCAGCCGCTCCGAATAGTCGAAACCGTCGAGATTGAGGACGGGCCATTGATCCGGCGGCGGCAGCCGATCGCGCGCGAACGCGTCCTCATGCGCGCTCGGGCCGAGCGCTTGCGGCCGGACCGCCTTGTCCGCCGATCCGCCGCCGCCGAAGAGCCGAGAAACGATCCCCATGGTCTCCTCCATCCGTCGCCCGCGCCCCGCGATCTTCCGCCACGCTCCATCATAGCAGACTGAACGCGGTTAGGAGACATTTCAAGCCCGAAATTTCATGCATTGAATATCTCGATCGCTGCGGTTCGTTCGCCGGTCGCCGGAGCCTTCGACGCGCGCGTCGTCGGCGGCTTTCCGGACCGCGATCGCGCCGTCAGTCGAAAGGCGCAAGACCCGCCTGCGCCTTCTTGGCGAGGCGCCGGCGGACCAGGCGATAGGACTGCGCGAGACGGCGCCGCAGCTCCTCCTCCGGCGCGTCGAAGGGCAGCAGGACCCAGGAACGATGAAAGTAGGGCGCTTTCGCGCCGACGCCGACGTCGATCAGCATCTCGGCCGTCTCGACGCTCTCCGTCTTGACCGAGACGCCCGGCGTCGCCGCGCCGATGCAGGCGAACAGCTTGCCGCCGACCTTCCACGCGTCATGTCCGCCGCCCCAGGGATCGGACATCTCGGCCCCTGGAAACTCGGCGCAGATTTCGTTGATCCGCTCGCGACTCACGTCGTTCTCCAGCGCCGAGGTCGCCGCGCCGGACGACGGTTGGAACGAAGAGCTCGCAGCCAGTTTCCGCTCGCGCCGCCCGGATGTCCAGCCGCCGACGCGCGCGCGCCGCCCTCAGGCGACCCGGTTTCGGAGCCGGAGCTCGAGCCGGCGCGGCGATGCTCGGGAGCGGTCGCGGCCCTGGTCGCCGCCGCGCTCGATCGGCGGTCTTGGCCACCCCGACGACGTCGTTCTCGCCGTAGAACTCGGCGCGTTTCGGGCAGGTCGTGTCGAAGACGCAGAGCCGGGCGCGCGCTGTTTGACCGGCGTCGACGCGCCGCGCGCCGGCGTCGATCGAGAACGCGGCGACGCCGATACGGCTGATCTCGGGCGCCCCTTGCCAAATCGCGGCCTCGGGCGGAGAACATCGGACGCCTTCGTAAACGCAGCCAGGCGGAGCGCTCGATGCATAAGCGCCTGGGCGCCGCGACGACCGCGGCGATTATCCTCGGCGCCGGATCGGCGCCGGCCCATCATTTCGACTTCGAGCGGCTCTACGAGACGCCGAGCGCGCCCGAGCTCGCGGCCCTCTTCGAAGCGACGGCCCGCCACGGCGTCGGCCCGCACGCCCTCTATGTCGAATATTGCGCGTGGGCGCCCGGCGTCGTCTTGCCGCCTCGGATACGCGATCAGCATCCCGAGGAGATCGTCATCGTGTTCGAGCGCGAGTTCACCGACCTCGACGCGCGCGCGGACGCCGTCCACGTCACGGTGTCCTTCGACGCCGTCCCAGCGCGGATCACGATCCCGCTCGACGCGATCACCGCCGTCTGGGAGCCCTCGATCGATTTCGGCGTCGCCTATCGCGACGGCGAGACCGGCGCCGAGCGCTGCGCGCCAGGACCTACGGCCGGGCTCTCGTCGTTCGGGCGCGACGCGTCGAGCGCCGCCCGCCGGCGGCGTCGCGCGCGTCCGAGCCCGGCGTCACGGCGCGCAGAGCGGCCGGTTCCGCCGCCGAGCGGGCGCGCGCGGCGCGGCCTGTCGCTTTCGACGCTCTCGCGGACGCTCGAAGCGTCCGTGTCGTCCTTCCTCATCTGGCGCCGGCGCGATCGCTACAGAGCGGCGTCTACGACGTCATCGGCAGCGTGATCTCCGCCCTCAGCCCGCCTTCGCGGCGATTGGAGAGGGTCACGTCGCCGCCATGCGCCCGGACGATCGAGCGCGCGATCGAGAGGCCGAGGCCGACGCCGCCGGTCTCGCGGCTTCGCGACTCCTCGAGCCGCGCGAAAGGCTCGAACAGCGACTCCGTTTTCTCGGGCGGCGCGCCCGGTCCCTCGTCATCGACCCGGATCGTCGCCGCTTGGTCGCCGACGCGCATCGACACGAACGCGCGATCGCCATAGCGCACGGCGTTCTCGATGAGATTGCGCAGCGCGCGCTTGAGCGCGTCCGGCCGGCAGTCGACGACGCAGCGCTCGAGCGCCGCCATCTCGACCGTCGCGCCGAGATCGACGAAATCCTCGACCGCGCTCTCCACCAAGGCGGCGAGGTCGACCGGGCGCGTCGGCTCCTCGGCGGCGTCCTGCTTGGCGAAGACGAGCGTCGCTTCGACCATACGCTGCATGTCGTCGAGCCCTTCGATCAGCTTGCCGCGGGTCTCCTCGTTCTCGACCAGCTCGGCCCGGATTCGCATCGCCGTGAGCGGCGTGCGCAGATCATGGCTGATCGAAGCCAAAAGGCGCGTCCGATCGGCTACGAACCGGGTGAGCCGCTCCTGCATCGCGTTGAAGGTCGCGATGAGACGGCGCGCCTCGACCGGCCCGCGCTCCGCGATCGGCTCTCCCCGCGCCCCGCGGCCGAACCGCTCCGTCGCGGCCGCCAAATCGCGCAACGGGCGCGTCAGCCGTCCGATGGTGACGGAGACGATCACGATGATGGCCACCGCCGTCAGCGCCATCGACAGGATCGAGGGCCAGGCCCATTGCAGCGGCGGCCGACGGAACCGCGTCTCGACATTCAGCCACTGGCCGCCGCCGATATCGATGGAGATCATCAGCGACAACGGCCCGTGTCGACGATCGCGGCCGCGCCGGTCGCGCCCGCGATCGCCGCGCCAGCCGCCGGGCCGCGGTTCGGCCAAGCTGACGCGCACGCGCCGCGACCAGTTGCGGTCGGACATCTCGTCGAGCGTCGCGACGAGATAGGCGCGCAGCCGCCGCGACTCGCGACCGAAGCCAGGGCGCGGCTCCAAGGGCGCTGTCGAGACGTCGAAGCGCGCGAGCCGGGTCGACGCGGCCGTCAGCACGCCGTCCTGCAGCTCGGGCTCGAGACGCTCCATAAGGAGCGCCACGCTCGCCGCGCGCGAGATCGCCTCCTCCGCAAGCGCCGCCCGCACCGCCAGCCGGCGTTCGTCGAAGAAGAAGGCGAGCGCGACCGCCTGCGCGAGCAAGAGCGCCGCGAGCAGCAGCGCGATCAGCCGGCCTCTGAGCGATGTCGGCCAAGGCCGACGCCGCGCGAGCCAAGCCAAGGCCCGACGGATCACCGGCGCCCCTCTTTCTCCTCGACGACCTCGGCCGCAAAGACGTAACCGCCGCCCCAAACGGTCTTGATCAGGGTCGGCTCCTTCGGATCGCTCTCGATCTTTCGGCGCAGCCGGCTGACCTGATTGTCGATGCTGCGATCGAAGACCTGCGCCGATCGCCCGCTGGTGATGTCCAAGAGCTGGTCGCGGGTCAGCACGACGCCCGGGCGCTCGACAAAGGTCCGGAGCAGGCGGAAATCGGCGGCGCTCAGCGGCGTGACGACGCCGTCCTCTCCCACGAGCTCGCGCCGCGCGAGGTCGAACCGCCAGCGATCGAAGCGCAGACGCGCGCTCGAGGGCGCCTCGCGGCGCGCCCGAGGGCCGGCGCTGCGGCGCAGGACCGCCTTCACCCGCGCCAGAAGCTCGCGCGGATTGAACGGCTTGACCACATAGTCGTCCGCGCCGAGCTCGAGCCCGACGATGCGGTCCGCATCCTCCTCCATCGCGGTGAGGAAGATCACCGGCGTGTCCTCCCACGCGCCGCCCGGCGCCCGGAGATCGCGGCAGATGGCGAGGCCGTCCTCGCCGGGCATCATGACGTCGAGGACGATGAGATCGATGGCGCCGGTCTTCAGCGCCTTGCGCAGCGCCGCGCCGCTCTCGAGCGGAGTGGCGCGATAGCCGTTCTTCTCCAGATACCGCGCGAGCGGTTCGCGGATGTCGCGGTGGTCGTCGACGATGGCGATATGAGGCGTCGCTTCGGTCATGGATCCCATTGTGAGCGATCGCGCGGCCGCCGCGCGCGGAAAGTTGTATCCGATTGTCGCAAATCGGCGAGCCGCGACAAACGGCGACGAAAGCCCGGTCGAGCGGGCGAAGTTCTGCGACAACCTCCGCCTATCTCGGGCTCATCCGCAGCAAACAACGGAGCCTGAACATGAACCGCAACTCCAAACGCCTGATCTTCGCCGGCGTCGCCGTCGCCCTCGTCGCCGGCGCCGCCGTCTCCTACGCCCACGACCGCGGCCGCGGATATGGCGGCCACCATCGCGGCGGCCACGAAATGGGCGGCCACGGCCCGCGCGGCCCGGTGATGCATCTCTTCACGTATCTCGACGCGAACGACGACGGCGCGCTCGGTCGCGACGAAGCGCAAAGCGTGGTCGAGGCCAAGCTGGCCGAGTTCGACGCGAGCGGCGACGGCGCGATCGATCTGCAGGAGTTCGAGGCGCTCTGGGTCGATTTCAGCCGGGGCCGGATGGTGGACGGCTTCCAGCGGCTCGACGACGACGGCGACGGCCAGATCACCCAGGCCGAGATGACGCGGCCGATCGACCAGATCTTCCGCCGGGCGGACCGCAACGAGGACGGCGTCCTCGACCGGAGCGATCGGCGTGAGCGCGGCCGTCGCGGTCGGTTCCGCGACGACGCCGGCGACAACTGATCCGGCGGCGGCGACCGCCGCTCGGCAAGCGATCGGTCTCGGCGTTCCCCAAGAACCTCTTAGCGCCGGGATCGTCGGCGCTGCGCATGCGGCTCCTCCCCCCGGCCGCAGCGCCGCGCCTCTTCGCGCTCGGTCTGCGCGACGCCCTCAGGTGACCCGAGCGCGGACCTGGAACTCGGGCCGGCGCCAGGCTTCCTCGACGATGACCCGCTCCAGCCGATCGACGGCCAGAGCGACGTCGGCGGCGTCGATGTAGAGCGGCGTGAAGCCGAAGCGCATGATGTCGGGCGCGCGGAAATCGCCGACGACGCCGGCCGCGATCAGCGCCTGCATCGCCGCGTAGCCGTGCTCGAAGCGGAAGGAGACCTGGCTGCCGCGGCGTTCAGGATCGCGCGGCGAGGCGAGGACGAGGCCCGGGCAGCGCCGCTCGACATCGGCGATGAACTGCTCGGAGAGGGCGACGCTGGCGGCGCGGAGATCGGCGAGATCGACGTCGTCCCAGAGCTCGAGCGCCTCCTCGAGAGCGGTCATCTGGATCACCGGCGGCGTGCCGACGCGCATGCGCTCGATCGAGGGCGCCGGCCGGTAGCCGAGCTCGAAGGCGAAGGGCTGATCATGGCCGAGCCAGCCCGAAAGCGCCGGGAAGGCCCGCTCGGCGAGGTCGGGCCGGACATAGATGAAGGCCGGCGCGCCCGGCCCGCCGTTCAGGTACTTGTAGGTGCAGCCGACGGCGAACTCCGCGCCCGAGCCGGCGATGTCGACCGGGAAGGCGCCGGCGCTGTGGGCGAGATCCCAGATCATGACGGCGCCCGCCGCCTGGGCGCGCTTCGTGATCTCGGCCATGTCGTGGAGACGGCCGGTGCGGTAGTCGACCTCCGTCAGCATCACCGCCGCGACCGTCTCGTCGATCGCCTCGGCGACGTCCTCGGGATCGACGACGCGCAAGCGATGGCCGCGGTCGAGGCTCTCGAGAAGCCCTTCGGCCATGTAGAGATCGGTCGGGAAGTTGCCGTTGTCCGAAAGCGCGACGCGGCGGTCGGGCCTGAGATCGAGCGCGGCGGCCAGCGCCTGATAGACCTTGATCGAGAGCGTGTCGCCGGCGACGACGCTGCCCTGCGCCGCGCCGATGAGCGGCGCGATCCGGTCGCCGACGCGGCCGGGCTGAGCCATCCAGCCATGGACGTTCCAGCTCCGGATGAGATCGGCGGCCCACTCCTCGGCCAGCATCGCCGCGATCCGCGGCGCGACGGATCTCGGCATCGGCCCGAGCGAATTGCCGTCGAGATAGACGACGTCCTCGGGCAACTCGAAGAGGTGTTTCTTAGGGAGCATCCGGCAATGCCTCTCTCTGGCGGCGTCGTGAGCGCGCCTCGATCGGAGCGGCGCCTCGCGTCCTCCAGCGCCGACGCCCGACAGGCGCGCCGGCTCGGGCTCGAGCCGGGCGCGGAAAAGTTCCCGGCGCGAAAATTCTAAGGTCGGGCCATGAGCGACGTTCGCCTTTCGGCTGCGCATGCATCGGCGCCGCCCGTCAGCCAAGAAGCGCCGCGAGCAGCGGCGCGTCCGGTCGAACCAGTCCCTCGATGACGTCGAAATGATGCCGCCCCGGCTCGATATTCGCCCATGCGTTCGACCAGGCCGCTTCGAGGAGCCGGCTCTGCCGGACGAATTCCGGCCGTTCGTCGGCGCCGACCCAGGCGATCGTCTCGACCGTCGAGATCGGCGCGAGCAGCGCCGGGCTCTCCGCCGCCGCCTCCGCGTCGTCGATGCGCAACGTCTCGTTCATCGCCGTCTTCATCAACGGATGGAGATCATGGAGACCGCTGATGCTGACGACGCGCCGGACGCGGCCGAGCGTCGCCGCCGAGAGCGGCGAGCCCTCCGCGATCATCCGCGCCGCGAGATGGCCGCCGGCGGAATGTCCGGTGAGCCGGATCGGCCCGGCGACCTCCGCCGCAGCCGCCTCGATCGCCGCGCCGATCCGGCGGCCGATCTCGGCGATCCGCGCCTCGGGCGCCAGCGCGTAGCTCGGCATGGCGACGGCCCAGCCGCGCGCGACGGCGCCCGCGGCGAGATGCGACCAGCCGGACTTGTCGAAGGCCTTCCAGTAGCCGCCATGGATGAAGACGACGCGGCCGCGCGGCGCGCCGTCGGCCGCGAAGAGATCGAGCCGCTCGCGCGGATGCGCGCCATAGGGCATGTCGCGCCGCGCGCCGGCGGCCGCGGCCCGAAACGCCGCCGCCGCTTCGGCCCAGCGCGGCGGATAGGCCTCGGCGCCCGGAATATGCGCCGCGTTGGCGTAGGCGTCGTCCCAATCGACGTCGTCGGTCATGGCCGTCCGCTCCTCGCCGTGAACCGCTGTCCCGCGCCGACTATACAGATCGGCCGCCCGCCCGGAAGTCCGCTCGTCTCGCCGCGCCGCCGACGCTATGCTCCGGCGCTCTGAAGACAGGAGCGTCAGATGAGCGACCCTTACGATCCCGCGGCCGACGGCGCCGAGACGTCCTTCGCCGAAAAGATGTCCTATGGCGACTATCTCCGGCTCGGCGCGCTCTTGGACGCGCAGCATCCGATCTCGGACGCGCCGGACGAGATGCTCTTCATCATTCAGCATCAGACCTCGGAGCTTTGGATGAAGCTGATGCTGCACGAGCTGCGCGCCGCGCGCCGCGCGATCGCCGAGGACCGTCTGCCCGAGGCGATGAAGCTCCTGGCGCGCGTCAGCCGGATCATGGAGCAGCTCAATTCCGCCTGGGAGGTGCTGCGCACGATGACGCCGAGCGACTACACGACGTTTCGCGAAGCGCTCGGCCAGTCCTCGGGCTTCCAGTCGCTGCAATACCGGCTGGTCGAATACACGCTCGGCAACCGCAACCAGGCGATGATGCGGCCGCACGCCCATGACGCGGCGGCGACGGCGGCGCTCGAGGCGGAGCTCGCCGAGCCGAGCCTCTATCAGGCGGCGCTCGGGTTGGCGGCGCGGCGCGGGCTCGCCGTTCCGGAGGCGGCTGTCGCGCGGCCGAGCGCGGCGCCGCATGCGCCGATGGACGCGATCGCCGAGATGTGGGCGCGCGTCTATCGCGACACGACGCGCCATTGGCCGCTCTACGAGCTCGCCGAGAAGCTGGTCGATTTGGAGGACTATTTCCGGCGCTGGCGCTTCAACCACGTGACGACGGTGGAGCGCGTCATCGGCTTCAAGCGCGGCACCGGCGGCACCAGCGGCGTCGGCTATCTCAAGCGCATGCTGGAGGTGGAGCTCTTTCCGGAGCTCTGGCGGATGCGCACGGATCTCTGACGCGCTCGCGATCGCCCGGCGCGGGCGGCGACGAGGGGCGAAGAGCCCCGAGGAGCGAGCCGCCGGCGAGAGGCGCTCGCTCATCGACGCGCTCCGCGTCTCTTCGCGGCGCCTCAGACGTCGAGATCCTCGACGAAGCGCGCATTCTCCTGGATGTACTGGAACCGCGCCTCGGCCCGCTTGCCCATCAGCCGCTCGACGAGCGACGCCGTCTCGCCCGGCTCGACATCGTCGATCCGCACGCGGATCAAGGTCCGCGTCTTCGGATCCATCGTCGTCTCCTTGAGCTGCTTCGGCATCATCTCGCCGAGGCCCTTGAAGCGGCCGATATCGATCTGGCCCTTGCCGCCGAGGCCTTCGGCCACCAATCGCTCCTTCTCGGCGTCGTCGGCGGCGTAGACCGTCTTGCCGCCCAGGGTCAGGCGGTAGAGCGGCGGCGCCGCGAGGAAGAGAAGGCCGATCTCGATC
>CAZPTD010000190.1:0-8625 GCA_964588915.1 uncultured Neomegalonema sp. | reverse complement strand
AGGTTGGCTCCATCGGAAACGATCAGACGATAGGGCGGTTTCGGATTCGAAACGCGCTCCGGCGCTTGCGGATGAATGTAGCGAAGTTCGAAACCACCCCGCGAGCGCCCGCCGCGGGCCTACGAAAAGATGTCGGCGGTGACGCCGGCGTACCAGCTGACGCCCTCGAGCGCGCTGCCGCGCAAATCGTCCAGACGCTGCTCGGGCGGCGTCGCGAAGCCCGCGACGCGCTCGAAGGCGCCGTCGGCAACCCGGTAGCTCGCGCCCGACTTGATCGCCGCGATCGGACTGACATAGGCCCAAGCCACGGCGCGATACCGCGCCGGCAGGAGATCGAGGCCGCCGAGCTCGGCGCGAATGACCGCGGCGCAGCGATGCGCGTGGCTGTTGGCCGAGAAGGCCGATTTCGGCATCGGGCTCGCCGCCGCAGAGTCGCCGAGCACGAACACGTTCGGGTCGATTCTCGAGCGCAAGGTCTCCGCGTCGACGGGCGCCCATCCGGTCTCGTCGACCAGCCCGCTCGCCGCCACGATGTCGGCCGCCCGCTGCGGCGGGATGACGCAGGCCGCGTCGACCTGGATCCGCGAACCGTCGCCGATCGTCACCGTCATTTCGGCAGCGTCGACCGCGACGACGCCGCCGCCGGTCTCCGCCGCCGGAAGCCACCGGATCATATCGCCGTAAAGCTCGGACCAAAGCCGGAGGAACCGATCGCGCAGGCCGAAATCGTCCTTGGCGTCGATGATTATGATCCGCGCCCGCGGATTGATCCGCGTGAAGAGATGCGCGATCATCGAAGCCCGCTCGTAAGGCGCGGTGCCGGCGCGGTAGGGACCCTGCGGAACGGCGATCACGAACACGCCGCCGCGGCGCATTTCGGTCAGCCGGCGCCGCAAGAGATAGGTCTGGAACCCCGCGTGATAGGAGTGCGGCATGGCCGTCTCCGCCGCGAGGTCGTATCCCTCGATCGCGTCCGCGCGGAAGGAGACGCCCGGCGCCAGCACCAGGCGGTCATAGGGCAAGGGATCGCCGTTTCTCAGGATGACGCGGCGCTGCTCCCTGTCGACGCCGAGCGCGATGTCGCGCATGAATCGCACGCCATAGCGGTCGGCGAGACTGCGGTAACCGAAGGTGAGGGCTCGGAGCGACCAGAAGCCGGCGAGATACATGTTCGAGAAGAAGCAGGTCGTATACTGATCGGCGCTGCCCAGGAGCGTCACGTCGAGCGACGGATCCGCGCGCTTGAGGTAGCGCGCCGTCGTCGCTCCGGCCGGACCGCCGCCGACGACGACGATCCGAGCGCGCGCCTGCGCGATCGCCGGCGCGGTGAGCGAGGCCGTCGCGATCGAGGACAGAGCGACGAAGCCGCGGCGGGTGAGGCGGCTGGCGCCGGAAGGCCGATCGGTCGCGCCCGGCGGCGTCGACTCGGCCCGCTCGTTCGGCGTGGAGCGCGGCGACGGATGAATCTTCATGAGAGCGGACCGGATTGGAGGATGCGCGAGCGACGTTCGCGTCATTCGCGAGGTTGAGCGGCGTAGTATTCGGAGAGCGCCAGCATTTCTGCTTCGCTCAGCTGGCCGGCGATGTGCGTCATGATGAGATGTCTCCGCCTGCCGCTCTTGAAATCTCTGAGGTGCTCGAGGAGCTCCTCGGCCTCTTGGCCGCGAATATCAGGGACGCCGGACGCGCGGCGGGCGCGCGTGCCGAAAAAAACCTGATGGCAGGAGGCGCATTGAGCCGCAAGCTGCTCGACCTCGCCGGGCGTAAATCCCTGCGCGCGCGCTTGCGTCGCGTCACAGACGGCCGCGCATGCGGCGATCGCCACAACCTTTGTCAGTCCTGTCATGGCCGCACCTTCACGCGCTCGATCCGCGCGATCAAGAGAACCAGTCGAGGTTCGTGGCGGAATTATGGCTAATTCGCCCATCGGGCGAACGCCGCGACGTTCGTCGGCGATCGATCGAGGCGACGCGGTTACAGGGTGAGATCGCGCGCGACCGCGAATGACGCGGATCGACGGCGCAGCCGATCGCCGGACGCGCCGCCGCGCTCCGGCGCGGACGCGACGACGCCCGGCGGTAAGCCGTCAAGCGGAAGGCTTGGATCTTTTCGGACTAAGAATCGCGTCTGCGTCGTCGCGCCGGAGCGCGCGTCGGCGCGTCGCGCGCAGGATCAGCCGTTCTCAGAACGGAGAATCGGGCTGATCTGGTCCAGGAGCCGCAGTCTTTGCTTGCGAAGATCCTCGATATGAAAGTCGTCCATCGGCTCGACATTGGTCTCGGCCCGATGGATCGTGCGGTTGACTTCGTGATATTCGTCAGCGAGCCGGGCGAAATGCGCGTTCGACTGCTTGAGCGCCGAGATCTTCTCCGCATGCTCGGGAAAGGCTTCCGCCAATTCGTGGGGCGTGTGGCTCATCGTCATCTCCTCTCGAACGGCCAAAGGGCGTCGACCCGCGCCGCGGCGCTCCATTGAGCGGCGGCGGCGGCCGGCCGCATTGATTGCGATCAACGCAGGCCGAATGTCCAGGCCGCCGATGACGGTTGCCGCATGCGGAGGAGGCGTTAAACCGGGCCGTGAACGCGGGCGGCGCGCGCCGCCCGGACACGCGGACTCGGAGGAAGGCGATGCGGACGGAACATTTGATTGCCGGCGAGTGGACGGTCGGAGACGGCGCGTTCCGCGCGGTGGCGCCGGCGACCGGAGCGGAGATCGAGCCCGCCTTCGCCGAAGGCTCGGAGGCGATCGTCGACCGCGCCGCCCGCGCCGCCGAGGAGGCCTTCCCGATCTACGCCGCCAAGACGCGGACGGAGCGCGCCTCCTTCCTGCGCGCGATCGCCGAGGCGATCGAGGCGCGCGGGACCGCGCTGACCGAGAGGGGCGTCCAGGAGTCGGCGTTGCCCGAGGCGCGTCTCAATGGCGAGCGCGGCCGCACGACGGGACAGCTGCGCATGTTCGCCGACTGGATCGAGGAAGGCTCCTATCTCGGCGCCCGGCTCGACGGCGCGCTGCCCGACCGGACGCCGCTGCCGCGTCCCGACCTCAGGCTGACGCATGTTCCGCTCGGCCCGGTCGCCGTCTTCGGGGCGTCGAACTTCCCGCTCGCCTTCTCGGTCGCGGGCGGCGACACCGCGTCGGCGCTGGCCGCGGGCTGCCCGGTCGTCTTCAAGGGCCATCCCGCGCATCCCGGCGTCTCGGCGCTCGTCGCCGAGGCGATCGCCGAGGCCGCTTCCAAGACCGGCATGCCGGCGGGCGTGTTCTCGCTCGTGCACGGCGCCGGCCACGCGGTCGGCGGCGCGCTGGTCAAGCATCCGCTCATCCGCGCCGTCGGCTTCACCGGCTCGCTGCGCGGCGGCCGCGCGCTCTTCGACATGGCGACGGCGCGGCCCGATCCGATCCCGTTCTATGGCGAGCTCGGCAGCGTCAATCCGGTGTTCCTGTTGCCGAACGCCTTGAACGCGCGCGGCGAGGCGATCGCCAAGGGCTGGGTCGGCTCGCTGACGCTCGGCGTCGGCCAGTTCTGCACCAATCCGGGCGTCGTCGTCGGCCTCGCCGGCGAGGCGCTCTCCGGCTTCGTCGCGACCGCGTCGGCGGCGGTCTCCACGATCGCCGCGCAGCCGATGCTGACGCCGGGCATCGCCAACGCCTATCGCAGCGCCCTCGACGCCCGCGGCGACGACGACCGCCGCGGCTCGGGCGCGTCGGCCGAAGGCGCGTGCAACGTCGCGCCGGCGGTCTACGAGGTGACCGCCGAGCGCTGGAGCGCCGACGCCAGCCTCCGCCACGAGGTGTTCGGCCCTGCGGGCGTGATCGTCGCCTGCGCGAGCGAGGAGGAGATGGTCGGCGTCGCGCGCGGGCTCGAAGGCCAGCTCACCGCGACGCTCCAGCTCGAGGAGGCGGACCATCCGCTCGCCGCGCGGCTTCTGCCGCATCTGTCGCGCGCGGCCGGCCGCGTCGTCGCCAACGGCTTCCCGACCGGCGTCGAGGTCTGCCACGCGATGATGCATGGCGGCCCCTATCCGGCGAGCACCGACGCTCGGGCGACGTCCGTCGGCTCGCTGGCGATCGGCCGCTGGCTGCGTCCGGTCGCGTTCCAGGACATGCCGGCGGCGCTCTTGCCGCCGGAGCTCGAGGACGGCGCGACCGGCGCGCTGCGGCTCGTGGACGGGGCCTGGAAGACGGCGTGAGAACGGCGCGCCTGCGCTGGGCCGGCTCGGCGGCGGCGGTCGCTCTGCTCGCCGGCGCCGTGCTTTGGGGCGCAACGACGCCGTCCGCGCGCGCTCAAGAGGGCTGGCGCCTGGAGGCGGCGCCCGACGCGACGCCGGATTTCGAGCGCCCGGCGGTCGCGCCGGCGCCCGACGGTCCGCCGGATGCGGGCCTCGCCACGCGCGACGGCGGCGACATCGTCGCCGCCTGGTACTCGACGCCGACGACCCGCTATCGCCACGGCGCGCTCGGCGACGCGATCGAGGCGGCGGCGCTCGCCGTGCGCACCGCCGAGGGCGGGGAGCTGCGGCTCGCGCTGCCGGAGTCGGAGGTGTTCGAGGACGTCACGCCGCGGCTCGCCGATCTCGACGGCGACGGCCGCGTCGAAGTGGTCGCCATCCGCTCATCGACGCGCGCCGGCGCCGCGGTGACGCTCTACGGTCTCGAGGACGGCCGCCTGGTCGAGCGCGCGAGCACGCCCTTTATCGGCCGATCGAACCGATGGCTGAACATCGCCGCGATCGCGCCCTTTCTCGGCGGCGACGAGCTTCAGATCGCCTATGTCGAGACGCCGCATATCGGCGGCGTGCTGAGGCTATGGGCGTATCGCGACGGCGCCTTGATCGAGCTCGGATCTCGGCGCGGCTTTTCGAACCACGCGATCGGCGATCGCGAGCTCGGCCTCGCGGCGACCGCGGATTTCGACGACGACGGACGCCATGTGCTCGCGCTGCCGGCCGACGGGCGCCGGATCTTGCGCGTCGTCGCGTTCGAGGATGGCGGCTGGATCGAATTGGCGTCCTTCCGCATCGACGGCGAGATCCGCGCGGTCCGAGCGCTGGCCGGCCGCGAGCCGCGCATCCTCGTTCGCGCCGAGCGCGGCGTCTTCCTCCTCGCGCCGGAATAGCCGCCGCGACGGCGACCGCGATCGAGACGATTCGCGCCGAGGCCCATTTTCCGGCTTCCGCTCGACAGCCGAGACGCTCTAGAAGGCGCTCGGAAGGGCTGTGACATCAACGACGCGGCCGCGCGGCGCGCGGGCGGTATGACCCTTGCGGGAAGCGGGCGTCGCCGGGCGCGTTCGGCGGCGGCGCGGGCGGAAGAGGGGACTGGTCGAGATGAGCGCAGAACGGAGCAGACGCCGCAGACGCGCGGTTCCGTCGCCGGCCTCGGCGCTGCCGCGGTTCAAATGGACGCTCGTTTTTCTCTTCGCGCTTTCCGGCGTCGTCAGCGTGCTCGCGCTCAACGGCGCCTTCTACATGCTGCAGATCTACGATCGGGCGCTCACCAGCCAGAGCGTGCCGACCTTGGTCGCGCTCTCCGTGCTCGCGATCGGGATCTACCTCTTTCACGGCGTGCTCGACGTCACGCGCACGCAGATCATGCAGCGGCTCGGCGCGCAGTTCGACCGCAAGCTGGCGCCGCTCGCCCACCGCGTCGCCGTCGACATGCCGCGCTACGGCTATTCGGCGGCCGAGGCCCGCGAGCGCAGCCGCGACGTCGACGTCATCCGGCAGTTCATGTCCGGCCAAGGGCCGATCGCGATGCTCGATCTGCCGTGGTCGCCGATGTACATCGCCTTCATCTACATCCTGCATCCCTGGCTCGGCGCGCTCGCGCTCGGCGGCGCGATCTTCCTGGCGCTTCTCGCCGGCGCGACGGAGTTCCTGACCAAGCGGCGCAGCGTCGCGACCCAGCGCTCGGAGGTCGAGCGCACCCGCGTCGCCGACTCGAACGCCCGCAACGCCGAGATCCTGCGCGCCATGGGCCTCACCTCGCGGGCCGTCGCGCGCTTCGAGGCCGCCAATCAGCGCCATCTCGAGTATCACGCCCGGTCGAGCAACCTCTCCTCGTCGTTCAGCGGCTTCGCCAAGATGCTGCGAATGATCCTGCAATCCGCGGTGCTCGGCCTCGGCGCGTATCTGACCATCGGCGGCGAGCTGACCGCCGGCGCGATCATCGCCGCCTCGGTCGCGACCTCGCGCGCGCTGGCGCCGATCGACATGGCGATCGGCCAGTGGAAGAACCTGTCGCTCGCGCGCCGGAGCTACGCGCGACTGAAGGAGACGCTGAGCGGGCTAGAGGACGAGGACGAGAAGATGTCGCTGCCGCCGGCGCGGCAGGCGTTGACGGTCGAGAGCGTCGCCGTCGTCGCGCCGGGCTCGAAGACGGCGATCCTGACCGATGTCAGCTTCGATCTGTCGGCCGGCCAGGCGCTCGCGGTGATCGGGCCGTCCGGCGGCGGCAAGTCGTCTCTCGTGCGCGCGATCATCGGCGTCTGGCCGCTCGCCCGCGGCGCCGTGCGGCTCGACGGCGCCGAGCTCGACCAGCTCGGCGAGGAGCAGCTCGGGCGCCAGATCGGCTATCTGCCGCAGGACGTCTCGCTCTTCGACGCGACCGTCGCCGAGAACATCGCGCGGCTCGAGCCCGAGCCCGACAGCGAGAAGATCCTCGCCGCCGCGCAGGCGGCCGGCGTGCACGAGATGATCGTGCGGCTGCCCGACGGCTACCAGACCGAGCTCGGCCCGAACGGCTCGGCGCTCTCGGCCGGTCAGCGCCAGCGCATCGCGCTCGCCCGCGCGCTCTATGGCGATCCGTTCCTCGTCGTGCTCGACGAGCCGAACTCGAACCTCGACCGCGAGGGCGACGCCGCGCTCACGCGCGCGCTCGAAGGCGTCAAGGCGCGCGGCGGCGTCGCCCTCGTGATCACGCACCGGCCGAGCGGCATCGCGGCCTGCGATCTCGTCGCGGTGATCCAGAACGGGCGCTTGGCGGCGCTCGGGCCGAAGGACGAGATCCTCGGCGAGACGCGGCGAGAAGGCGCTCAGCGCCCGCCGGCGCGGCCGGAGCCCGCGAAAATCGAGCAGGGACCGCGCGCGCGCGTGCGGCCGGCGGCGGCGAACGACTGACCAGGCGGAGAACGCCGCCGCGGCGGCGATAGGGAGCTCGCGAGATGGCCGACAAACCGAAGCGTTTCTCAGTGCGCGCCCGCGTCTTCTTCGCTTTCGCCATCGTCGGCCTTCTCGGCGTCGGCGTGTTCGGCTGGGCGGCGACGGCGCAGCTCTCCGGCGCGGTGATCGCCTCGGGATCGGTGATCGTCGAGCGCAAGGCCGAGGTCGCGCATCGCGACGGCGGGATCGTCGCCGAGATCCTGGTCGAGAACGGCGACCGCGTCGCCGCCGGCCAAGTCCTGATCCGGCTCGACGCGACCCAGATCCAAGCCCGTCTCGGCGAAATCCGGGCGGAGCTGATCGGTCTTCTCGCCAAGAGCGCCCGCCTCGAGGCCGTGGCCCAGGACCTGCCGGAGATCCGGTTTCCCGAAGCGCTCGCGGAATACGGGCCCGTCGCCGAGCGGGTGATGACGCAGGAGCGCCGGCTCTTCGAGCTCCAGCGCGACGCGAGCGCCAATCGCAGCGAGCAGCTCGCGCTCCAGATCGCCCAGCTCGAAGAGCGGATGGTCGGACTCGAGGCGCAGCGCGTCTCGATCCGCGAGCAGCTGAGGCTGATCCGGCTCGAGCACGAGCAGGTGCGCGGCCTCTACGAGGACGGGCTCGCGACGGTGGACCGCGTGCTCGCTCTCGAGCGCGAGCGAACGCGCCTCGGCGGCTCGCTCGAGGAGATCGGCGCCCAGATCACCGCGGCCGGCGTCCGCGTCAGCGAGCTGCGCGTGCAGATCGCGAGCGGCGACCAGACGGACCGGCTCGAAGCCTGGCGAGAGTATCGCGAGCTCGCGGCGCGGGTCGCGGTTCTGCAGGAGCAGGAGGCCGAAGCGCTCGACCGGCTGGCGCGCGCCGAACTCGTCGCGCCCGAAGCCGGCTCGGTCCACGAGCTCAAGGTCAACAATGTCGGCGCCGTGGTGACGCCGGCCGAGACCGTGCTGTGGATCGTGCCGGACGAAGGCTTCTCGATCGAGGGCCGCGTGCGACCGACGGACGGCGACCGCGTCGTGGTCGGGCGCGAGGCGACGCTGCGCTTCACCGGCGCCGACACGACGACGACTCCCGAGATCACCGGCGCGGTCGTTCACGTCTCGGCGGACGTCTCGGAGGACGAGCGCACCGGCGAGCCCTATTTCGTCGCGCGGATCGACGTCACGACCGAGGATTGGGCGGCGCTCGACGCGGAGATGCGCCGGCCGGGCATTCCGGTCGAGGTGTTCATCTCGACCGGCGAGCGGACGGCGCTGTCCTATTTCGTCAAGCCGATCGAGGATCACTTCGAGCGGGCGTTCCGCGAGGACTGAGGCGCGCGGCGATATCGTCTGATCGGTTCTGATGGAGCCAACCTCGCCCGTGTCGTCCCGGCCGAGCGCGAAGCGCGCAGAGCCGGGATCCAGGGCCGAGGGGCCGAGCGTGCGGCGAACCGGCCCTATCGTCTGATCGGTTCTGATGGAGCCAACCTCGCCCGTGTCATCCCGGC